>CAIXSY010000432.1 GCA_903922175.1 uncultured delta proteobacterium | reverse complement strand
CGCGAAGGGGATTCTCCTTCGCGGCCTTCGTTCCTTCGCGTTAAACTAATATATGGCGGTTCTGCTACAATATCTTAGAACGGTAGGTTATTCCCAATGCAATTGCCCTGCACCACGAAGGCGCGCCGGACTCTAAGTCGGAACGATTGCCATGAAAACTAAACTTGTCATATTAAACAAGGTAGCATACTATGTTTAATATGAACAATGCGGTGTTTAATGTCATAGAACGACAAAAAGTCGAGAGAAAGCAGATACTTGGCGACTCGGCAGTAACCAGAATGCTGGCTCCTACTCTTCGGGAGAGTCTTAAAAGACAGAAATTGATAAAGGCGGTTATCGGCCCAAGGAGAAGTGGAAAGTCGACGCTGGTGCATCAGGTTCTCTCCGTCTCGTGCGAAGAGTATGCGTATATTAACTTCGAAGACGAGCAGCTTCCTCTGGATATTGACTATGAGACGATCGACCTTGCTCTCGCGAAGGCATATCCCGCTGCCTCTTGGTATTTTTTTGATGAGATCCAAGTAGTTCCGCGCTGGGAACAGCTGCTCAATCGGCTAGAACGCAGCGGTAGGAAGCTTGTAATCTCAGGCTCAAACTCAAAACTCCTTAGCTCTGAACTTTCCTCAACTCTCACTGGCCGGCATGAAGCGTTCGAAGTTTTTCCCTTTAGTTATGAGGAGTATTGCCAAGCCCATCAGGGGCTGTCGCGAAACTCTGATTTATTCAAGCAGTATCTCCTTTCTGGAGGTTTTCCTGATGTGGCGATGGGGCGCGCCAACTCCCAGAATTATCTTCGTGAGCTTTGGGATTCCATAATCCTGAAAGACATTGTGCAGCGTTATAGAGTTCGCAGCGTAAGCGAGCTTAAGTCGCTGATGAGTATCATCCGAGATAGCGTTTCAAGCCCGTTGAGTCAGCGCTCCCTTGAGCGCGCAATGCTCGGCAGGATTTCGATCGCCACAGTCGGTAAGTTTATAGGCTATGCGCAGGGGGCATACCTTACATTCATGCTTGAGGGATTTTCGTTTAAGGCCAGAGAAAGAGTTAACTCAGAGAAAAAGGCCTATCTAGTTGATAATGGCTTCTATACGGGTATGAAAGTAGGTGGGCAGGATGATTACGGCAGGCTTTTAGAGAACTTTGTTTTCATCTCGCTTCTTCGCCGCGGACTTAAGGCAAACCTTGATCTCTTCTACTATAAAACACGTTCCGGGCGTGAAGTGGACTTCGTGGTCCTCCAGAATGGCAAGCCGAACTCCCTGATTCAGGTGGCGTGGTCTTTGAGTAGTCAGAAAACTTTGGAAAGAGAGTTGGCCGCAATTTCCGAGGCCGCGCAGCAGTTGGGTGCGCGCGAAGCTACAATAATAACTTTTCAAGAGAAGGCAGTGCACTCTTCGGCGGGCGTTAATATTCAGGTGCTTCCGATAACAGACTTCGACACTATTTCGGTCTAGCCATCGCTCCTTGCTCTTTCCTCCTTGCTCTTTCTCTCACACACCGCGCGCTGCAACTCTCCGAAGTGTTTCATTAATCTGCGCGCAATCACTGGGAAAAGCGGGGGGGGAAAGCAGGGGGATTCGCAGGGCGCGCGACAGACAGTTTTAAGTAGTGACGATACCTATGCCATCCGCTTCTTCCAGGAGCACGATCCTCGATTTCTAGCCTGTTTTCCCGCACAGGTAAGCTCAGCCATCATCCTGCGCCAGCAGGGGAAAGATGAGCTGTTCGATTGGTCGATCGCGGAGTTGGCGCTGGGGAGTTAGCTTTGCGAGCAAGAGCAGTGGGAGGGACGGCTGCACTACCAATCAATCTCCATCCCCTGATCCTGTGAGCGACTTTGTCTTCGTCGTCTAGCTAAAGCTTTCGCTCGCCTTTCTTGTTCAAGCTGCCTTTGTTCCCATTGCCGCATTAGTGTGGCGTGCATTTTTAGAAGCAGGTCCCGCAGATGACGGGCGCTGCGCTGCGCCTCAAAATCTGCTGCCAATTCCTCGATGCATTCTTGCTCCTCGTGGTCTCTGACAGCTAGCTCACCTTGGGGCGAGGCAAATCCCAAACATATCTCAGGGGTGGAGGCACTCTGTTTAGTAATAAGGGGTCCTGCCCCCTGCACTTCTGTATGTCCGGGCAGATCCTTTGGATCAAGAATATCATTGATTGCCTTCAGTAATATTCGCATTGCATCGTCAGTTGACAAAGGGCAAACTTTGCAACTAAATCCGCTCAGAGGTTGTCCGCTGAGAAAGGGTGCACTTTGCTCCCATTCGATCTTTTCCTTTCTTACTTTGGCAAAAAAAACCAAGCCAGTAAGTTTTGCCATGTGGCGCGGTGCGACCGGACAGCTTTGACATCGCGCTTTTTCATCTGCTTTGTGTGTAAAAGTTATCCCAGGTGTCATAGTTGACTTAGACCAAGAAAGTATGACGACTCCGCCATTGAGCTAGAGTATGGCAACTCCGCCGATTGGTATTGCTTGTTAAGGTGCGCACGAGAGCCATAGTATACGCCCTTTGAGGTCTTAGTCATCTAATCGCTGGTCTTACGCCAATGCCGGGATGGATGCGCACCTATCCCGTAGGTATGCCAAAAGTCTATGAAATAGCGCATTGGGTCTGGCCACCAGCATCACTTGTCAGTAATCCGTTGCGCTTTTTGAGAGCGCCAACAGCTGTTTCCACTTTCAATTTCCTCGTAAGGGCGCTAGCTTTATCCGCTGAGATCTCATCCATCCATTTCGGAGCTTCATTGTCTATGCCGAATTTCAGATTTCTCGTCTGCTTTTTTAGTTTACTACTTTCTTCGACTCGACTTTTTGCCGCAGGCAGCGCTCCGCTGTATATCGGTATGCCGGTTTGTCTCTCCGGGCCGTGCGCCATAAGCGGCAGCAACGCGATTCATGGAGCGACGCTGGCGCTGCAAGACCTGAATCAGAAGGGTGGTGTTTTGGGAAGGCAGCTGGTCTTGGAGGTAGAGGACAGCCAAGATGCCGTCTCCGGAGCACGCGCGGTCACGGCTTACCGCGCCTTGCGCATTAAGAAGGATATCCATCTATTCATTGGGCCGAGCTGGACGCCCGGATTACTGGCGTTGGTTCCCTATTCACCTAAACCTTAGTTGGCGTAGCTGCGCCGGGAGCAAAATACTTAGCTGCGCGTACCGCAACCGCTTCATATGCCTCCGCGAGCAGTTCAATCTCCTCGGCGCGCGCAGGGTGTCGTTCCGCGAGCACATTTTCAACAACGCGGGCTGCGGCCGATCGCTCTCCAAAGAGATGGCGGGCGAGGGCAAGATCGTGGGCAAGGCCGATCTCAGTATTCATCTGAGCGTTCTTTATAGCGAGCTGATCTGCCGCGGACGGTGGTGTGGGAGGTGGCGATGCCTCAGCGCTCGTCGCTGCTGCCGGAGCGGACTTAAGCAGCTTAGTGATTCGCAGGGCGAGCTCTGCTTTGATATCTTGGTTCTCAGAAGCTTGGACAAATGCTATGTCCATGACGATTGTCTGTGCTCGGAGTGTGACCGCCGCAAGTTCGAAGTTTGTTAGGACTGTCTCAGTTACGGGAACGAGTACTTGTTGGATAGCCGCAGCTGCTGTAGAAAAGAGTTCGGTATGTTTTGCTGCTGAATCGGCGCGTAGCACACGATAATTAATCGCCCGCTTTTCGACAGCTCGCCGGATCGTTTTATTCTCTTCTGCCACTAGAACGTGAGTACCAGCATATTCGTACAGCGCATCGTGACCGCCCGACTGTGGTCCAGTTATCACCGAGCTTGGGCTGATTACTTGAATAAGATTTTCAGCCATATTCAGCGCATGTTCGACTGTGTTCCTTCGTGCTGCTGTTTTGGTAGCTATTTCTGACTCAGGCAGTTGCTTCAGTTGCTTTCGTTGCTCCCTATTTTCGTTGCCCACTAACATCTGTCGGGCCTCCTCTGTGGTCATCGTCACAAGCTTGCCCTGCTCTTGAGTCAGCTGTTTATGCATACCGGCGAGCAAGCGATGAAACAGTTCGCTCAAGGAGGCGTCGTGGATGGTGAGCAAAGTCGTGTTGTGTTGGAGCTCGGCCACCGAGTGTCCTGTCCACGTTCCGATGAATTCCTTAACCTCCATCTGATAAGTTATTCCAAGAGCTGTCCTAAATACAGAGCCAGCAGTCAATGAATGCATGACTTCGATTAGATCTTTGGCGGGAACGGTGATAGGTACAAACCCCAGTTCGGTCTGCATGAGTGCGTAGAGTTTCTCGCGTGGAAGATGCCGGGCGATTGCTAGTGAGACAAGATAATCAGATTCTAGATCCCCTGCTCCGGTTTCACGCAGAACGGCGTACTCGGCCAGGCTTTGAGAGGCTTCCTTCATGCAATCCAGCGTAGGCTTCAGGAGAGCTGAGGTGTACTCAGTCGTCGGGTCGTCTTTTCCAGTAGCCTTTCCAACATCTTTCTCGTCGCCAGCGGGGATCTGCGCACAGGCTTCTATGAGCGGCCGTAAAACTCGAGCCCCCGCCCCTAATCCCGCGGAGAAGACCAGATTTGAAACGAGATGCTCGTGCAGCTCATGTTCTAGCTTTACGTCGTTAGAGATCTCTTTGGTCGTGAGTAGATCGATCTGTTCGTGCCAGGTAGTGCTGATAACCCCTAACAGATTAGGAATATTGACGGGCTCGATGATCAGCGGCTGTAAGAAAAGTTTTAGAGTGGTGGCAAATTTTATCTGTTGTAATGTGTAAGAGACCGCATACGCGCTAGTTTTATTGCTAGCCATAAGGGCTAGGATCTTCTCGCTGGCCAGGTGCTCGTGCATAGCGCCCGCCACTCGGTTGCTTAAGCTCGAATCCTTAAATTTATCGGCTATAAATCTAGCACAGTTTTCTTTCGTTTCGGTAACAATTTTATCTATCTGAGATCTCACATCCTGGGCTGGGCCAGTCTTAAGGCTATGAGTAATCCTCTTGGCGGCGAGATCGTGGCGGTCTTGATAATCCGCAACAATCGCTTTGTTCGCTAACAGTAGTTCATCAATGGTTTGCTTAGTGACGGTGGGATTTATCCTAAATGCTTGAATGGAGCAAAGCGTTTGCTCGATACTATTAAGAGCCGCAAGAAAGATGCATTTGTCGGGGTGTTGGGCTAAGATCTCTTGCGCTTGGATTATGAATTTTGCGACGTCGGTCCAAGTTCGTGTCTGATCAACAAGCAGTGCTACCCCTGTCACGCTTGGGTCGTCCAACCTCGACATCAGCTTGCCATCTACTAGACAGTGTTGTTCAGGCTTCTCTTCGTTTTTAGGGCGGTCTTGTATAAATTCAGTACGCGGCCCCAAGATCAACCATCCGAGTCGAGTTTCGAATTGATCGTTGTCTGCTCGTAGGGCTTTGACCATGTGCTCAAAGGCTTGGCGAGTTGGATTGAAGGGCATGTCCGCCTTGGGAGAGGTGAGCGGGTGCTTTTCAATCGAGGGGATAGCTGCGATTCCGTCGAAAGGGGCGAAAGCCTCTCTTGTGCGCGGGGCATCCGGTATCTGCTCCATCGCTTCACCTCCGAAGGCTCGCGGTAGTAGCACCGGTGCCTCGTGTTTGTGGAGGAATCGTGGAGGTTGTTTTTGTGTTGGAGCGATGTCGAGTGTGAGCACCAGGTTCGTCGGCTTCGTCAGCTCTGGCATATAAGTTATCTAGTCCTCAATCCAGTTCCTGTTTTGTTGATCTATTGTCGATCCATTGTCGCGTCCTGCCGCTAAGGCACTGCGAAATAATAACTTATGCAAGTTGCGCTCAGATTTAGGTCAGATTTGCGCGCATTCGAACCGGAAAAACCACAGACATAGCACCGCTATATCGAGGATTTTTCCGGTTCAAATGCGCACGAAGATGGCCTGAAGATGAGATGCAAATTGCGCAAGTTATTATTTCGCAGTGCCTAAGGCTCAGCTCTTGGTTAAAGAGCAGTGGCTTAGTTAGCAAACACTGGTCAATCTTCTGCTTGTTATGCTGATTTCATGCGCGCGCGTGACCTAGAATAATTCAAAGTTTACTACTACCCCTAGGTTGACAAAAAGTATAGTGCTTTCAGTGGTTTTGCCTGCTGATTGTAACTGCTCAATAACCCCGGGTAGCTTAATAATTCGTGAGCGTGGTCGTGCTCGTGGCCGCGGTCGAAGAGTGTGCTGATTCGGCTAGCCGCCCCTTCTCACAGACTCTCAATTACCCTATTCATTCCTGAAAGTCAGTGCGTTTCTTCAAAAACACCCCTGTTCGGTGAGGGGCGAGCGTAGCTCGCCTTTTCTCACTTCGTGAGAAAAGGCGGCTAGTTACATTGACCAGGACCACGACCGTTCGACAATCTCACGACAAGATCGG
>CAIXSY010000431.1 GCA_903922175.1 uncultured delta proteobacterium | reverse complement strand
TTGCACTTGAACCGCTCCTGATTCCTGCCCCTGCTCCTTTTCCTATTCCAATCAAGAGGATAAGGGGCAGGAGCAGGAATCGGGAACAGTTCCAGTTCATGTTCAAGATTTAGAATTACCCACACTTATTGAGCAATTACGTTGAAATTCACCAGCACTATCTTTAGGTCGCGTATCAGTTGGCCTGTTTCAGCAGAGCATACGACCTTGAGCTCATTCTCAGATTGCTGGTTGTAGGGGGCGCTGCCCGAGCTATCGCTGAAGCCAACATGGCAGACTATCTCGGATATGCCCTCGGAAAGGGAGTGCAGTATGCTTGTCAGGGTCTGCTGTGTCGCGCCGATGTCATAAAATGATGCGTAGAGGGCCTGGGTGTGGCGCACACCGCTTTGCGCCAAAAGAGGAGGCGCAAACTCTTGAATCGCCCCAAGCAGTTTAGAGTGCTGCTTTACCATCGCTGCTGTGGGTTGATCGGTTGTTATCGGGAGGCGAATCGCGCAGCCAAATTCCTTGGCCGTATCAAGGAGCGCGGAGAATAATCCAGGGGTAAGGTAAGCGCAGTGGTGATGGGCATCGAGGTGTGTCGGCGGACGACCGCTGAGCGAGACAAATTTACTAATCTGCGCACGCCACTCGCCGCGTGCCTCCGTCGCCGAGACGTTACTTAAATTAGTCGCCAGGAGATCTCGACCTAAGAAGGTGCCTGCCCTGTCGATGAGGGAGGGAACTTGTATCGCCGGAAGAAGCGGATCTCCGCAGGTAAGGTTGAGGTGCACGCCGAGGCCCAAGTTGGGCGTTTCCTTCAAGGCAAGCTTAAGGTCAGCCTCGATCCCGGGGAGGTTCATCATGCAGCTGCTGGAGGTGACGATGCCGTTAAGGTGGGCATGCCGTATCCCGCGGGAGATGGCAGGGGCTTTGCCGTAGTCGTCGGAATTTACAATTAGGTATTTTGGCATAGTTTCTTTATGGGTAACTGCGCGCACTATATATCAGACGTCAGCGTTCGCCGATGGGGGGCCAGAGGTAACTAGTTACCTCTATTTATTAGTATCACAGGCGCTGGCTGAGCAGCTAGAAGCTGTGTGAAGTCTAGTGACTTACTTCACTGGCCTACTTGCTTCGACCATAGCAATCCCTGCTTCGACCCCACTTCTAGCGATCTCCGTGTCTAACTGGTCGAAGAATTTACGCCCAAAGATCCGATTGGACTCGGTTATAAGCTTTCGCCAACGCGGCGCGCCTGTGTCGGGTAGGCAATCATCGAAGTATGCCTGCCTGAACAGGCTAAACGGCAGTCCTTTCTGACCTAGGGCATCGAGTAATATTCTCTCCGCTTTGTAGAATTCAGAAGTCTCTATTTCAGCTAGGCGCGTAGTGATTTTCTCTGTCGCCGCTTCGTCGAGCGATTCGAGCCTCCGGGAATACCCAGCGAACTGATCCGTATCAAGTCGGGGTGATGAAAGGCCGTGACGGGCTAAGTGTATCCGCACCGCGCCATCCTCACTGCCCGCTACCCTGGCTTGGATCCCTGCCATTCCGTGCACGTATTCATGCAGAATTCTACCTTGCAACCATGTTGCCTTGGGGAGGAGAGGTAATACCATACAATCGGGATCCCGGTAGTAGGCCCCCCGGTGTACGGGATCTCGGCTTGTCGCGATCTTAAGCGGATCGGCGACGAGGACTTTAGTCTCTCGTATGCGGTCCAGAATATGTTTCCGTGTCCGTAAAATTTCGCCTCTTGCACAGCCATCTAATAGCGTCTGACGTGCAGCATCAGTACACTGAGGAAGCACCGTCGCTCTAAAATCCTTTTCTCTGGCATTAAATCGCGTAACATGAGCCTCGCAGCATTTTCGCATAGTTGCGAAGGGGAGCAGTGGGGGGATTAGAGTGGTTATCTGTTGAGAGCATAGCTTAGCTGTAGCTGGGAACGATAGAGCCGCTATTTTTGCGGCAAGCAGGCCCTGAGGATTTTCCCGGGTGACTAAAATCAAGCCATTTTGTTTGTAGCAGGCGATTAGAAACGCATCGACTTTTCCTAGCGCCTGGACGAGGCACTCACTGTCGTTTGTAGTTAGGTCAGCAGCGGCAAGACCCACTTTGAGGAAGCTACGAACATGACATGTCCCGTTAAATGATTCGAAGCCAACGCAGAGTCTTTTTACCGCATCATTAGAGAAATCTGGAGTATTTACATATTTCCCAAACGGAACCTCTTGATAAACGCTTTTATCGCGCAGTCTTTCAACTTGAGCGCGGAAAAGGGGGTGGTCTGGAGTGATAACTTCTCCTCTGGCAACTGGCGTCTGTTTTTGCTGCATGACCACATCGTTAGTTATGGGCGCTTTCTCCAAATGTGTGTCATAACTCACTGCGGCGCTGTCGTTGTAGAGTATGTATTTTGTGTGTAATGTCATTGGGTTAGTTGATTGGTAATTATTATTTATAGGATCCTCATCATGCCCCCCGCTAATCCGATTCGTAACCGTGCCAGTGTTGTCGTAATCCATGACCAATGTATTCTTGGTTTTTATGCGGAAGATCCGCATTCCAAAAAACGTTACTTCCTCCTACCTGGAGGTGGTATCGAGGAAAGGGAAGATGCGAACCAGGCAGCAGTGCGTGAATGTCTGGAGGAGACGGGCTACAGCATTCGTTTGTTGCCCGAACGAAAGACTTTCAGGAGGTATGACTTTTACTGGAATCAGACGACCTATGATAGTCGCACGTGGTTCTTTCTCGGGGAGTTGGCCGAAGCCTACCGTCCACCAGGACCGGTGACAGATGTAGACTACCATCGCGGCGTCGCCTGGATTCCGCTCTCCCTTTTAGAGGAGACGTTTGACTACTGTCCTGCGGTCCTTGATGCGATACTGAAACTATGGGCAAAGCCGTAGTCCTTGGTTTTTCTACGATGCCCTTTTATCGCCTGAAAACCTGGGTTACTATCCGACCGATGAAGCGCACAAGAATTGCTGCCATAGTTATTATCGTCCTCACCGTCGTGCTTGCTGTTTGGGCTATTAGCCGTCGCCCCACTTCGGTTCCCGTGCCGATTCTGATGTATCATTCAATTGAACCTCAGCCGCGCGATAGCCTCGCTGTCGCGACCGATCAGTTCGAAAAACAGTTGGGCCAATTAAAGGAGCTAGGCTACCAGACTGTTTTGCCGCAGCAGCTGATCGAATATGGCAAGGGGCGCGGTACTCTGCCTCCCAAGCCGTTTATTATTAGCATGGATGATGGCTATCTGACGGCACAGAGTGATGCCGAGCCGATTCTGCGCAAATTTGGCTATCAGGCCGTGGTCTATCTCATAACCGGCATGGTGGCTGATTCACCTGAGACACGCCGGTCCTACGAGGGGCGAGCGCTCCTCACCTGGCCCGAGGTCAAGACCCTCTCCGCTGCGGGTGTACTTAGTTTCGGAGGGCATACTCGCCACCATCTGCGGCTCACCGAAGCGCCCGATCCCCAGGCCGAGATCTTGGGCTGTATGGAGGATCTGCGCTCGAAGGGATCTCTTGCGCCTGATTCGTTCGCCTACCCCTATGGTGCTACGGGGAGTAAGCTTGCGCGTTTGGTGTCAAAGGCTGGATTTAGCAGCGCCGTTACGACGGATGAGGGGGTGGCTTGGAGCGGAAGCTCAAAGCGCCTGATGTTGCCGCGTGTCTGGGTCACCAGTACGAGCGCATTTCCACTTGGGCAGATCACCAAGTTTGGCCAGGAGCGCATATCGCCGTGGTGGCAGATTGACTGGGGAAGGATACTCTACCTTCTTCTCATTGGAGCAGCTCTCTGCTGCGCTGTGTACGGCGTCGTCTGCAAGACGTTTGCCGAAAATCTGGTGCAGAGGGTCGAGCAGCTTTCATCCACGAATTTGTTTCTGGCTCTGCTTATCGGTGCACCGGCGCTTACGCTGCTGATCTTCGAGCTGCTCAAGCACTACAATTTTGGCACGGCGGCGCTCGATCTGCGTCTCCACGAGGAGATCGTACGTAATACCTGGCAGGGAAAGCCGATGTTCTCCGATATCTTGGGGCGCTCGTTTGTCGGTGTGCACGCCTCTTTTATCTTTCCCGTGTTTAGCCTGCTTTACCCGATCTGGCCCTGTGCTGAGTGGCTGCTTATCTTGCAGGGCATATTAGTTGGCGCTGCGGGGCTGTTCATTTGGAAGCTGGCGCGACTTAAGGGGCTTGCCCCGATCCTTAGTGCGGCCCTCGTGCTCTCGTTCTTCTTCTACCGTGGTCTTGTTGAGAGCTATTTTACCGGTTTCCACCAGGAGATTGCGGCGATCTTTTTCCTACTTGGATTCTTTTGGGCGCAGGAGGCGCGTAAGCCGATTGTCGCCGCTCTTTTTTGTGTTTTGGCACTTCTATGCCGCGAAGATGTGGCCCTGCCGCTTGCCATCTATGGAGGCTGCTGTGCTCTCGAACGCCGCCAGCGTGCCTGGGGTGTGGCGCTCTTTAGTGTCAGCTTCTTGTGGGCCGCTACGTCTATTTTGATAATTATTCCAGCTTTTGCTCCAGCCGGGGCGATGGATAGCCTGGACCGCTGGAGTGCTCTTGGAAATACGGTGCCGCAGATAGCCTTTGGTATTCTTACGCACCCACTGCTCGTCCTCAAAGGATGGGTCAGTTCGGGGGTCTTTCATCTTTTTGCGGCATTGCTCTTTCTGCCACTTCTTGATCCGAAGACTATCCTGCCGCTCTTTTTGCCGCTCTCGATCTGCGCCCTAAGTTCGTACAGCGTCCAGCGAAACTTTGAGGGCGCCTATGCCGCTCTCTATATCGCCTATCTTTTTGCGGGCACGATCCGTGTACTTAGTTGGGACATATTCGCCAAGCTTCGCGATGACCGGCGTGTGCTGCTCAGTGTGGCGGCGCTTTTACTGGCGCTTAATCTGCGTCTTCTTCCCTGGCCGCATGCTTTGCCGGGGGGTGGTGAAGCTCGGCGTGCAGTAGGTCAACTTAACTCGCAGATCGTCGGTAAGAAAGTACTCGCCCAGGCCTCAATACTTCCGCAGCTTGGTTGGCCCAAAGAGACGGCGATTTTAAGCGCCAAGCCGCCTGCGCCCTATGATCACTACGATTACATCCTTCTGAGTGACGAGCTTGAGCCGTTTCCCCTGCAAACCGCGCAGATTCGCGAATTAAGCTATTCCCTTAGCCGGTCGCGGCAGTGGCGCAGGGAGGTTCGCGGGCTGCTTGAGGTGTTTGTAAGCACTAACCAGGCTCTGCCTCAGAACGACGAGCGTTGATCTGTAATCTGCTTTCAGAGATCTGCTGGCAGCTTTCCGCTGACTGCAGATCTCAGATAGCAGCCTCGACCCTCTCTTCCGCGCGAATGCGCGGGTCGGTTCAACTACTTAGAGAATGCCGTCGCTACGCGAAGCGTAGCGACTTAAATCATCCCTTTCGCGCCTAAGCGCCACTTGACCTTGGCCACGGTAAGCGGCACCAGTGGCTCGTCGCAGCAGGCTTCTTGGCGGATAACCCGGGCGCATTCCTTAAGCGTTGCACCTGAGCCGGTATAATCATCAAGCAAAAGAATCGGACCTGCGGGGAGGCGGTTGCCTAGCCAACGCATCTTTTTTTCGACGTTCTCGCGGCGCTGGTCGTTGTTGAGGAGCTCCCCCTGGAGGGCCGCTGGTGTTTCGCGCCAGGCTAGCGCCTCGCTAAACAGTGGTACCCCGAGCATCTTTGCAGTGTGAGCGCCAAGCTTCTCGCGCCATCTCCAGTTTCGCGAGGGGACGACGATCACCGAGCCGAATTGGGCCACTTTAGATATCTGCAGCAAGCGTTGCTCAAGGCGCTTCTCCAGGTCCGGACTAAGTCCGGATACTCCCTGTCCGCTCTCGACGCTTCTGCTCTGCATAAATGCACTAAAAGTCTTCGAGTTAAGCTCGGCATTGAGCAGCGCCACGCCATCGCTAAGACTTGATCGGGCAGAGGATTCAATTCGCACGGGGCGGTCCTCCGTCCAGCTCTGCACTTCGCCTAGGCGTGTGGCATCAAGCACCACGGCAGATGCTTTTTTTAGGCAGGCCCCGCAATGTTCGCAGGGTTTGGCTGCGCCATCACCAAGTTTTAGGCGTAGGGCCTGCATCAAGCAGGGGAGCTTACCCGAGGCATAATCGAGCATCGCCGTAAGCTCGGCGTTTCGTCTAACAAATTGGCGTTCGTACCTGACAAGCTCTAGTGTGCCGGCCTTTGCCGTTTTCCGGTACACCTGCCTACCATCGACCTGCTTTTTGGTAAGATATTCCTGCTCCAACAGCTCCGCGATGATCACCGTTACGATGGTTGGGTGCAGCCCGCTTTTAGACTTGAGTTCCGTGATCGTCGGTAGTGGCCTTCCCGCTGGGTCACCATCCTCAGGCGCATGTGCCAGCAATTTAGTAAAGTCCTCGGGGGCGGGTTGGGCCGAGTGAATGAAGTACTCTTGAATGGCGCGATCGCTTGGATCGTAAAGCAAGATGCCACGCGCCGCCTTGCCGTCTCGACCGGCGCGGCCTACCTCTTGGTAGTAAGCTGTAATTGAGCCCGGCACATCGGCGTGAATAACGTAGCGCAGATCCTGCTTGTCGATGCCCATGCCGAGCGCATTGGTGGCGACGATTACCTGATGCTCGCCGGAGATAAACTGTGCTTGCAGAACGCGTTTGCGCTCTGGCTCAAAGCCTGCATGATAGGCCGCTGCACGAATACCGTGGCTTGAAAGATACTCAGCCACCGTTTCGGTGTTCTCGCGTGTGGCACAGTAGATCAGCCCGCAGCCGGGCATACGCGGTAGCAGGCTATCGAGATAGAGGAGCTTTTCGGCCATACCGCGCAGCGGCACAACTGCCAGGGCGATGTTGGGACGATCCATGGAGGAGCGGATAACGTGGAGTTTAACAGTGGAGCTACTCTCGAGTTGGGCGCGAATATCGGCCTCGGTCTCTTCGTTAGCCGTGGCGGTTAGTCCCAGGACCCGCAGCGGCTGCTTGGCACCCACGACCCTAAGCAGCTTGACGATGCTGCGGTAGGAGGGGCGAAAATCGTGTCCCCATGTGGAGATACAGTGCGCTTCATCGACGACGAGTAGCGCGATCGGCAGTGACTGCAGAAACTCAAAGCGCGCCAGGTTATCAAGCTGCTCCGGGGCGACAAACAATACTTTGAGTTTGCCGCTGCGAGCTAAGCTCTCTGCCGCAGCATTTTCTTCGTCGGACTGATCGCTATTGACGGCTGCGGCCGGGATCTTGAAGCGATTATTAAGATGCCCAAGCTGATCGCGCACCAGGGCGAGTAAGGGAGAGATGACTAGGGTGATTCCAGGAAGGAGCAACGCCGGTAGCTGATAGAGCAGGGATTTGCCATGCCCCGTGGGCTGGATGCACAGGGTGTTCTCACCACGGAGCAGCGCCTCAATCGCTTCCCGTTGCCCAGCTCGAAAACCAGAAAAGCCGAAGCGCTCTTTAAGCAGTGTATCAATCTTTGGTGTTGATTCAGAAGACGTACTATCCATGGCCCCTCATAAGTAGCATTTCTTTGCTAGAGCGTTTTCGTGCCGAAGCTTAGCTCCGCCAGGCTCAATAATATAGTTTCGGAGTTTTTGAGCAAAAGTTTCCTTTCTTGGAAGCATATCTTACTACGCCCGTGAAGGGCAGGGTACTGCACGCTTAATTGTTCCATCTTACAGGTTATAAACCTTCGGCTTTAGCCGGAAGTGCTTCAGCGGGTATTTTTAGTCCTGGTGCTGGTCATGGTCCTGATTCTTGACCCTGGCCATGGTCATGAATTCGGACCATGGCCAGCACCAGGACTAAGCTAAATCGCTCTACCTCATTGGACCGCCCGGCTTCAGCCGGAAAAGCGACTTTCCGTCGCCTTCAAACCTACCGGATTTAGCCGGTAGTGGTTTATTTGTCCGGCTGCCTTTGTGCAATAAATGGGCGAGAAGTTTCCCAAATTAGTTTACGCTCATATCCTACCCCTGCAACAACTTCCGAGTGTCTCAAGAAATGGGTAAAATTGTACCTTAATGTCCTTTTATTGCCACATGTTCGGAGATCGTGGAGTGTGCTTCAAAAACTATTAATCTCTTTCAATAGTAATAGAGCACGTTTCCAACCTACTGAGATCTCAGTGTGTTTACACCTTTTCTGACTACCCGCGCTCTTTTCCTGGACTAAAAACCAGAAGGCTGGCCAACGGCACGTATATTGCTTAGCAATTAGACATCGCTGGCTAACACGATCTTACCATTTTTTTGCTCGATGCTTGCCTAACTCAGAAAGGAAATTTATGGCTATTTACCCAGTCTCTGCCGGCTCGCCTCAAGTGATGTCTAGCGCAAGCATGCCAATGCCGCCGCAGAAGAAAATGGAGAGCATCTACCATAGGATCGACACGAGCAATGCGGGCAGCATAAGCCAAACACAGTTCAGTTCAGCATTCGAAAATCTCAATCCACCATACGGATTTCAAAAACTTGGTGCTGATGCTATTTGGAGCCAACTAGATCCAAACAACACCGGCTCGGTATCTCACGGCAATTTTGTATCGAGCATGACGGACATTGTTTCGCAGATACGTAACAGCAATTAGTTGCCCATTCGATTAGACGAACGGAGGCCACTGGCCATTTACGTTGCCGATCTCGTCGATCCACAGAAAGTTGGCGGCATTTTCTCTTAGAAATTGCTCCCCGTTTGCTTCTTTCAAGATGGCTATCGTCGACTGTAATCCTGCCTCGATACAGCGCATCGCCTGCACACTGACTGAACTAAAACCGTGCGCCGGCCAGCCTGTTCTCGGATTAATGATGTGACCATAGCGTCGGCCCTCTACCTCAATACAGCGCGCATAATCGCCGCTCGTGGCCATAGCGCCCGAACTGAGAACGACGGTGCATGCCGCTAGCTCGGGAGCTTTGGGATCACTGACCGTAATCTTCCAGCCTGATCCATCAGGGTGCGGCCCGATAACCGTAATATCACCGGCGAGGTTGACCAGGCCTGCCTTGATGCCCTGCTCGAAACAGACGGCGGCAGCCCTATCTGCTGCATACTCTTTGGCGATTCCTCCGAAATCCAGCTCTATCCCCGCTTTGGAAAATGAAAGCTGGGGTGATTCCCAAATCACCTTATCAAAGCCTACATACTCCAATTCAGCGCTAATCAGCTCCTGTGGTGGAAGCTTTCCCGAACCAAAATCCCATACACGACGAAGGCGTCCGGAGGTGATATCAAAGAGCCCATCGCTCTTGATAAAATACTCACAGGCCAAGTCAAGCAGAGCGCCACTTTCGCCATCAACCTTGACGCTCTCCCCTGCCGCAGCTCGGTTGTTTATTCGTGAGAGCTCACTCTGCGCCAAATAGCGTGAGTATTTTTTCTCAATTCGGAAAACCTCCTTAATCGCTAGATCCGCAACGCGGGTTGCTTCCACGGACGATGCCGCATAAATATAGATTGTGCATTCGGAGCCCATGGCCCAAAAAGAGAATGTTTGCATGTCCTGCATTTCTGACACCCCAAATGGGTAATTTTAAGAAGCGGGAGCAGTGGCACGCTCCCGTATCGATGGCGCAAGAATTAAACAGATGACCACCAAGCCTGTGGCCCACAGAAAGGGGGCAGTGGGGTGCACTTCAAAAATCTGCCCGGCCATAGCGGGACCGAGGACACGCCCAAGAGACGAGAGCGATTGGCTTGCGCCGAGGGCAAGGCCTTGGCGATCGCCATCGATACCGCGCGAGATTAAGCCCTGGAGGCAGGGGTTGACCACTCCAAAACCCAGGGCGAGGAGCGCTCCGCAGCCGAGCATTAAGGAAAAGTGCGGCACGGATTCAACCAGTGGAAAGCACAGGAAAGCAGCGATAAGAACGGCGCAGCCGGCGAGGATAAGGTGGCGTTCGCCGAGGCGGCGCACGAGGTGCCGAATCAATCCACCCTGTACAATAACTGCGGTAATGCCTACCACAAGGAGGACGTAGCTGGTGAGCCGCGCGGCATGTTTCATCGACGCGCCCGAAACGTCTAGTGCGCCGGCTTGAGGAGCAAAGACGTGCTGCACAAAGAGGGCCAGCGATTGCTCGACCATGGCAAAGCCCCAGACTACCAAAAACACGATGGAGAGTAATACCGAAAGGTTGGGGAGGCGCCAGAGCTCCGGTAAGGATCGGCGCAAGGGGATCTTCTCCTTGAGGACACCACGCTGCTTATTCGTTTCGGGAAGCCAGAAGCAGGCCATTAGGAAATTAATCGCCGCCAGCCCTGCTGCGACAAACGCTGGAGTCGCGAGGCTATGCTGAACGAATAGCCCACCAAGCAGGGGGCCGATGATAAATCCAAGACCGAACGAGGCGCCTATCATCCCCATACCGCGAGAACGCCCTTCGATCGTGGTGCAGTCGGCGACCACCGCTTGGGCGGTGCCGATGTTAGCGTTGCCAAAGCCCGCCAACATACGCGCGAAAAAGAGCATCGCTAGATTTGAGGCAAAGCCGAAGAGCACATACCCCACGCAACTCACGGCGACGCTCATCAGGATAATAGGCCGGCGCCCGAAGCGATCAGAGAGGCGTCCCCAGAATGGGGCGAAGAGAAATTGCATAAAGGAGTAGCTCGCCCCTAAAAGCGTGACGACGGCAGCGCTTGCTCCGAACTGTTCGGCAAGAAATGGTTGAATCGGGATAATAATGCCAAAGCCTATGAGATCGAGTAGGACGGTGACAAAGACCACGAGGAGTGGGCGCTTATTCGATACGGGGGGGATTTCATTCATAGAGACCTGAAAACATACGCTTATTCAGCAGTTTGTGCCAGGGCTATGGCTAACGAGGCTTGCGAGTGTTGAATAAACCGCGCAAGAGCCTATCTGCCTTCTGTAAGCTGAGATCCGCGATCTGCAGTCCTCTTTCTGCTTACTGCATCAGCTGCAGCTACGGCCGCAGCCCACAGTTCGCTTTCTCTAATCAAGACAGAAACCTAGCGAGGCGCTGCCTCAGACCGACGAGCGTTGATCTGTAATCTGCTTTCAGAGATCTGCTATCGGCTTTCTGCTGACTGCATCCGATGCGGCTGCTGAGTCGGGTAGGAAGAGTGATGGCCAATTTGGAATCTCGCTTCGAAAATGCAACTCATCTAGTACACGTTTCAAGGGGCAAGGAATTTAGAGCGCTGGAAAGCGTTTAATAGCCGATTGGCAGCTTTTCCCATGTGGATCCTCTCGACAGGAGCTGCGGATTGCCTCGCAGGACGCGTTGCTTTCGAACTCTATCTTGGGATGCTTCATCTTGGTGGCAACGTTGCGTAGGCAGCGATGATAGGCGCGTTCGCCCGCAGAGAAGGCCAGGCCGGGGCCGTAGGATGAAAAACAGAGAAAATAGGCGATCACGGCGATGGTCGCCACCAAGGTAAGGCCCGTGATCAACCCGCGAAGGGATCGGGAGATTTTTACACGAATGGGGATAATGTTGGGTGCTTGGTGGGTTTCGAATACCCCGCTTGCTCTCTCTCGCTTACGTTTCTTCGTACACGCCTGGCAGGCGTTTCCTTCGCTTCCGTCTGGAGCGCCGCATAGGTAGCAGCTCATATCTACATTCTCACCCGTATCGCCTGTGCGTGGCCTTTAAGTCCTTCGGCTTCGGCCATGGTGATGATCGTGTGGCCGAGCGACTGAAGCCCCTCTTTGGTGATCTTTTGAAAGGTAATCTTCTTCATAAAGCTCTCAAGCGAAATGCCGCCGGTCATCGCGGCCCAGCCGCCGGTGGGCAGCGTGTGGTTGGTGCCGGAGGCATAGTCACCGGCCGCTTCCGGGGAGTATGAACCAACAAATACCGAACCTGCATTCGAGATGCTTTCGAGTACCGCACTGGGGTCTTTTACGTCTATGCTGAGGTGTTCCGGAGCATAGGTATTGACCGCCATGATAGCGTCATTGAGCGTTTTAACAATCACCACAACCGACTTGTCGAGTGCTGCTTTAACTATCTCTTTACGCGGTAGAGCTCCGATCTGTTTCGAGATTTCGGCCTGGACCCTGTCGGCGAGTGCCTCAGATGTGGTGACGAACATGGTGTGACTGTCGGTACCATGTTCCGCCTGTGAGAGGATATCGGCGGCGATAAAGACCGGGTTGGCGGTGCCGTCAGCCAGCACTGCTAATTCAGATGCCCCAGCTGGGAGATCGGCGGCCACTCCATACTCGTTGGCCAACTCCTTGGCGGCGGTGACGTAGACATTGCCCGGGCCGAAGACTTTGAGCGCTTTTGAAATGCTTTCTGTGCCAAAGACCATGGCGGCAATAGCTTGGGCGCCACCGACGCAGGCGATCTTGGGAGCGCCGCATAGCTGCGCGGCAAAGGCAACGGCGGGATGAACAAGTCCGTTCTTTTGTGGTGGTGTGCACAGCGTAATTTCACTGCAGCCGGCAAGCTGAGCTGGGATTGCCAGCATTAATACGGTTGAGAAAAGTGGAGCCGTGCCGCCGGGAACGTAGAGGCCCACCTTCTCGATAGGAGTGCTACGCCTCCAGAGAAGAACTCCGGGCATGGTCTCGATAGGCGAAAAGGTCTCCTCTTGAGCTAAGTGGAATTTCTCGATGTTCTGCTTTGCTTGTGTAATAGCCTTTTGTAGCTCGACCGGGCAGAGCTTGGCCTGAGCGGCAATTTCATCCTTCGAGGGGACAATTTTTTTGAGTGAGATACTATCGAATTTCTCAGTGTACCTGAGTAGCGCTGCATCTCCATCTTTGCGCACGGCTTCGAATATTTCGGCTACCTGAGACTGAATGACTGCAGTGTCAGATTCAGGGCGGACTAATCCATTGGCAAGATCTTGTGGCTCGGGATAACGAAGGATCTTCATAGCAGTAGTTCCTGGTCTGATTTCTGTGAATTACTCATTAAATCCAGCTAAAAAATATCGTGCGTGTGTTCCTGGTCGATGTGACACAATCCTCGACCGCGACTAAACGCACGAATTATTAAGTTACCCGCGGTTATTTAGCAGTTACTTTTCGGCTGTCTAACTCATTAGCAATTATATAAGATGCTCCAAATAGCTAGAAAGTGCTATATTTTCAAATCTTTAAGGCAATTTTCAGGCGCTCATAGGTCTGTTTTGGTCCGTTGTTCTAGAAAGTCTTTTAAATTTTCCCAGGGGCGATAACACGGACTTCGTGGTAGTTTCGAGCATCAAAGATAATAAGGATAATAAAATTGAGTCCCCTATGTCTCGTGAATTCAGACCTACGTTACTTCTCCTCGGCTGTGGCTATACGCTAACGCGTTTATTGCAGAGACTTTCAGCTTCAGTTGTCATTTTTACTACGCGTAATGAAGAGGGTCTGCGACGGGCAGCGGATATTGTGGGCACTCGCTACCGCGGTGCTGAGGTCGATCTGAACAGCCCAAGTTCGCTCCGCGATGTGTTTGAGCAGTATCCCACGATTGATACGGTAATCGACAGCATCCCGCCATTTGGAGAGAAGGATGGCAAGGATCCGCTGACGGGGGTCCGGAACGTCTGCCAGGTGCTTTCAGAGCAGAAGATCAAACGCCTCGTCTATCTAAGCACCACCGGCGTTTATGGCATAAATGATGGGTCCGAGGTCAATGAGCAGACTCCGTGTACTCCGGGGAGCAGTAAAGCCAAGGCGCGATTGGACTCTGAAAATGAGTATGCGGCGGCGTTTCCAAATTTCACGGCGCTGCGCATCTCCGCCATCTATGGTCCGGGGCGCGGCTTGGGAATGGCTCTAAAAAACGGCACCTATCATCCTATTTCTGGCCAGGACCGCTGGAGTAATCGAGTCCATGTCGACGACCTCGTTGAGGCTATTCTGTGTCTTCTTAAAGACAAGGGGATCCCTCCCAAGACCCTCTGTGTCTCGGATAATGCTCCTACGTTACAGAGTGAGGTTGTGCAGTATTACTGTAGTAATTTCAGCCTGCCCAAACCGAAAGAGATTAGCCAAGAGGAGGCCATTGGCCTTGAAATGGCTACGCAGATGTCAAATCTGCGCGTCCTAAACAACCTATTGAGGACGGAGCTTGAGATGAAGTTTAAGTATCCAAGCTATAAGGAAGGAGCGGGGACGGAGTTTGCGTAGTTACCGGGGAGGGAAAAGCAGCACTTCGCCCTCGGTCCGTGGGGAGACACGAGCGCGAAAGGTAATATCTTCCTCAGTGTCGGTGAATAAATAAGCGCAGTTTTCGCAGGTACGTGTTTCTATGAACGGGGCTCTCTGCCGGTAATGTTATAGGCAGCAAGGGATAAGCTCAAGATGCCTCGCGGCCTAGGACCTACCCCAATTTTAGCGCGTTAAGCACATTCTTCGCTGGAAGCAGGCTGTAACTGCGAATTCGGTCTGCCAGGTAAGCACGATCGAGCGTGATGCCATCGCGAGCAAGTGACAAGATGTCGTCTAAATCAGTACTTCGATCTGGATTCCCTTGGTATGCGTACATTTTGGCAATGATAAGATCCTCCGGAGTAATGGTAGGTACTCGAGCGAATCCATAGTCGAGATCGTTTTTCTGGGCGCGTGTGACCGATTCTCTAATCCACGGCAACACGGGCAAAAGAAAGTCGATTCCTACGTAACTTCCATCACCGCTTTCCCGGCCGATTACAAGTGCCTGATCCTTGATGAGGACACCATGTTGGTCTGTCACCCAACCTGCAAGTGGTTTGTTGCCGAGGTGACTAACAACACATTGGGCGATTTTAACTGCAGGGAGTGCCGCGTGGTCGATTATGGCTATGTCGATGTCTCCGGTGTAGCGCGGTGTTTTCCGATATATACAAGCGGCTACGCCACCACATATCGCCCAACAGCCAGGCCACTGTTGCAGGCAGTTAATGGCGATTTTAAGATTTTGAAGCAGTTTCACAAAGGCTCCCTTTTGCGTGCTGAATCATATCAAATATATCTGCCAAGCACTCAAGTCTACCCTCGATGTCAACTCGCCAGGTGGAATGTTCTTCTAAATACCGTGCTTCCGCTATGCTGCACGCCTGAGAAAAAACTTGATCCTCAAGCTGCACTCGCCAGCGCCGTGATCCGGGTTGCTCTTCGAGAGCAAGGACATGGTCATCCTGGAGCAGCTTAAGGTGAGAACGGGTAACTTCAACAGGGAGTTCGGAAACCTTAGAAAGCGCAATCGGGTCGGAGATCTCTGGAAAAAAGAAACAACAACGTAGTGTTTTGCAAAGGTCAGGATCGCGCAAGCTCGTTGTTTGTGGCCTGTTGTGGTCCATTCTTATAGTTTAGCGGTAAGAAGAGGCTCTCGCAAGTATTAGAGAGAGAGAGGAAGCGAAAGGGGGCACCGGGAACTTATCTTCAGGGGACAATTCACTGAATTTGCTCACCATTGTCTGAGGTGTTTGAATGACCGGTTCCGGGTGTGGTAGTTTGAAAGAGTTCGTTGTGATAATTATTCAACCCGATAGCCAAATTATGATACCAGCAAGAATTATAGTGTTTGGCTCGAGCACCGTATATGGCCGAGGCGATCCGGAGAGAGGCGGCTTTGTCGGCCGACTTCGAGGTTGGCACGAACCAAAGCATTCATCCAATCTTGTGTACAATCTTGGTGTCCCTGGAGACAGCGTCCAAGGAATGCTATCTCGAATGGAAGCGGAGGTTTCTTTCCGGCGACCCGACCTAATTCTTTTATACCCGGGCCTAAATGACACTAGGCGTACTGGTTCAAGAGGTGCGCCCACAGCGATCTCGGGTGAACAATTCCATGCGCAGCTTTCAGCTCTACTTGATAAATCGAAGAAGTTGGCCCCAACACTCATGATCAGTTCCTTTCCGGTTGACGAAACTCGTACCACTCCGTGGCAGAATTCAGGCCGGCACGAAATATTCTATTTAGCGGAGGATGCAAGGCTATTCACAGACATTGGTCGCTCGCTGTGTGAAGAGAGAAAGATTTCCTACATGCCAATTTTTGAGACATGGTCAAAGGGCACTGATTGCCGAGCCCTCTCAATTGATGGATTACATGGAAGTCCCGAGGCGCATGCCAAGCTTTTTGAAGAGCTTAAGATCTTTCTGTGTGGTATGTTCGAAGAATAGTTATTCTAGGCTGATTATATCATCGTGACAATAACTCGACCCGTCCTTTTCTATAACCGCGAAAGTCGAATGGGATGCTTAATTTTAATCTCAAAGACTCAATTAGCTGAATTCGCTCGCCATTGTTCGAGGTGTTTGAATGGCGAGCTCCGAGTATGATAGAGCCTGTCCGGAAAGACCCCTATTTCCGAAGAGCAACTTTTCTTGAGGATAAAAACAGGCAAGAAATTAATAAAACCACCTGCAACGGGGCGAAACTGACCGCAGCGGAATCCGACGCGGTCAGTTTCCAAGCGAATGGATACACGACCGCCGTAAGTCAGCGAAGTTAGTTTAAATATTCGCCTTAAGCTGCGAGAGCATCAGGCAGCTGCCGCGCCAGCGGCAGGCGTGCGAGCACCCAGAG
>CAIXSY010000430.1 GCA_903922175.1 uncultured delta proteobacterium | reverse complement strand
CCTTATCCTCTTGATTGGAATAGGAAAAGGAGCGGGAGCAGGAATCAGGAGCGGTTCAAGTGCAAGTTCAAGCAAGCTTTTTTACCCGGATTTAATGAGCAATTACGAGCACGCTCACGATTCGCCTTCGCCTACCCACACTTATTGAGCAACTACCACACACATTGCACAGCAACATATGGCATGCTATATAATACATCAATGGTCTTATATGACATACCAGCTATATTTTCCGATTCAACATCTCTCTAAACTGCACTCACTTTCCGAGCGCGCACTGGCTGGCACGGTTGGGCTATCTCGTACCTGCCTACGCCAGGTCATACAACAGCGAGAGTCTAGCAGCATTAGCTCTATCGCCGCCTTAGGAAGCTTTTTTAATCGCTCCGTAGAGCTACTAGTCTCTCCCGAAACGGTGAGCTCTGAGTCTAGCACCGTCGCCGTTGCGTATCAGACAGAGCGAGATGGTTTTGAGTCTTGGAAGATTCACTTTATGAACTTGGTGGATGAGTATCGCCGAACGCTGGACTTGCGCCTACTCATCCTACCACCACATTCGAAATTCGATCCCAAGCTTAAGGCTTTACTGGGATCGTTGGTTTATCAACTTTGTCAAAACTCGGACAGCAGCATCCCGCATTGGGCGCGCCGTACGCACTTTCTCGATAAGCCCTGGTTTCCAGCGCAAATGGAAGCCCTAAAGGCGTCGGCCATCGTCGAGAGCCCCTTTGCTTTCCGGCGTAATAATATCTTTGTTTTAGGCAATTTTCTGGAGAGGGCCTAGTGCTTAGTAAAGACGACATTCTAGGACTGCTAAATCAGATTAACCAACGCCTGACAACGCGTGGCGAACATGCCGAGATCGGCTTGGTGGGCGGTGCGGTTATGTGCTTAGTGTACAACACACGCAATGCCACCAAGGATGTAAATGCTATCTTCGAGCCAGCAGCTATCGTACGTGAGATCGCTGCAGAGATTGCCGCCGATGAAGGCCTAGCAGCGAATTGGCTTAATTATGCAGCCAAAGGTTTTCTACAGCCGGGCTTTGCAAGGCAAGAGGTTTTGCATCTTTCAAATCTGCTCGTTTGGGCACCGGAGCCTCGCTACATGTTAGCAATGAAGTGCATGAGCGCTCGTTGGGATACGAGCGACAAAGATGATGTAATTTTTTTGATGAAATTCCTTAAAATCGAGTCGGCTAAGGATGTGCTGGATCTGATAGAAGGGTACTATCCCAAAAATAAAATTCCACCGAAGACTCAGTTTTTCGTGGAGGAACTTTTCGAGTAACTAGTCAGATACCTATGCAGACTGCAGAAGAGAACACCATCGCCCCCCCAGCAAAGCCAAGGATAAACGTTGTGCGCTGGGTGCTGCTGCTTGAGGCGCTCCTCGTCATTGTGCTTTTTACCCTCTGGCTTGGGCGTGAGCATGTTCTGCATTGGTCGGCAGAACCACATCTGCTCGCTCAACCACTAGAGGTCGTGCTTGAGCCAAGGCAGAGCCTCAAAGATTTTGCGCGAACACTCGAAACAGCCGGAGTTATCGATAGCAGCTTGCGCTTTCGGATCTTTATACGTTCATTCGACGACTACCATCACTTCCAGGCCGGACGCTACCGTTTCGCCGAGTCGGTAGCCCCGCAAGAGGTGGCGGCAATGGTACGCGCCGGAAAGATCTATACGCCGATAGTCCTCCAGATCAGCATCCCCGAGGGGTTTACGTTGGCGAAGATCGCCGAACGATTAGAAGAGGCGGGGATCGGTCCACGCGCAGAAACCCTCGCCTTGGCACAGAATCCTCAATTTCTTGCCTCACACAAGATTCACGCTACCAACGCCGAAGGCTATCTCTATCCAGCTACCTATAGCTTTGCCAAGCTCCCTTCAACAACCGAAGTTCTTACACTTTTGGCAACAAACTTTTGGCAGCGACTGCCGCAAGACTACGCCTCTCGGGCGGAGGCTCTCGGTCTATCGCTCCACCAGGCAATTATCTTTGCTTCCCTAATTGAACTTGAATCGGCGGTCCCCGAAGAGCGCCGGCTCATCGCCGGGGTAATTTGGAATCGGCTAAAACGTCACATGCCACTCGGCATCGACGCCAGCATTATCTATGGCATAGCGGGATATGACGGCAATATTCGCTACCGTGATCTGCACGACGCATCCAACCCGTATAACACGCGAATCCATCCGGGGCTGCCGCCAACGCCGATCTGTTCGCCAAGTGTGGAATCTCTCCTCGCGGTTGTTGCTCCCAGCGAGGAGGGATACTTGTACTACGTGCTCGATCCCGACCTCGGGCATCGGCACCATTTTTCCAAGACCTTGGATGAGCACAATCGCTATGTACAGAAGTTGAGAAGGGCTCGATGAATTCTATAATTCATTTCACCAGGAACGAGCACGCATAGGGATCTCTGCGAAATTATTGTTCAATGAAAACAATCGAGAATATGGAGTGCTCAAGATGTCCTTCAAGCCGGTGGAAGTGCGCATACTCGGCTCAACCACGAGCATGCCCTCCTGGTTTTCAACCTTTGATGATTTGGTCCTACTCGGTGTTACGGAAGATCAGCCCTTAGCATTTCTTATTCGCAATGCTGCGGTGGCCGAGAGCCATCGCCAATGCTTTGCCTCGTTGTGGAATGGAGGGTCGGCGCTATAGTAAACCTGCGCGGGCGACTTAAGAACGAAGATATTCCACCTCCCCACGTGCAGTGTCAGCCCCCTCCCTAGAGGGTTTCCTTCTCCTCTCGTATCTCTATCCGCTGCAGATAGAGCCCACAGGCAAGCACGGCCACGCCGAGTGAGACGAGCAGGACTCGAAGCGGCAGGGTATCCGCTGAGAGATACGAAACGAGAAAGAGTGCTCCGTAGCTAATCACACGGCTTGAGCCGAGACACAATTCACGTAAAACAAGATACTCGGTCTGACGCAGGTGTAAGTCGGCGTGATTGTGCAGGACGTTAATTCCGAGCGTGTTCATGATGATCGAGAGCGCTGGAGCGCCGAGCGATACGGCGCACGCATAGAGGATGATGGTAGGTAGCGCCGGAGCGTCGACAAAATTTAATATACCTAGGAAAATGATGCTGCTGCAAACTATCGCCATTCGCCCATGATAACGTTGGTTTAAGTGACCAGCACTTGCCGATGAAGCGATTTCAAGTAGGGGAAGCAGAGAGGCGATCATCCCAAGCTTAAACTCGCTGCCAGCCGCATGAAAAACAAGCAGCGGTGTAAGCTGCTCCATAGCCCCCCACAGGGTGAGGCCGATCAAGAAGACGGCGAACAGCGCATGGCGAACATCAACATGCTGGCGTGCGGCGCTGACAATGGCCGTTAAAGAGAACGTTGCCCGCGGTCCTGGATTCGGCTTTAAGGCACCGAGACTGATCAGAAAGCCAACGCCGAAGAGCGCCGAGAGCGTAAGAAAAACCGGAGCATACGAGTGATAAGTTGTGATCATCCAGCCGAAACTGATCGGGATAACAATGCCGCAACCTTGCCCGACGAGGCTCATATAGAAGAAAAAGCGCGCGCGACGGCGCGGTTTGTTAAAATCGACCAGATACTGGGTGAAGGGAAGCCAGTACAGACCTCCGGCTATGCCGTGGCATAGGGCTAGAGGCACAAGATAGTTCACCATCTCAGACTGCAGCCGATACAGCACGTAATAAAATATCATATGCAGGAGAAACGAAGCGCGAAAAAAGGGCAGAAAGCTGTGCTCCTTACAGCGCCTTGCGGTTAGGACATAGACGCCCGTTTGGGCGATAAAGAGGGCTAGGTAGTATATACCGACATCACCGAATCCACCCGAGGACTTGGCGATAAAATTTCCGAGAAAGATGCGTGAGCCAATAGTCGAGGTCATCAAAACTATGTGCACCGCAATCAGGACCTGTGATACCTGAATGCCATGAATACGGCCGATCGTGCATGGGCTTGGGCGAATGGGGTCGATCATAACCCACAACCAGCTACTCGGGGATCTGCCACGCCAAGAGGGCAAATACTATTTTTGTCGCCGTTTTTCAAAAAAACTCCTCAACAACTCACGGCACTCCTCGGCGCGAACCCCCGAAATAACACGCGGCGGTGGACCAGTTCTGGAATCCTGCGAAAGGTCGTAGAGTGAGCCAACTGCCCCGGCTCTCGGGTCAGCAATTCCGAACACGAGGGTAGGGATGCGAGCAAGTTTTATAGCTGTGGCGCACATACCGCACGGCTCTAAGGTTACCACAAGGATGGAATCGGCAAGGCGCCAATTCTCAAGCGTACGGCTCGCCTGGCGAATCACCAAGATCTCGGCATGGCAAGTAGCATCGTGGTTAGTTTCGGTGAGATTGTGGGCTTCGGCAATGATCTTTCCAGCGTGGGCGAGTACGGCACCGACGGGGACCTCGCCGCAAGAAGCGGCGAGCTGCGCTTGCTTGAGTGCAGCGCTCATCAGATTTTCGATTAGTTCAGTGGATATCTCCACAGGAGAAAATAGAAAATGCGCCTTGAGGGGCTCGAACCCCCGACCTCTTGATTCGTAGTCAAGTGCTCTAATCCAACTGAGCTAAAGACGCAGAAGATACCAAATATTTACCAGATTCCAGCGGAGAAGGCAAAAGCAGGGAATTGCCTGTGAGGGCACTCTTCCGTCTGACTGCCTTCGACCCGAGCTCCATTCGGCCTGAGCTCGTCGCAGGCAGGCCGAGGGGAGATCCTGGCCGAAGACAGCTCCAGTATGCGCTCACAGGTATCTGCTCAATAACCCCGGGCGAAAGGATCCTGCTTGAACATGCACTTGAACTGCTCCCGATTCCCGTTCCGGCTCCTTTTCCTATTCCCATCAAGAGGATAATGGGCAAGAGCGTAATTGCTCAATAAGTGTGGGCGATTTTGGATCTTCACGGGAGCGCGAGCGTACGCGCTCCCAGGTGCCCACACTTAATGAGTAATTCCCCCTGGTCGATGTAACTAGCCGATTCTGCACACTCTTCGACCGCGATCACGCTCACAAATTATTAAGTTACCCGGGGTTAATGAGTAGTTACTACAAAGTAGTCCTAAGCGGTTGCAAATAATGATAATTCAGGGATATTCTCAGGCAGGTCTTGTCGCCAAGGAGTGGCGGTGAGGCGGTTGCCTATTTGGCTTCGCCTACTGGAAGGATGGCCGAGTGGTTTATGGCACCGGTTTTGAAAACCGGAGACTGGGAAACTGGTCCGGGGGTTCGAATCCCTCTCCTTCCGTTCGACTCGCTAGCGCTCGCTCACGGCAGGCCGATCCTGAGCGAAGCCGCAAGGCCGAGTCGAAGGGTTACGTTCGACTCGCTAGCGCTCGCTCACGGCAGGCCGCTGATGCTTCTTAATCGAGGCGAAAGCCCTAAGCGAGCAGTTCTGTGGTGAGCGAATGTAGCGAGTTGAAGGGCCATGAGATAAGGCAAAGTAGGAAGACGGGAAATTATAGACGTCCGCACTAAAGAACCCGCCATGGTGGTTTCTTTAGTGCGGAGAGATGGCCGAGTGGCTGAAGGCGGCGGTTTGCTAAACCGTTATACGGGTGTAAACCTGTATCGGGGGTTCGAATCCCCCTCTCTCCGCCATATTGCGCCAGCGAACGAAGTGAGCAAGCGATATGGCGCCCCACGTAGCACTTGCCGCAGCCCGTCTCGCCATAGCATCGGCCGCAAGGCCGAGCGAAGGCGGAAGGCAAGGCGAAGTGGGGAGGCCGGGCGAAGTAAGAAAACGATCTCGCTTGCCACAGGGCAAAGTGAGAAGCTCCAAACATGATAGCGTGAAAGAAAGTTTTATTTTAGCCTAGACAATACCTGGTTTGTACTCAAAGGATTTTTCATCGAATAGAAATCGCGAAAAAATCCAGACAATAGTAACCCCACTTCCTTCTTCGCCTCGCTCGCGCGAGCGCTACGAAGGACAAGTCGCCCGGCCTCGCGGCCGGTGCTTCGAGGGGCGCATTGAAGAACTCGCCGTGGCGATTTCTTCAATGCGGAGAGATGGCCGAGTGGTTGAAGGCGCACGCCTGGAAAGCGTGTATACGTTTAACCGCGTATCGGGGGTTCGAATCCCCCTCTCTCCGCCATATCGCGCCAGCGAACGAAGTGAGCAAGCGATATGGCGCCCCACGTAGCACTTGCCGCAGCCTGTCTCGCCATAGCTTCGGCCGCGAGGCCGAGCGAAGGCGGAAGGCAAGGCGAAGTGGGGAGGCCGAGTCGAATGGGTTCCCTTCACCATGGCGACCTGTCCTACGTAGCACTCGCGCAAGCGAGGCGAAGTAGGAAGACGGGCCCCTTCCTCTTAATGGGCAAGTAGAAATCTGCCCCGGCTCGTCACGCTCCGAGCATATTTATGGCAACGTGCATTCGAGAGAGAGAGAGGGTGTGTGTGCCCGAAAACCAGTGCCTATAGTAATTGCTCATTAAACGAGCTCAGCTGCAACTATTTAGTATCTGTCCGACAATTCAATCTAGCGACAGCCGCATCGAGAAATACAAAGGGAAAACAATTCATGTCATGGAGATGAAGAAGTGGGCTGCGAAAGGACCATAGCCAGCGCCAAAAGTCTTGCTTCGTATCGAATACGCAATTTTCTACTATCCCCCATATATGTCAGCATCCAACCCAACCTGGCGCCCGAACGAAAAGACAAACTCCCCCGTGCATGAGCAGGTAACGATCGATCCAGCGACACTGCCGGTGCGAGATCTATATCATTTAATCAACAGCACGATTATCCCGCGCCCAATCGCGTTCATAAGTACGGTTAGCCCCACGGGAGTCGTGAACCTTGCCCCGTTTAGTTTCTTCAATGGCGTTTCAAGCAATCCTCCGTGCTTGATGGTTTCAATCGCGCCGAAAGCCGATGGCACAAAAAAGGATACGCTGCGCAACATCGAAGAGACCAAACAGTTCGTGGTCAATAGCGCGAGTATGTGGCTAGCTGAGCCACTGGTGTATTGCGCAGCTGAGTTCGCCTATGGAGTTGACGAGATGGCACAGAGTGGGCTAACGCCGATCGCCTCCGTCAAGGTTAAGCCACCGCGTGTGCAGGAAGCCGCCGTGCACTTTGAGTGCGAATTATACAAACTGATTCCGGTAGGTGACGGCTCTCCCGGCTCAAGCACTATAGTGATCGGTAAGATAGTTTTGGTGCACGTCCATGCCAAGGCATACCAAAACGGACGCGTCGATTTTCGCGAGCTCGCCCCACTTTCGCGTTTGGGGGGGATATCTTATGCCGGTGTCGGTGAGAGCTTCGAGCTGAAGGTGCCGAAGGCATAAAAAGTTAGTGAAGCTGTGCCTAGGCACGTCCGTGGGCACAGGAAAAACATTTCCCCTGACTCCATAAGCAATTACCCCAACGCAAGCTAACTACCTAATTTTTCAGTCTTATCTTCTTTGCTTGGTGCATACCACCGCGTTGCCTTCTAACAACAATTCATCAAGAGAAGGTTAATTCGTGACGATGTTTTCCTATGAAATGGAACGAATTCTTATTGTAGAAGACGCCGACTCTCTGCGCGATGTTCTCGCGACCGTTCTCGAAAACGAGGGGTATCGTGTCGACGCTGTCGCCTCAGCTGAAGAGGGGATTAAAAAGCTCAAAGAGGACGCCTATGGTTGCGTCTTAGCCGACTTCAAACTCCCGCATAAAAACGGCCTCGATCTGCTGCGCGAAACGAGGGAGATCTCAAAGACGGTCCCATTCCTGCTCATGACCGCCTACGGCTCAATTAACATCGCCGTCGAAGCGATGAAAGAGGGCGCGAACGACTTCCTGTGTAAGCCTTTTGAGCCGCCAATCTTGTGCCAGATCATGCGCGACATGATTAAGCATCAGCAAATTATCAGCCGCAGCGCCGGATTGCGCACTCGCCGCGAACGTTCATTCCTCACCAAAGATCCCGCGATGGAGCGTTTGATTACCCAAGCCAAGAAAGCCGCCCGTGTTGACAGCTCGGTGCTACTCCTAGGTGAAAGCGGTACGGGTAAGGAACTCATGGCACGGATGATTCACGAACACAGTCCGCGCGCAAAAGAGACCTTTGTGGCAGTCAACTGTGCGGCGATGCCGGTCGACCTCCTTGAGAGCGAATTTTTTGGGCACGAAGCAGGGGCTTTTACCGGGGCCACTCAATCGCGCATCGGCGTATTCGAGCTCGCCGCTAAGGGCACGATCTTCCTTGATGAAGTCGGTGATATGCCTGCCGCACTTCAAGTAAAACTCCTACGCGCGCTGCAGGAGCGGGAGATTAAGCGGGTCGGGGGCACGAAAACGATTAAGGCTAGCCCGCGCGTGATCGCCGCCACAAATCTAGACATGGAACAGGCGCTCGCTAGCGGCAAGGTACGCGATGACTTTTACTACCGACTGGCGGTTATCTCGTTTACCATCCCGCCGCTTCGTGATCGGCGTGACGATATCGCTCTTTTGTCGAACTACTTCACCGATTATTTTTGTGTCGCTATGGGACGAGACAAACTCCCCATCGAGGCCACCGCACGAGAGATGCTGCATAGCTATCCCTGGCCGGGCAATGCACGCGAGCTGGAAAACGTGATTGAGCGCGCAATCGTTTTGGCTGATTCTTCGATTCGGGTAGATCATCTTGGAATCACCCTCGAATCGACGATTACAGCCGTGCATGAGCTAAGCTATACCCTGCCACAGATCGCCCTCATGGCCACGCGAAAGGCCGAGATAGATCTGATTGTCAAAGTTTTGGAGCAAACCGGCGGCAACAAATCCAAAGCAGCCGACATTCTCGGCGTGAGCTACAAGACGCTGCTCAATAAGGTTAAAGAGTACAACCTTGGGGTTGTGCACGAGGAGCGGGAGAACACGTAGCTCCCGGGAACTGACAATGAGCCCGACGACTGACGGATGACATATTCTCTATAGCCTCCTATCCTTGTTTCTTCCCTAGCAATAACCCTGTAAAAGCCCGAATAAACCACTACCGGCTAAAGCCGGTAGGTTTGAAGGCGACTGGAAGTCGCCTTTCCGGCTGAAGCCGGGCGGTCCAATGAGGTAGAACGATTTAGATTAGTCTTGGTGCTGGTCATGGTCCTGGTCCTGATTCTTGGACATGACCATGGTCATGAATTTGGACTATGACCAGCACCAGGACTAAGAATACCCCGCTGAAGCACTACCGGCTAAAGCCGAAGGTTTATACCCTGTAAGATGGAACAATAAAGCGCAAAAAAGCGATCGCCGATATTCAACGCCACTGAGTGTTGCTTAGCACTACGTATTAGGGTATTATGGAAATGTGCATAACGCACTTTTATTCCCAGGAGGATGTATGTTGAGGTATAAGAGCGTTTTTATTGTTTTTGCCATCTCGCTATTGTCTAACACCACTCTGGCATCTGCACAGACCACGTGCAGCCCCTTAGTTGATCGTCCTGGAACTGGTCAAAATATTCGCGTGTTGGGCACCTTTAATAATTATAATGTCGCTGGATTTACCCCGCGGGAGATCGAGTTCGCCGCAGAGCACTATATTTCACGAGAGTGTACGTACATAGCTGAAGGGAACAAACAGGGAAACTTCACTCACATGATACTCTACATCCCCGTAAGCATTTTGTCGCTTTACAAAACTGGGATTATTGAGCGCCGAACTGCGAAGCTGGCGACGATCAAACTTGCGAAGCAGCGAAGGATCGATCCCAGCGTACAAGTTTATCTGCGACCTCAGATCACGTGGTCCCAGTATCCTCAAAACGATATCTACCAAGCCAGAGTAAACCGAACAGTTTACCTTGCGGTAAAAGGGGCGCTGCTATCAACCACTACAAAGCTTACGCTGATCCCCAGTGGCTTGCGCGACTCGAGTGGACAAGTTCTTGGGTTTGAAAGATTTAAGTACGACTAAGGTTAGCCTGGTTCAGTCCGATAGGTTATTTGAGCTGGCTTCCATACGCAGGAAGCCAGCTTTTACATCTCCTCATCCTCATCACGCCCTATCTTCAAAAGTCCGCTATCAACCATTCCGGCCAGCGTACCAATGAGCATCAACATTGCGGATAGCGCTGCGGCGCGCGGGCCGGCGCCAAGAAACTTGAGCGCGACGACAAAGGGGAGTCCCGAAGCAACGGTGGTAGACGTAAGCTGCGTATCCTTCAAAAACTGGACCGCCGCCACGGTTACCTTGGTCAGAAACCTGCTCTTTCGCGCATCGGCATCATCATCGTCGTCGTCTACCTTAAGCCTGATCTCGACAGCGGGAGATGTGTTAATGGCGATCTTACCCTCTTCTTCCGGCACAGGCGCAAGCGAGGCCGCTTGAATAAGCCTCTCTTCAGCTTCGGCTATGTCGGTAGTTCGGATCTCCTGGCGTGTAAAAGAAAAAGAAAGTGAACCATCCCCAAGACGGGTGGGTATCGAAGATTTTATGGTACTCAGATCGGGTTTCTTTTTCTCACGCGACTCGATCTCATTTGTCGCCACTGGGGGAGCAGAGGGAGTTTTGATGTTCGCAATTTCGACTTTCCCCCTCTCGCTCGGTGTAGGCTCATTTCGAGCAGCCCTGTTAGCTTCCGTGGCGAGGTCAAGTTTCCTCCTCTCGCGTGACTCCGATTCGTTTAGTTCTGCAACAGGAGACTTAATACTACTAAGATCAAGTTTATTTTTCTCGCTCGGTGTGGGCTCATTTCGAGTGGCCTTGTCGGCATCAGTTTTAATTTTGGCGCTCATAATGCTTTTGTCTGCTAAAAACAGCCCTAGTAATCTATCGAATGTATTGTATCAGACATTAACTGAAGATGTCATTGCCATCGTTCATGGATAATTGCTCAATAACCCCCGGGCGGCCTAATAATTCGTGAGCGTGCTCGTGGCCTGTCGTGAGCTTGTCGAACGGTCGTGGTCGAATCGGCTAGTTACATCGACCAGTACCGTTCGATAAGGTCACGACCAGGAGCACGTTCACGTTTCTCCTACCCACACTTAATGAGCAATTACCGCAATCTGCGATAACTATACCGTCCGCAAAAAGTCTTGACGTAAAAAACGCATTGATGGCGGACGGAGGTCTACCCTTTTCTTGCACCATGCTGCAGCCGTTGATAACGCCACAAAAAGGGTAGACCGAGAACCTTTCGCTCCATTACCGTGCAGACAAGT
>CAIXSY010000429.1 GCA_903922175.1 uncultured delta proteobacterium | reverse complement strand
ATCCTGCGCCAAATGTGCATATTGGGATCCCGCGGTAAGCAATACCGGAGCAGTTGCGGACTTGCACAAAATAGCACGTTAAAGGTTACCTAGCCAAAAATCGCCCACCGCAATGGCCCTGAGTACCGAGATCATGGGGTGTGGCTTGAGGTATGGGGAAAAATGACCCTACTCCCCTACCCCATCGAGGCTTCCCTTCGGTGGTGTCTCGGGTAAAGGTCCATCTAACTTTCTGACACGTCCATGGCATACCACTCAACCAGTGAGCACTTGGGGCAGCGATAGGCTACAAGAGGCAGGCCATCTTCCTTCACATTGAGACCTCCGGTTTTTAGACCCAGAAAAGTTTTAGCCTCCGGTTCACCTTGGTGCCAAGCCGCAAGGCAGCCGCAGCTATTACCGTGCACGAAGTCTGGCACATAGCCAAAGTCCATGGTGCTTTGGCACTTTGGACACTTCTTAGTCTCTTCCATTGGTAGTCTCCTTATCAAAAACAGTAAGCGTCAGGGGGAACGCCCCTGGCGTGCGGATCTCCGATCTGGCGCGTCCGTTTCCTTGGAAACAGGTAAGCGTACACTCACTAGGACGCATTTAGTAATGCTTAATATAGTCTAACTTTTAGCTCAGAGCACTCCTCAACCGGTTAAATATGGCACACCAAGCCACCTAGCCTAAAGAGGCCCCCTTCATTGGTATTGAGTACCAAGATCTCAGTGTGTTGATAGGAAGAAGTATAAGCAAAGGCAACGCCGAAGATCCAGCGCTAGCGCATCGCCACCCTTCTCGTTCTTTTGGTGTTTGTAGTTAAAACAGCGCGCGGTAGCGCGCCAGATTTTAGGCTGGCGAAGGCCAGCTCCGTGGAGAACCGGCAGGGGGAGACCCCCTGCCGGCATGGGTTAATAGTCGTCGTTCATTAGACCCAAGAACTCACCGTCTTCTAAAAGACAGGCGGCACCGTCTATATCGTCGCCTAAAAGGTCTGCGACGATTGCGGCGGCTTTTGCCCGCGGGCTCTTCTTCTCCTGCATCTTTGGTTTGCCGTCTTTACCTTTCGGGCAGCAGGGGCAGTTAAGCGGGTACCCGCTTCTATTAAGTTTCCAGGCCGGGTCTGTATCTTGTCCGTGCCTTACTTCAGCTACAGATGAAACGTCCCATGGCTCCCCGCAGTTGGCGCAAAAAATGTCCATCAATAATCTCCTAATATAATTTTTATTTGTTAAAATCGGGCGGCACTTTGCCGCCCTTTCTGAGTCACCCTAATACTCGCTTACAAGCATTATGGTTTTCCCGTTTTGAGGCTCGCCGTTGGCGCAGCAATAAAGTTCTATGCTTGCCAGCGGAAAGTCTGTGTAGGGAATCTCCTTGCGGAGTAGCTCCCAATAGACCGCGACTCCATGCGCGGTCTCCATAGCACCGCCGTCTGTCGCAAGGAGCTTCCCGCTACGGCTCTCTAGGTCAACCGTAAGCTCCCAGCTTTGAAACTCTTGGCTTAAGAGGCCTTTCGTGTTTTGTACAAGTGCAATCTCGTCAATAAGCCAAGCAGCACCATTCTCAGAGATAAACTTGCACCCTTCGGTGTAAATTACGTTTCTTGCTAACGAGTGCCGATAAAAGCTCTCGCTGCCAGTAAACATGGCAAGAGCCTGCTCGGTGATTTCTATTTTTCGACTTGCAGCTACGTTTCCCATCTTATTCTCTCCGATTTATTGACTCCTCGGTTCCCAAAACCAGCGCACCCGGTAGGGGGAGGAGGCATTTTTTGTTTTCACCTCCTCGTGCAACAAAAAATGACCCCTCCCCCGCACGGAGTGCTAAATACTTCTTGCGCCCCAGGGCGCAAGGCCGATTGGCTGTTTGGCTTGTGTGTCTTGCAGCGCTTACCTAAGAAGTTTGAGGACGCACCACGCGGCAAAAGACGTGACAGCGGAGAAAAGCGCAGCGTACCCTGGCGCGGCTTTTGACTCGGGGGGCGAAACCACTAAACTCTCGGATATGTGGCTCTTGCACTGCTGCTCCAAAACAATTCATTATGTCACCATGAAGCATCTTATTGTTGCCCTATTTCTTTCTTTGCTATTTTCAGCTGCTCCGGCTTTTGCCGAGGGCCCATTTGCCCCTGACCCCAAACTAACGCCGGGCGATATCCTGGAAGTGACTAAAAAAGATGTCTGCGTTGTGGGCTACACCAAAAAGGTAAGAAACGTCCCTGGGTCTGTGAGAAAAGAAGTCTTTCAACGCTACGGGATCCCTCATCCTACAAAAGGTGCATACGAGGTCGATCACCTGATCTCTCTTGAGCTTGGGGGTTCTAACTCAATCAAGAATCTCTTTCCGCAGGCCTACCAAGGTCTCTGGAACGCTCGTGTTAAAGATGCCCTGGAGAATAAGCTTCATAAGCTTGTATGCACGAACAAACTCTCTCTCACCCAGGCGCAAGATGAAATAGCTTCGGATTGGATCGGGGCATACAAGAAGTATTTTAAGACGGGGAAGCCGGTTACAAATAAGAAACGTTAAGGACCCATGGCAGCAAATAAGAAACTCACCTCCATCATTAAGGGCCGAACAATTAAAAGTGTTCGTCAGAGTGGGCCAGTGCTTTTACTTGATTTTGATGATGGCTCAACGATGCAGATTAAGCTTATGGAGGCCACTTCGTCGGTGATGCTGAGAAATAAGAAAAAGGAGATTGAGTATGTAGATTAATAGTTCCAACGATCAGATTCTACTTTCTCCCCTGCCCCATCTTTCTTCCTATGCCACGCCCCACATCCACTCGCGCGTGCCTAACGAGATCAGATCGAACGGCAATTAACGACTCCTGGACCAGCCGCCGCTGCTCTTCTACGGCTCGCTCCCTTGCTAAAATTTCCCTAGCCATCAGAAGGGCCTCATCTTTGGTTAAAAACCAGGGTACAGACTCATCGGCCTGCTTTAATGCCGCGTTTTCAGTCATCGGCTTTGGAAAACCTCCAAGGCCATATAACGCATCAGCATCGGAGCCAACAAAACCAAGCTTTCTTCTCTGCGCGAGCAACTCTTTCTCTTTTTTTAGAAGCGCTGTGTGATCTTTTTCCGATTGCTCCAGCGTTTTGGTGATCACCTGCGTATTGCTCGCTACCACAACAAGTTTGCGCTTATCTATGCTTATCTCTCGCCCATATGCTTGGATAATTTCTGCCAACGGCTTAAGGTCGCCATACTCCGCCGCCTTCTGGATCGCCTTAACATAGTCTTTTTTCGGGATCTGTTGATCTAGCGTTTTTCCAAGAAGAGACTGCATCTGGTAGTCCAACATCAAACGTCCAACCCGCCCATTTCCGTCAAGAAAGGGATGAATGGCGATAAACGCCGCATGGTAATAGGCGATTATCTCCGAAAGATGTTTCTTTGTGCCTTTTAGCGGGTAGCGATGCATCTCACGAGTTACCTCTTGCAGTTCGCGCCTGATATCTTTTGCATCCGAGCAGATAAGGCTTCCCGCCTGTACTTCCTGCCCTATTGTTCGAAATCTTCCCGCCCAGGGGTGTACAAGTCGGAATGTTGTATAATGAAGGGCCCGTATCGTATCTTCGGAAGGCACCACTTCGCCCATCGTCTTTAGCATAGCCTGAGCACTGGCCATCCCAAGTGTTACTCGCCTTGCATACTCCTCGGCGCTTGTAACGCCGGGCAGTAGGCCAAGACGCTGCACCCTTTCCCAATCAGAGGGGAGGTGTTTGAAGAACTCTTCGCTCACACCCCCTCCCCACCCTCATAGTGTTCTTTTAATAGATCTAAAAGTGAGCGTCCTTCGGCTTTTGCCTTAGCAACGAGGCGTTCTATCTCAGCATCACCTCCTGCTACATCATGCTCGCGAGCGACCTTCTCAAGCATTGCATCTGAAATTTCATAGCCTTCAATTGCCATTGAATTTTGAATTGCCTTCCAGCGGCTCATGTCCTGCATCATAAATATTCTCCTCTCCAAAGATTTTAGTAGGCCTTCCAGTATATCACAGACAGACATGCTCTGCGGGGGGTGGTAATGAAATTATTTTAGTACTTATGTCCTGCCCCCCCCCTCTTGGATCTACACCGGCCTAATTTTCGTCCCTCTTGCACGCAGATAGAGTTTCTCGCACCGAATCAAGCTGTGCTTGCACTAGGCGGCGCTCGGCCTGCCTATTTTTGTCCTCCTCCAATAGCTTTCTTACTAATAGAGCTATTTCTTCCGATGAGCCTAAAGGTGAAAGTTTTCTTGCCTTGCAAAGGGCCGCCTTCTCATCTAGCGGCTTTGGAAACCCTCCGACACCGCGCTTCACGTCCGGATCGCTACCTACAAAGCCAATCTGTGCGCGCACACGAAGTAGTTCTGCCTCTACCACCTGAAAACATTGGACAAGCCAAGTTGGGACTGGCCCCTTCGGGTAAAGACGAATACAACCGTCTTCGATCTGCACCTCTAGGTACTCATAAACCTCCTGCGGCAAATGATACGCAGCTATCATCCGCATAAATCCGTTCTTGGCGTCACTCGGTAAAACTTCGTAATCCTTGTACGGCATCTCGGCAAGCCTTCGCATCTCAGGCTCGTTTTCGGGTATCAACCCTTCTGGATATTTTAGGCTCATGAATACTCCCTCCTAAATTTAGCGCTCCTTCATGCTCACTTAGTCACTCCACTAACACTTCTTACTTTTTTGCGTATCGCCACTAGTTAGCACCTGCCGCTAAACGAAGTTGCCTTTCTTCATCGGCACTGAAGTGAAACGCCCCCAGCTCACCTCGGTCAATTGCCGTGCAAATGCTTTTAGCAAAATCTGAACTGCCGGAAGATCGCATCAGCTCAGCGACACGTTCATGAACCGCATCCGAATACTCCCCGTTTCTAATCGACTCTATGAGGTCTGCCGCTACGCCCCTACCATCGACAAAAAAACCAAGCGTGGAGTGACGCCCGACCAAAAACTGTGCTTGTGCTTGCATATACCCGACAAATGGGTGCTGGTCTAAAGCGCTACCTGCAACAGGATTATGATATGTCTCACCGTAGAATTGATTTTGCCTATTTGTTTCCCCTTCCCCACTTCCAAATAGCTTCTCTAGAACCCACGTCCCACTATTATAGGCGGCACTTAAGACGCTTCCGAGCTTGCTAACCGTTTCATCGACCGGGGCCGTGAGCCCCGTCACATAATCGCCGACAAAGTAGTTATCAGTAGCCCTCACGCCCGGTGGCCACAAATGTTCGGCTGCACCGTAAGCAGTAACCCTTAGCTGCGTCGTAGTAAGCTTTTCCCAATCATCGGCTGAGAGCCGGTCGTGTAGAAGGCTGAGGGCGTTACTTCCTATTACCGAGCCCTGGCTATGCACATGTAGATCGACCGTGCCTCCTTGCCGAAATTGACGATCTATCGTGTCGGCTAGTGTGTTAACAGACTGTTCCGCCGCAGCGCCTGCTGTAGGCGAGAGTTTTCCAACCAACGCTTTAAACGAGCCTACAACCCAAGGGTAGTCCTCTCTGTCGTTATGAATACGTAAGACCGGCCGTCCGAGGCTTTGTGCCAAAAGCGCAGCACTCCGAGCAGCCTCACCATTTGTATTATCGAGCCCGTTTACAAAGATACTCATGGTATCGTTGTTCTTGTTTGAGACGTTGCTACCAGTGGCCGGATAGGCAACGCAGAAGCCACCTTCTTTTTCGCTCGAAAGGGTGACACTCCGAAGCACATCTTCGCACTTTGGCTGGTAGCCAAAAGCGTTCTGAACCTGCGCATTTTCCTTCTGTAGACCTGAGAAATAATCTATTCCATCCCACGGTGAGCTTAAACCTCCTACACTATTCGTCATATTCTCGCTCCATCCACTAAATGTGGCACCTTTCACAGTGCTCATATCTATGTATCGAGCAAAGATGACAAAAGTTTCCTCCTGACCAAGATAAAATTAGGTGCTCGCCTCGGCGATGCTTTTGTAACATGCCAATACTCGTAAAATGATGGACAAGTTGTGGATGTGGACGACAGACGGAGGTGGTTCCTGGTTCCCACACGCTATAGGGAATTTGGGAACCAGAACCGGGAACCAAGCTTGCTGGTGATTAGAGGTTGTTTTGTAGGAGTGATACGATACCCGGTATCGTTTAATAAAGTCGCGCTAGGTGACCAGTCCAGCCATAGTTGATGATACCGTCTAGCTTGGTAGCAAATGGCACGCAGGCGCGAAGAAGGGCCGGGACGTTACATGGACGTTACATGCCACTATCTCAATCCGCCGCACCTGCCAGGCTTCTAAGCGCTTTACGCGCGATCTCAGCAACCTGTGGATGAGAGTCATTAGCCGCTTCCAGAAGAAACGGCTCAGCCTGAGGATATAGGCTCAATAGTGTCGTTCCAAGTATTCGTATAGCGGCGTCAGGACTACGAGCTGCTGCACTATAGACATCAAGACGAAGCTGCGTGTTCCAACCATTATTCACTACGTCAATACACGCTTGATCCTTCCCCAGTAAATCTGTTGCTAGACTCTGCTGCGCTTCGTACGAGCAATAACGAAATTGCCTCGGGCCACTTGGGGGAAATTCCGGAAGCTTTGCCTTCTGCGTCTCCATTACGTCCCATTCTATATCCCGCCCCTCCCTCTCCATGGTACTAAGTAGCTGTGAGTATGTCGGAAATCGAAGAGCGCGTGGGTCAACAACGGCTAAATCGGGAAGTAGCCCACACGGATCCGACAATCCACCCTCCTCCGAAATCCCATAGGAAACCCCATCTTTACCTACAGAGTAATAGACCTTTCCCGTGCCCCTAAAATTAACGTATCGGGTAACCTCCAATGTTTCGTATGTGTCGGTTTTGATGAGATTCACCTGGAGCTTCCCCACTGAAGGCAATGGCCGACCTGAGAATAGCCGATTGAGGCGTTCTATCTCTGTAGCGGGGTTAATTTGTTTTTTCTCCTGCGGATCACCGGTGGCCCCAACGAACTGCGTGTACTTAGGAAGAGCAAGTACCGCCCTCTCAAGCACGCCAGGGTCACTCCGCGCTGCAACTGCTAAATAGATCCGTGTATGCGGCTCAAAGGATGTCGCTAAGTAACGCTCTTCGCTATCATTCGGAAAAGGTGCTGTGCTCATGAACTCTCGCGCCACATCAGCTATTGGGCGCTGAAGCACATGTTCCCAAAATGCCCTTACGCTTGGATGTGATGCGATACCAAAAGGGGATCGTGGCGGCATATCAGAGCGCCCCCCCGATCTGCCTCCATAAAGAGCAAGGTCGACAATTCTACTTGCCGCCTCAACCTTCGCCTCCAGGGGGAATTCTTGTTTTCTGTTGGACCGACGACGAATAATCGCCGATCCGGCGCCGGTCCTAGCTCCGGCGGGAGCACGAAGAGCCCGCAGTGCATCACCGAAGGTTCCGGCTGCGCGCCGTAACCATCCAGTCCTTACCGGCTCTGGCGCACCATCTCGCCGTACAAGTGGCCCATTGCTGCTACTTCTATCAGTTCCCATATGACTGGTGTTATGGTTTGTTTCGTCGATTGTGTTGCATCGCCGAAAAACCACGCGAATACGCCCAGATATTATTAGTTCATTCAAATAGTTATCGCGAAATCTTGAATCTCGCCCAAAAACTCACACCACGGTGTCTACCCGGTACAACTCCCCTACGCTAGTTACCGCAAGAAATGTGCTATCGGCGATGGCGCGCAGAAAGGTGCATCCAGACGGAGGATCAATGTTACCGCTGACAGCCCCGTCTTCAAGATCGATAACCTCCCCCTCGTTTACAAGCTCTATCTCGGGATATCCTACGAAGCCTTTGCCAAAAGACGAGATCTTCGTATTCATCGCCTCCCCCTTCGTTAGTGCACCCTAAGCCCCTTACTCTCTTTTGCCTCGGCAAAAAGTGAAAAAGTGCCATCCGGCTTACGCCGTACTCCGTACTCTCCGATAAAAAACTTGTGTTCACCAAAAAGTGCCCTCTTTCTTTCAATGAGCACATTCACCACTGAGTTATAAGGAGGTACAACGCTCTTTTCGACCATCTTTAAAAACGAAGGATCTCCGTTTACATCGGCAGATACCACGGCGTTCCAAACTGACCAGCCAACCTTAAGGGCCGACGAAACTTCTGGTGAATCTAGAGAAGCTACCCCCATGCCGCTAAGTAGTGGATCCATATAGTGGAGGAAAGTCCCGGAGATGCTTGGAAGCTTTTTCGCTACGTCTAGTTTTTTTTCAACGTTAAAGGACCCCTCGTAAGCGCCTGGTGCACCTTTTAGATAGATTGCTCCGCTTTTTTGACCTTCGTAGGCTGCCGTAACGTAGGAAAGCCAGTAAAACTTAGGTGCCTTTAAGGCCACCGGGCCGTTTCGGAAGAAGGCATGTAATGACTCCTTCTCCGAGTCCCCAGTTATTTGGTGCTTTACAAAAAAGCTCTCCCAGTCCGACTTGGTGGAGCCATTAATGATGTAGGGCGTTGTGAGTATAACGCCGTGCTCCCCTTCGCTCACCGGATAAGAGACGCGAGTAAAAATGATGTCGCCTTTCTGCCCACGGTACCCGCTATGAACTTCAAGCTCAAAGGCCTGCGCTGTGATCAGATCTCTTACCTGAAGTAATTCTCCACTAAATCCTTCATGCACAAAAACCGAGCAACCAGAGGCGGAAAGCTCTACCATTTCCTGCTTTAGTTCCGAGGGTAGCTTTATAATGTCTGCAACACTCTGAAAAAGAGAGGAGATGGTTTCTTTGTCACCAAACTGAAAGTCTAAGCACATAGCATAGAAGAAAAACGAAGGGCTTACCGGGCCAACAGCTCTGCCGTGAGCCTCGTATGCACTCATCGCCGCTCTATAGGAGAGAGAAAAGTCGCTTAGCTCTGGCAACTCTACTATGTACTCTGCGAATGCCGATAAAGCGGCCTGCGCGCCTATAAGCCTCAGAAACTTCTCGCCACCAAACTCTACCGAGCTCCTTGAATGCTCTCTTGCCGCACAGATTGTATCTCTTGACTCCTTAATCGCAAAGGAAGGAAGGCTTTTAATGCGCTTTTTTAGTTTCTCAAGTATCATATTCAATACCACTATCACTCCTCAAAACCCAAGACGCCTCAAAAGATCGGCCACCCGTTCATGAGCGTCTCGTATGCGAATGGCTCTATCCTCCTCATCTCGTATCTCATCGAAATCAGCACACCACTTGGGGCCAACATGCTGAGTCGAGGCAAACTTATCACGCATTTTACCAAGTCCCTCCTCAACTAACTTGTTTTTTAAGTGGGGACGAAATGCTTCGGCTAGTGCGCCAGTACCTCCGGCATAATTTATAAGGCAAAAGTAAATATCCCAGGCATCTTTGGGCTTCAAACGGTCGGCCAGCGCCATTGCTTTCATAATGAGAAAAGGCACAACTCCGGCCACCTGAATTTCAGCGCTATCTTTAGCACCTTCAGGCAGCACCCCGTCAATTCTAACCCGCTCTGTAATCTCAAACGCGAGATCGCATCCCCTTGCCTTTCGGGCCTTGAGGTCTTGTACCGTTTGATGCCGATGCCTTTTCGTGCTCCCTCCATATTCGCCCGCAAGTAGGTCAACCTGCACGTTTACCGAGTGCCCCGCTATAGAAACCTTGCGAAAGAACATAAATGGCTGCTCTCCCTGTACGTAGCCATGCTCAAGGAGCGCTTTTAAAATGCTCTGGTACTGATCGTCACTGATGCTGCGGTGATTAAGGGCTAGGTCGACATCGGTGCTACCGACGTGATTTGGTTTGCACGACTAAAGAGGAGCTCAGGAACCCAGCCTCCAACAAGTACAAGCTCGTCCTTATAAGCGCCAAGAATACGCACGAGCTCCAAAAGCACCATGCGCGCAGCCGCCGTGGCGTGCTCGGAATAATCGGTTCGCGAATTTACCATGAGGGTTTTAGTACCTCCCTAAGGACAGCCTCTGCGGCTTCTTCTCCCCGGCCGGCAATACTTCGAAGGTCAAGATAAGTTTGTACCGGAGAGACTATTTCAAGGCCTGCCAAAAACCGCACCCCCAAAAAGACACCATTATCATAGGGCTCAATAAGTTGCACATTGCCGCCGCTAGTTACGGGCTTTAACCCAAGATTGGAGGCAACGGTAGAGGCACTTTGACGCACAAATGCGCTTACCTTTTTATAGCGCACCATAGGAGAAAGTCTTGCGGCTGCAGAAAAGCCTGTCAAAACGCCCAAAGTAGCGCCACCTCTACTTTCTGCCAGTGACTGCTCAATGCTACTTGTAGCCTCATCACTATAGAATTCAAAGCTCTTGTGACGTGTAAACCTATAATTTGCCGCCCACTCCGATAGAAGCTTTTCGGGAGCCTCTAAACCAAATCCCCCTTCCCTCTCGCTTAACCACTCGCGTGCATCAAGAAGTTTTTTTACGTTTGACACCTGCCCCAAGCTTACCGCGGCTACCTCAGAAATGTCTTTTACCTTCCACAAACGTTTTGGCTCGACTAAAAGTGCTCGGAGCACCCGCTCTGCTTTTGGCGAATAAAGAGAGCGAAGATCTCGTTTCTTAGCAAATAGGTTAGGGCGGCCTTCTTGGCGTATAAATATCCCCTGAGTGCTAATGCGACAGTTACCCGAAAGGTCGACATATCCAACATTTTGGGAAGAAAGCATCGCCGCCCCCTCATCGCTAATATAGGGAGCCACAAAGAGGCCATAAGAGGATTGTTTGGAGGCCCCAAAGCGCATAAGCGCATTTAGGGCTTCCCGTACAAAACGAGGCTCCCCGCTACTTCGTATTACAACAAGGAGCGTTACCTCTTTTGCACCATTACGAAGCGTCCCTAGAGCGTCGATAGAGTCTTTCATTGCTGGGTCTTTGCACGGCGATAATTTAAGCGCACACGAGGGCACCTCGGAGAAACACTGCTCGATGACTCTTAGTGAGAAAGAAAGGTAGGCTTTTGTCGGAGTCTCTCTCATTATTTTGAGCTGTTTCAACATATGCTGAAATATACTATAACACTGAAACAACCCATAAGCAAGAAATGCTTTTATAACCAAAAAAGGTGGATTTAGGGGCTCCCCCCAACTATCACCATTAGAACTATCCCTTTGGTAATCAAAACCGTGGAACACCTCCCCAACTTGTAGCCGCCCTATGTGGGTAAGTGCCCTATCCCTTAAATTCTCTTAACTAAAAAGCTACTCCCCTACTCGGCCGGCAATGCGCGTGGAACATCTTTCTTTGGGCGCCATTGGACAAAATTCATTATCGGTCAATTAGGCAGCTTTGGCCGCTTGCTCTCCAAGCTTTCGCCGTATGTGTGCGTTGATAATGTTTTGCCTTGTTGCCAAGAACAGATTTCCACCCCGAGCCATTTCACCAAAATAAGTTTTTTTAAGGAAGGAGTCCGCATGCGAGACGGCCTCTACCTCAAAAGCCTGCTTATCCCCAGAAGAAAGCGCCTCCCAAAACGAAGAAAGCGTGGCACGTTCCGTCTCCTCTGTTTCCTGCTGAAGCTTTACCCTCCTATCTTGAGCTGCCAAAACCTGTTTTGCCTTAACTTCATGCTCTCTTAGCGATGCCTCCCTCTCTGCTTTTCCCACATAGCCTCTCGGCGCTCCAAACCCCTTCCCTATCGCAGATACCAAAAACCCGGCTGGATTTTTGGACACCTTTGGATCTTTGTGTTCGAGTAAATAATCAAACACCTCCATCTGGTTTTGGATCTCCTCTTTTGTCTTCGTGGCTACAAGCCTTTTGGCAACTCCCTCAGATATCCCTCTTTTTACCAGATCGCAAACAAGCGGATCCAGATCGGCCTTCTCTAGAGCTACCTCAGCGCTCACTCCCCCCTTCACAAACACCACTTTCCACTCGCCTCGTCCGGTCTGCACAAAGCGTCTCTCCGGCGGCAACGGTTTTAAAAACCCAAGCTCCTCTAACTCAAGAATAGCTGGTGTAAGGCGCCTCTTAATCTCCCCATTGTGGTATTTCCGGCTAAGCCCAATTTTCTCAAGCGCAAAGAGCCGAAGTGGGAACTCAAGCTCTCGCTTCTGATACAAGCGTTTATCAAGAAAGCGGTACAACCTCTTCGAGATCTGACTTTTAAGGGTCTTGTAGAGCTCCAAGTCGAGCCGTTTAAGGTACCCCGCCTCGAAGCTATTAAAAACCCTCTCGCTCCACAACACAAACGATTTGCCGACATGGGAGTCCTCACCACTGGAAGCGACACGCTTTAAGCGCCGCTCTGCATCATAAATGGTGACGTGGTCAATGATGTGAAAGGCCTCATCCACCCAGCTCTTTTCGACCTTGTCCCACCAAGCGTTTTTATAATACAGGGTCGTGCCGATCCAGCGTTTAAGCGACTGTTCGATTCGGGCGTAGGAACTCGTACTATCTTCCCAGCCCAAAAGCTTTATTAATTCGTAGCGGGTAAAATAAAGCTTTCGATCTCTAAAACCGCCCAAACTGCTAAGTTGGAGGAGCCCAAGAACAACCTCATCGTCTTTTGCGGTTGGAAGACCATATTCGTCAGAAGCGCTAATTTTAAGCTGCCGTGTGACGAGCTTTCTGTTTCCCTCATCGAAAATCTGGTCCTCAAAAGTAAGAGTTTTCTGTCCTTGCGGGACCGTGTCGGAGAGAGCTGCGAGCGGAAACTCGGCGAAATTGAGTTCGTCACGATACGGGTTACTCACCGGCATTTGGGCAGGTGCCTGTGTTGGCTCGTTCGAGAACTTGTATTCTTCCATTAGTTAATTCCCCAAAGAAGCAGCAACGCTATGTTGTTTCTTTTATAAGTTTTAAGAACAAGAGTTACCTGCAAAAAACGCTAAGCGGTTCAACAGGTAAGCACTGCTCTTTGTGCCCCCAATGACGGTACTGCCCAAATCTTTCGTGTCCCAAATGCCAGCATTACGGTGCTCCAAATGGCGGTAGTTTTGTGTCCCAAATAACGGGTTACTCGTGCCCGAAATAACGGTAGACGTGCAAGCCGAAATTACACTAGCCTTGGACCTTAACGACGGCGCATTAGAGCCCTATCTGTGTCCCAAATGACGGTACTTAGTGCTGGGGACAATCCACCCGTTCCGTGTCCGAAATGACGGTATGTCCAACGCTCTTCAGAAAGCCCGGATATTTAGTTTTCGAATATTTCGGCCCAAAGTTTCCTGCTGCAAAAAATAAATATACAGGGAGCATTTTGGAACGGGTACACGTACCCTATTTGGCTTTTCGATTGCGGGATTGATGGAAGGGACAATTCTAGGTAATTTTCACCCAGATGGAGCAAGTCACCTTTCGGTCTGCCGACTGAAAGCTACTGTGTATCCTGCGATTCTCCAAAAGAAGCACCATTCTACTCGCAGTTTTAAAGGTCTCACAGCAAGAGTCCCCTCACTTCCCTATAAAGAAAGACAATCGTGTATGCCTCTACAGAGGCACACTAGATAGTATTAGAAAGTCGGGCTAGCTCCCTCTCCTAACGGGTCTCACAACTGTGTCCCAAATATTGGTGATACCCCAAAGCTATGTTTAAAGCGATCCTGTGTTTTTACCTTGATAGGCCTCAAAAATCGCCTTTTCAAAGGCGTGCCCAAGGGCGACCGGGAAGTTACGGGCAGTAACGGACCCCCAAGCTCCCCTTCTCCCGATTCCACTGGGGTCAAAGTAGCTTCGTGCCCCATGTAGCGAGCGCAGCAAGCCTACGAATACTTCGGAGAGCATTTTTTGGCCTCTCCGTCTAAATTTACCTGTGTCCGAATCTCATCTCGCCTTTTAGGTGGCGCATCTTTAATTGGTATGACCTTGTCATGAAAAGTAGGTGGGCTGACACGTGGCACCGCCTGAGTCTCTAAGCTAGGTGCGTGTGCAAAAGCTCTTGGCGCCGGTTGCGCAGTGACCACAGATGCCCGATCAAGCATAGTAGCTTCAGGAGAGGTCTCTGGTGCGAGAGCAACATTTCCCAGCGCATACCCTGTAGGCCTACTTTCTGGCTGCATCACAAGCGGTGCATGAACAGCGGGAGCTCTTGCAAGCGGTGACTTTGGAAACGAAGGTGCTGGGCGCGGCTCAACTTTTCGGTACGCATTTATCGGCGCAGCATCTAGTTCTTGCAAATAATCACCTATCAGGGCGGGTGCACTTTGGGGAATATCTAAATCGTAGCCCTCAGTTAACCCTCATATCGTAGTTTTAGCCATTTACTACTCCTTGAACCTCTTCCTGTGCTGCAAGTCTTGACAGGTCTGCTACACTTGGGAGCGGATTGGCGGTTTGCCCAACAATCCCCTTCGCTCCTCGGTTAATCATCTCTTTTACTAAGGCCAGATACTGTTCTGCTTGAGGTGCAGCCTCTGGCATTTCGAACACGGTAACCATCCCAAAGGTTGCCTCACGATAACGCACCGAGCGGCCAATAGTAGTCTGAAAGACTGACTGTTCTGTGAATTGTTTCTTCAACAGATCGTGAATCTGGCAATCTAGTTTGGTATTTCTATCGTAATTTCCGAGAAGCACTCCGGCGAGTCTTAGCTCAGGATTAAAGCGAGCACGCACGCGTTCAACGGTGCGCAGCAGTAATTCAAGGCCACTTAGATCGTAGCCGGACGGGAATACGGGAATGATAAACCAGTCGGAAGCAACGAGAGCAGCAGTCATCACAAAATCAAGATTTGGTGCTGTATCGATGAGGACGATATCGTACACGCCTCTAAGACTCTCAATTGATTTTCGAAGTCGCAGACGATGCTCATTACGATGATCATCAGCATCCATAGACGAGATCTCGTTACCTGCAATCAGTCCTTGGAGCTGCGCCTCGAGTTTTACCGAAGAAGATGAGAGGCCGTGATTTCCAGGGACCAGGGAGAGTAGCGCGGGGAAACGGCCCTCGAAGTCTTGCTTAATTTCAACTGCCGGCTTTTTTTTAAGAAACGCATCAGCCAGTGTGCACTTTCCTTCGCGGTAGAGATTGTCGCAGTTAATGCCAAAACTCATGCTCAGGTTACACAGTGGGTCTGCATCAACTAGACAGACTGAATAGCCAAGCGTTGCAAAAGCAGCTCCCATGGAAACTGCACTTGAGGTCTTGCCGCAGCCGCCAATTTGGTTTGCAAGACAGATGACCTGGGTTTTAAGTAGCCTCATACTTCCCTGTAAAGAACGATAATCATGTATGCCTCTATAGAGGCATACTGGATAGCATTTGAAATTTAGGCACCCGAAGCCTTTCTAAAAGCGTTAGGACCAAGCTTTTGATCCAAAGAAACAATCGCTTCCTTAAAGGAGTGCGCAAGTTCGGATGGAAAAGATTTGGCCGTGGGAGAACCCCACCTCCCCCGCTGCGGAAGCATACTTATATTTATCTCTCCCCTAGCTTCGAAGAGACTCATAATTAGCCCCTGAATGACCTCACTAACAGTTATCCGGTTATCGGCGCTCTGCGCGCTTAGAAGCTCAAGCAGCTCATGCGCTTGCCTTTCAACTTCAGCAGTTAAGTTAACCTGAAGTCTTCTAATAAGCATTTGAGCTCTTTGTTCAGCCCTCTTTTTGTTCCGTGCTACTAAAACTTCATCTGTCGTTTTCTGCTCGGGTGCTTGCGGGGCCACTTTCGCTCTTTGTGGCTCAAGCGTAGGAACACTTGGCCTACTTTCTACGCGTGGTGTGACTTGTACTGGGGGCGCTACTTGCACCGCCTGCGTCTGAACTATTTTTGCTCTTTCGCGCGCCAAATCCACCGCCGGATCATAGTCTAGGTAGCTTGGAAGACTAACCGGCCGGTCCACGTCATCAATTGAGACACCTAAGTCAAAACCTGCAGGTAATCCAGCCTTCTCCTTAGCCATTTGCAACCTCCAACAACGCCTCAGGACTTAAATTCATATCGGTTACATTTTCAACGCGTTCGGAAAATTCATTCATATCCGGCAGCGGTGTGAGCGCATATTTCCCGCGTGTTCCTCTATTTATCATCTCTCCAACTAACGCCTTATACTCTTCAGCCTGGCGCTTTGAAGGCTCGTGCTCAAAAACTGTGCGCTTAAGAACCGTTAGCTCCTGCATTTTTACGCCATGACCAATAGTCGTCTGAAAAACTGCTTCTTTACCAAAGTTGGCGCATAAAATGCCGTGTATCTCGGAGTGAAGCTTACGATTCGGCTCCACATTACCTAGCAATATACCTGCAAGTTTTAGATCGGGATTAAACTTGCTGCGTACCTTGTTAACCGTAGTAATAAGGTTTTTTAAACCATCAAGGTCATAGCCAGACGGGAAAACCGGCACGATAAACCAATCGGCTGCTGCCAAGGCTGAAGTCATTATGAAATCTAGGTCCGGAGGAGTGTCTATGATGACGACGTCGTGAACACCGCGTAGACTATTTAACGAGTCTCGCAACCGAAAACGCTGCTCTCTACGTACATCGTCTCCATCAATGTCTGCTCTATTTGGTTTTGTAAGTTCAACTTGAACTTCAAGGTCAAAGCGAGGACCGATAGATTTTAAGGACTTGTTCCCGGGCACCAGAAATAATTTGTTATTAAATCTCTCCCCGAAACCAATTTGAAAATTAATAGCGGCCCTCTTCGCCATATAGGCGTCTAGCACCGTGTGCTTGCCCTGCGCAAAGAGCTCATCGGGAGATACGCCAAAATGCATAGTGGCATTACACTGCTGATCAGTGTCCACAATCGCTGCTGAATACCCAAGGTGTGCAAAAGTAGCCGCTATCGAGATAGCAGAGGTGGTTTTTCCACATCCGCCTTTTTGATTTGCAAGCGCAATTACTTGAGTTTTAGGAAATTTCACGGCAGTAGCCCTCACTGTTAATGTAATTTGGTATCCTAAAATGTATGCCTCTATAGAGGCACTCATGCAATATGGAAACTGCGCGTGTATGCCTCTATAGAGGCATACATGGTCGGACTAATTGTGATGAGGTAACACTGTGTGCCTCTATAGAGGCACACAAAGAAACAGTCAGTGCATGCGCAGATATTCTGTATGCCTCTATAGAGGCATACAAAATGTACGCTAAATTTTTCAGCAGCCAGAAATGCCCCAAGAGCTCCGCAGTTTTTTTCTACCACCCCGGGCATAGACAGATGAAGAATCTCTCACTACGAAGCCTCCTAGGCGGCATAGCATTGGTTTCTAAGAAGACACCCGGTACATGTTGACTTAAGCGCGTAGTGAGTGAAATTTAGCCTCTGTATGGAGGCACTCAAACGCTTTGTATGCCTCTACACAAATCGTTGCATCGAGCTCTGCTAATTTGTGTGCCTCTATAGAGGCACACACGCACCATTTAAAAAACTAGCGATCCTACTGAGTAGAGGCACACAAAAGCGCTGCCTATGTTGAGTCAAGCTCTGTATGCCTCTATAGAGGCATACTCAAACAACTTCAGATACTTGTATGCCTCTATAGAGGCATACAACGTCATTTTGCATAATGACACAAAGCCTTGCACCTGATACGACTTAAGCGAGATGGAAGTTACACGTTGCAAGTTGCAGCCCATCAGGGGCTAACAAAATAGCGCCGTAAATAGTCCGCGCATTTCTAGAAAAGACTATGAAGTCTGCGAGCTTTTTGATAGAACTTTAAGCGCTTTAAAGTAAATATGCACTTTAAACAGGCAGAATTTAAATATAGGAATAATAGAACCTTATTTGATACTTAAGCTTAACCAACAAAAAAAGCACCTGGCAGGGTACTTTCTTTGTTTGGTCTTTCTTTCTTGGCAGAGAAGATAAACCTTTGAGTCGCTCAATGTGTAAGGACTCTAAGGCCAAATCCCTTCTTTAGTCAAGGCAATATCTGTGTAGCCGAAATTTTTTTCCGAGCTACAAATCCTGCCGCGTTTTTTTGCAAAGCGAGAAGAGTAGGGACAGTGAGGGCCGACAAACTAATTACTAGAACGGTACTACGCGGGGGGGCTTCCTTAGAGACCCGCTGCCACGTCGTCACTTTCCCACGACCAACGAGCCACATTTTTCCAACACTACACGACCGACGAGCCACATTTTTAGCTGCGCACACGACCGACGAGTCACATTTTTCACTCAGGCTATCGACCGATGAGCCACTTTTTACACCCAACGTATCGACCTACGAGCCACATTTCCTAGCCTTCTCAAATATAAGAGGGCTTAAAACCGCGCATAACGCACGTGGCCGCCGCATCACTCCTACGGCGTTACGCCATCCGCATCGACCAACGAGCCACATTTTTGGCTTTTTGCCCAACGACCGACGAGCCACATTTTTTGCATCGCTAACGACCAACAGGCCACATTTTCTCGACCCGCGAGCCACATTTTTTATCGCTACTCACGACCGACGAGCCACACAAACACGACCAACGAGCCACATTACTTTTCGCAACTCTCGATTCACACGAACAAACTTAGATCGTAACTCTTTAATCCTTGTATCTATAAAAAGAACAAACAACGCCTGTTGTTGTCCTTTTAGGAACTACGCATGAATAAAAATGCTATCGAAGCTGAAATTCTAGACAGAGAGCCAGAAACCGAAGAGCCAAAATTTAAGCTCATTGTAAATATCCCTTCAAAGATCACTCAAGGCAAAGACGAGATGAACTTTGCGGAGTTTCCTCTAAGCTCACTTTCCGAGAGAAATGATCCGTCACAAAAGACAATTGTTTTCGAAGACCGCATCCACGATCGTAGTCAAAATAAATGGATCCCGAGAAGGCTCACTATTACTGGTTCTGACGCCCATGGGCTTCCAACTCCGGCAGATGAAGAGGTGCTTCTCGCCTTAATTCAGCTCTCTAAATTACAACACTTCGCCTCTAAAAGAGTTTATTTCACCCGGTATCAATTGATAAATCTTCTTCGCTGGAAGCCTACGGGCGATAAATACATTAGGTTAGAGCAGGCGCTTAACCGCTGGATGGGCGTCACCATGTTCTATAAAAATGCGTGGCGAGACAAAAAAGACAAGGTCTGGGCAGATGAAAGTTTTCATGTGTTAGAGCGTGTTAAGATCTTTAAAAACGATAAAAATCAGGTTAAGAACGACGAATCTGTCTCATATTTTGAGTGGAATGACGTTGTCTTTAAGAGTTTTCAAAATGGAAATGTAAAGGCGCTTAATTACGATTTCTTTCTGGGGCTAAAAAGCTCTGTTGCCCAAAGGCTTTACCGCTTTCTTGATAAGCGTTTCTTTTTTGGTGGCGAAAAAAGGTTTGACCTTAAAACTTTGTGCCACGAAAAAATCGGTCTTTCAAAGAACTCTCCGCTTGCAGACCTTAAGAGAAAACTTAACTCCGCTATCGATGAGCTTGAGGCAAAGTGCTACTTGCTACCTACACCAAAAGAAGCCCGGTACGTAAAAAATGGCCCTGGCGCGTGGGACGTTGTGTTTCGAAGAAAACCTACAGAAGGAGCTTTGGCTATCGACCTTTCAGCCACAAAAACAACTTCGCTTGAAGAAGCTTTGGTGGAAGTTGGCGTAAGAGAGCAAAAAGCACACGAACTAGTAGCGAACTTCCCAAGAGAGCTAATCGATGAAAAGCTAGAGCTAGTTCTTAAGATGAAAGAGAAAAAAGATGCTCGAGTTTCTCAAAATCCGGCTGGATTTTTAATAAGCTCTATTGAGCATAACTACGAGCTACCGAAGAGTTACAAAGATGAAGTCGAGTTAAAAGAGCGCCAAATAAAGTCCGTTGCCGTAACAAAAGCTCATGCCGAAAAGGAAAGGGTGCGGGAACTTCGCGAAGAGGAGCAAGAAGTCGCTAAAAGACGCTCCATTGATGAATACTGGAACTCTCTAACGAGTGAAGAAAAAGATCGTATTGAGAACGAAGCGCTTGCAGACGCTGAGGCTTCTAAACTTAAGCTCATCAGAACCGGCGGAAAAGTTGGGGAAGCTGCCAAACGTTTGGTGTTAGATGCCTTTATTTCTGAAGTCTTAGCTAACGGGTAGGAGGGCAGGGGAGCTGTAATTTATGCAGATAAAAGAGTAATACTCTGCCGAGTGTGATCACAAGTTTCACCGATACAGTGTGTTTCAACATCTGTTGAAACCAGCGTTATTAGTGAAGCTAAAGACGTTTAGACGTTTGAGCAGTTCGGCAGTGGCTTACCAAGCTCTTGCCTAAGACCTCGGCCTCGGAATTTTTCTCTTCGATGGTAGAGTGCTACTCCTCGATATTGGCGTAAGGGGGGCGGGGATAGTAAAATTGACCGATAAAAAGCTAGGGTAGGTCAGTGGCAAGGGAAGATAGCGGACAGGGAGGGGAGATTAACTGAGAAGGCTAGGTGTCTAATAGAGAGAAGAGAGCAAATGCCGAATCTCGTTAATATTTCACGACCGTGCGAGAATGGCACAACGCACGGCTTGGATAGTCCAAGCACAGAGGGGGGAATCTTACCAAGAGGTGCCCTTTATTGGCAGGACATCTTTCGACCCCTTAATGCAGCAGAGCGGGAATTGGCACCGGAAGTAGTATTTGTAAAAGGGGACGTAGAGCTACTAAGATCAGCACGTCTTGTCTCCATCATTGGCTCCAGAGACGCCTCTGCAGATGGCCTAGCCCGCGCTCGAAAACTTGCTCGTCGCCTGGTAAAACTGGGAGTTGTCATTGTTAGCGGCTTGGCGCGGGGCATTGACACCGCCGCCCAGACCGCCACCATAGAAGCAGGTGGCAAAACCATCGGCGTGATTGGCACGCCGCTTTCTGTTGTCTCTCCGGCCGAGAACCGAAATTTGCAAGAGACTATTGGCCGAGATCACCTACTATTGTCCCAGTTTCCAGAAGACAGTCCAGTCACAAAGGGGAACTTCCCTACCCGTAACCGCCTCATGGCTCTTCTATCAGATGCAACAGTGATAGTTGAGGCAACAGACATAAGTGGCACAGCGTATCAGGGACGAGAAGCGCTTCGCCTTACTCGACCCCTTTGGATTCTAAAATCAGTAGTAGAGAATACCAAATTGAAATGGCCTAGTGAGTTTCTTGAGTGTGGAGCTCGAATTCTGTCAGATGAGTCCTTCTCTAACTTTGAAGATCTCCTACCCAAGCGTGAGACGTTACCCGTAAATGAATCAAGCTTCTAGCCCCATAGAGGTGATGCGCCAACCGTGATTCCAATAGAGGAGCAATCAAGAAGGACTGGGAAGCTTGGATAAAAGAGGAGATCCCATGTTCTGACGCTAACACATTGTCACAAGGAGACATGACTAATGATATCAACATTGACTACGGACCTTCTAAAACGGCGCATGGTAGTAATGAAGATTTTGTGGGCAGCGATCACGATGTCGATACTGATACTGGTGTTTGTGACGTTTCAGATAAAGCCGCCGACACAGACGCCCCCCGTACTAGAACTAAATATTCCATTTGTAGCTATAGCAGTACTTGTAAGCTTTCTGTCTTTTGCACTAAGGCGCTGGACATACCTGCCTAAGCGGTTTCAGAGCTGTTTTGGCAAGACGCATAAGCCAGAAGATTTTGCCCAAAACCCCCAGACTGGCCAGATTGATGAGAACCGACTCCAGGAGATTAAACGCGTACCAGAAGGGGAGCTTTCGTTTCTCAGCCTTCCAGGGCCTATCTTTGTCCCCTTCATCCTTTCGCTTGTCTTAAGTGAAGCGCTCACACTTTGTGGTTTCGTGATGTCAAACAGCGCGCACGAGCCAAGCTTAATTATCCCCTATGCAGTAACGGGACTTGTGCTCAATCTGTTTCATTTTCCAACGCTTAGTAAAATCGTAGAGGCGGGGGAGCAGGCGAGGGCAGCGCACCAGGGAGAAAAGACAGGACTAAAGTTTCGCTAGGAGTTGAGCGTGGAGGGAGTGCCCTCTCTTGGTAGTTGACTGATAAGCTTTTAGGGCGGGTGGGTGGGACAAAGCAGGTCCAAAATCAACGAAGACTTCATTCCTGGTATCGCTTATTATTCTCAAAGTCAGTCTGTCCATTCCAGGCTTTCCCGGTAGAGCGAAATACCTGTGTGATCAGCAGACCGGTGGAGAAGAGTAGGGGAGAGTGAGGTAGCGAACTTGACTGTTGTCGAAGGGGCCTCGCGCACCGTTCGCTACTTGGCATCAAGTAAGAGTGCGCGATTGGTGCGGGACAATGCGGGATTAGTGCGCGAATGATGCGTGAAAACGGCTGGATTGGTGCTACAGCGGGAAACAGGAAGCTTGCATCCTCGATTTGCTTATTGATTAACAACTAATCAAATGAGACTAAAAGACTCTAGTAACTGGGCTAAAAACCAAATTTGTTGTATTACGTAAGGCCAACACTTCAAATCAGTAGTCAGTCGGGGAAGAGTAGGGGTAAGCTCGTTTGGGAGATTTATGTCTAGCTTGATAGCTGTACCGGAAATGCGGGGGTGTGAGGGGTATGGGGGAACAGGAAATTTAGAAATGAGCGACACGGCGGAGCTCGAAAATAGTGAAAACAAAACTTCCTTGAGCGAGTGGAAGGAAGCCGCGATCTCTTTAGCTGCGTTTGCTACCAGCAAAGGCGGCACCGTGCATTTTGGTATCGATCCAGATGGTAAGCGTGTCGGTATTCAGCTTGGTAAGAATAGCCTTGAAAACCTGGCTAATGATATAAAGCGCCATACGGATCCGCCGGTGTTTCCCTCGATTCAAGTTGAAGGAGGGGAAGCTTCCGCGATTGTTCATGTTTCCGTGGAAGAAAGCCCAATTAAGCCCGTGTGGGCATTTGGAAAGCCTTACAAGCGGGTAGGTCGCACGAATCAGTCGCTGTCACGCGAGGAAACTCTTAGGCTTGTAGAAACAACCACCGGCCGCACATGGGATGCGCTGCCGTGTCCTGGATTAAAAGAAGAGCACTTAAGTCGTTCCGCTATAGAAGATTTTCTCAAGCGCTGTGGGCAGGACATTTCTATCCCCACCCAAGTTGTTCTTGATAATCTGCACCTTCGATTACCTGACGGCACATTGTGTAATGCCGCTGCTCTTTTGTTTACCGATACTCCAGGCCGCTATATTATCGAGCCATCAATCAAATGTGGGCGTTTTCGTGGCGACCTACCCGTTGAATTTATCGACGAAGTGACGGCCGATGTCCCGCTTTTTGCGCAGTTAGATACGGCGGTGGCGTTTATAGCCAAAAACACCCGCAACGCTATTAAGATCACCGGCAAGCCACAGCATGAAAGAGTTTCTGAATATCCAGACCTTGCTATTCGAGAAGCTGTAATTAATGCAATTTGTCACCGAAACTATACTGAGTCCGGTCATACGCAGATTAGAATTTTTCACAGCGGCCTCGAAGTTTGGAATCCAGGAACGCTACCGCATGATCTTTCTATTGCTTCACTATACGCCGTGCATGGATCGCGTCCTCGCAATCGGCTTATCGCAAGCGCTTTTCACCGCGCTGGGCTAATAGAACACTGGGGAACGGGCACGCTTAGGATTTTGCAGGCCTGTGAAGAGCGAAACATGAAGCGGCCTGAGTTTCGTGCGGAGATGGGCACATTTATTGTTCGGTTTGAGTCCCCGGAAGTTGAGCCACTTAAATCAAGCGCAGCGCAGCTCACCGAGCGGCAGCGCAAGTGTCTCGATTATGTGCGTAAGCACGGAGCAATTACTTCGCCGGAATATCAGAAACTGTTTGGAGTGAAAGAGCGCCAGGCTCGAAGAGATCTGGGTGTCATGGTGGAGCAGGTGGTTCTTGCAGTGGAAGGTAAAGGACCATCCCGTCGCTATGTGATGGCCGGATAAGGCCGGATTATGACCGGATAATGTCCGGATTGGAGCGCGATTAATGCGCGATTAGCACTGGATACAGAAGTATGGGAAACATGACTTAGGTTGTTGGAAATGCTATTAAAATAGAGAGAGGAGAGCAAAGTGAGTAACAGCGAAGTCGACATGAAAGCGGAGCTAGAAAGGCTCCGTGCTGAAAACGAAGCTCTTAAGAAAGGAAAAGAGAAGGGCTTGAGTCTCAAAATCGGTGAGACGGGGGGCCTTTCGGTGTACGGCCTCGGACGTTTTCCTGTAACTCTTTACAAAGAGCAATGGCTGAGACTTCTCGACATGATGGAGGAGATCCGTTCGTTCATTGCCGCTAACGGCGATAAGATGAAGACGAAGGAATGACCGTGAATGCGACGAGGACGTGACCAATTACGTGAAGGTTCTACTTTATGCGACTTGAAGATATTAAACCCGGGATACCTCTAACTGGCATTGAACCAGCAAGCGTTGTCACGGTTGTTGCTGTAGTCCCAATCGCGGAAGGGGCCACTCAAGTCATCTACAAAACCCCCGAAGGTGCGCTTAAGGATCGACTCCTTGGTCGAGCTGATGAGGTTGGCATTGACCTAGCCACCCAGGAGCGTCCGTGGGCCTTTGATGGTAGCGGAGAAGACTTTAAGCTCGCCGTCGAAGCTAAGCGAATCGACCTCGCCTTTCTTTTTGATCCGATGATGGCAGTCCACACATCAAACGTGGACCCGCTTCCCCACCAAATTACGGCGGTTTACGAAGCCATGCTTCCACGCCAGCCCTTACGTTTTGTCCTTGCTGATGACCCCGGCGCTGGCAAGACCATTATGGCCGGTCTCTACATCCGCGAACTCATTATGAGGGCAGATGCTCGGCGCATTGTCATCGTGGCACCGGGAAGTCTAGTGGAGCAGTGGCGCGAAGAAATGTTCGAAAAGTTCGGCTTGGAGTTTCGCGTCTTTACTAAGGACTTGGAAGCCGCCACTCCCAGCGGCAATCCCTTCGAGGATATCGACCACTTGATCGTTAGGCTCGATCAGATGGCACGCAACGAGGATTTGCAGGAAAAACTCTGTGCCGCTGGATGGGATCTCGTGGTGTTTGATGAGGCCCATAAACTCGCCGCCCATTTCTTCGGCAGTAAGCTCGAAAAGACAGGTCGTTTTAAGTTAGCGGAAAAGCTCGGCGCCCAGACGCGCCACCTTTTACTGATGACTGCCACGCCGCACAACGGCAAGGAAGAGGATTTCCAGTTATTCCTGTCGCTTCTCGATTCAGACCGATTCTATGGAAAATTCCGGGACGGTGTTCACAAGGCCGATTGCTCCGACCTCATTCGCCGCATGGTGAAGGAGAAGTTGGTGAAATTCGACGGCACGCCGCTTTTCCCCGAGCGCCGTGCTTACACCGTCAACTATCAACTCTCTGACCTTGAATCCGCGCTGTATGAAGCCGTCACGCAATATGTGAAGACGGAAATGGGTAAAGCTGATGCACTCGATGGCAAGCGCAAAGGTTCGGTCGGTTTTGCACTCACCGCCCTCCAGCGGCGTCTTGCTTCCAGTCCAGAAGCAATTTTTCAGTCACTAAAACGTCGTCGCGAACGCCTCGAACGTCGTCTCCGCGAGGAAAAGATGGGCGCTCGCGGCCAACAAATTCTTGCCGAAACCCTCGCGGATGTTCCCGAGGACGACGATGACCTAAATGCCGAGGAGCAGGAAAATCTTGAAGAGACACTTGTTGACCAGGCCACAGCTTCACAAACGATTGCAGAGCTTGCGGCTGAAATTGTTAGCCTTCAAGGCCTCGAACAACAGGCAAAGGCCCTTGTCGCTTCTGGAAAAGACAAGAAATGGGACGAGCTTTCCCGCATTCTTCAGAACGAACCCCAGATGCATGACGCAGGGGGGCGCATGCGGAAAATTATCATCTTCAGCGAGCACCGCGACACGCTGAACTACCTGCACCAGAAGATTGCCGGTGTGCTTGGCAGCCACAATGCCATTGTGGTCATTCACGGTGGGGTGCACCGTGACGACCGCCGCAAGGCCCAGGCTCTTTTTCGTTCGGATCCCGATGTCCGGGTGCTTGTCGCCACGGATGCTGCTGGTGAAGGTATCAACCTCCAGAACGCCAATTTGATGGTGAACTACGATTTGCCATGGAATCCTAATCGCCTCGAACAACGCTTCGGTCGAATCCACCGCATCGGGCAACAAGAGGTCTGCCACCACTGGAACCTAGTTGCCAAAGAAACGCGCGAAGGCGATGTTTATTTCCGATTGCTCGAAAAACTTCAGGTCGTAAGCGAGGCGCTTAAAGGTCAAGTGTTTAACGTCCTCGGCGAAGTCTTTGACGGAAAGAGTCTCAAAGACATGCTACTGGAGGCCATTCGATACGGCGACCAACCAGAAGTACGCGCTCGTCTCAGCCAAAAGATAGATAATGCACTCGATCACGAGCACCTCATGAGCATTCTGAACCGCGACGCACTGGCCCAAGAAAGCCTAAGCCCGGAGCGTCTCTTCGCGGTAAAAGAAGAGATGGAAAAGGCCGAAGCCCGTCGTCTTCAGCCGTACTTCGTTCGCTCCTTCTTTATGAAAGGCTTTGAGTCTCTCGGCGGCATCATCTATCCCCGTGAATTAGAGCGTTTTGAGATAACTCGCGTGCCTGGCAAATTATGCGAGCGCGACCGCCTCATCACTGGGCGCAATCGGCGGGATCTAGCGCCTGTTCTGAAGCGCTACGAGCGTGTTTGTTTTACCAAGGGTGCTGTGCGTCCAACGGAGCGCCCCGGTCTTGCCTTTGCCAGCATGATTCATCCCGGCCACCCGCTTATGTTGGCACTTAGCGATGTGTTACTTGAGCAGCACGCCAATCTGCTGCGCCAGGGCACAATTCTCGTGGACCCTGCGGACGAGGGCGAAGAGCCTTCTTTACTCTTTCTTCTTACACACGAGGTAAAGTCCGGTGATGGTCAGGTAATCTCCAAGCGCCTGCAATTCGTCCGCGTTCTACCAGATGGTAGTGCCACTTTTGCCGGTTGGGCACCACACTTAGATCTCGAACCGCTCGCCGCTACTGAAAGATCTCTGCTGGCCGAAACGCTTTCCGCGCCTTGGCTTACCGCAGGGCTGGAACAACGTGCTCTCGCTCTTGCGGCTTCCACGCTCGTTCCGGAACACTTCAACGAAGTCGCTGGACGCCGCATCGCCCACGTGGACAAGACCCTCGCTGCCGTTCACGAACGTCTGACCACGGAGATTGATTACTGGTCTGACCGTTTTATCAAGCTGACCGACGACAAAGCTGCTGGAAAAGATGTGCGGCTCAATCTCGAAAACGTCCGTCGCAATCTTGGCGACCTCGAATCGCGGCTGGAAAGCCGAAAAAAAGAGCTTCAGTCAATGCGCCACGTCACCTCTGCTACGCCTGTTGTACTTAGTGGTGCGCTAGTTGTTCCGGCGGGACTGCTCCGCCGCCTGCGTGGTGATCCTCCCGTTGAAGACAGCTCTCTTTTTTCGACAGATCCCGCTGCTCGCTCGCGCATTGAGCAGCTCGCCATGAATACCGTCCGTCTGGCCGAGGAAGCGCGTGGCTGCTGTGTTATAGATGTCTCTGCCCAGAAGTGTGGTTGGGATCTCACTTCATACGCGCCGGTTGTGGATGGAAAGCAGCCAGAGGCTAGGCACATTGAAGTAAAAGGTCGTGTGAAAGGTGCGAGTACCATCACCGTTACTCGCAACGAAATGCTCTATGCCCTCAACCAAGCTGACAAATTCGTCCTCGCTATTGTGCTTGCGGGAGAGAACGGTGCGATAGATGGTCCCTATTATTTGACCAACCCTTTTGATGCCGAACCGGGCTGGGGCGTCTCATCCGTAAACTACGATCTGAACTCGTTACTTGCAAAAGGAACATCATCCCGATGAGCTATCCCATTAAATCTCCACGCAAGCTCATCGAGGTGTCTCTGCCGCTCGACGCCATTAATGTCGCCTGTGCTCGTGAGAAATCTATACGGCACGGGCATCCAAGCACGCTACATCTTTGGTGGGCGCGTCGCCCCCTTGCAGCTGCGCGGGCTGTTATTTTTGCGCAACTCGTAAACGATCCAGGTTATCAGCAGGGTGGGGGATTCAGATACGGAATGAACAAGAAAGAGGCTGCTATCGAGCGAAAGCGCCTCTTCAAAATCATTGAAGACCTCGTGCTTTGGGAAAACACGACGAACGAGAAAGTCATTGAGAGTGCCCGCGCCGAAATCCGTCGATCATGGCGAGAAGTTTGTGAACTGAATAAAGACCATCCACAGGCCGCTGAACTATTTAATCCCGACAGGCTGCCCGCGCTGCACGATCCCTTTGCTGGTGGTGGAGCGATCCCATTGGAGGCACAACGGTTGGGGCTGGAGGCTTACGCCAGCGATCTCAACCCCGTCGCCGTGCTCATCAACAAGGCTATGATCGAAATCCCGCCCAAGTTTGCGGGGCGACCTCCTATAAATCCGGAAGCACGAGGGAAGATTGGCGGAGACTCTGGTTCGTGGCCCGGTGCCACTGGACTCGCCGAGGATGTTCGCTACTACGGTGCATGGATGCGTGCGGAAGCACAGAAACGAATCGGCCACCTGTATCCGGCGGTTGAGATCACCGCCGAAATGGCGCGTGAGCGAACTGACTTAAAAAACCTAGTTGGTCAGAAGCTCACTGTCATAGCCTGGCTTTGGGCACGCACCGTAAAAAGCCCAAATCCTGCTTTTTCTCACATTGATGTCCCATTAGCCTCAAATTTTATACTTTGCGCCAAGAAAGGGAAGGAGTCCTATGTACAGCCGATTGTAACAGGGGACAAGTACAAGCTTGTTGTCAGGAGTGGAGAGCCACCCCCGACTGCTCAAGAAGGGACTAAAGTGCCGGGAGCTGGTTCCAACTTTCGATGTTTAATTTCAAATAGTCCAATTAGTGGTGACTACATTAAGGCTGAAGCGCGGGCTGGACGCATGGGGCAGCGTCTTATGGCAGTAGTCGCCGAACTCCCTCGTAGTCGTATTTATCTAACCGCGACAGCGGAGATGGAAGCTGTCGCGGCTAACGCGCAACCAACTTGGATTCCGGATGTCGAGTTTTTCCAGCAGGCTCTCGGCTTTCGAGTCGGGAACTACGGAATGACCAAATGGTCTGATATCTTCACTCGACGCCAATTGGTAGCCTTGGCCACTTTTGGTGACCTAATTATTGAGGCCCGGGAGAAGATTCGTAAAGATGCCGTAGCTGCTGGGATGTTGGATGATGGAGTTGGGTATGATAACGGTGGGTCCGGAGCCAGTGCATACGCGGAAGTAATAAGTGTGTATTTGTCATTTGCAGTTGATAAAGGAGCAAACTATTGGTCGTCTCTTTGTGCTTGGCACAATGGTGCGGAAAAGATGGTCTCGACTTTCGGCCGTCAGGTACTTCCCATGATATGGGACTATACCGAGGCAAACCCTCTTAGTGAATCATCGGGGAATTTTTATTCCGGTATTATACAAGTAGCCAAATGCATTAAAAGTTCTGTTAGCTGCGGGAATGGGCATGTTTTCCAGGCAGATTCTCAGGTGCAAAACATTTCAACCTTAAAATTTATATCTACAGATCCCCCATACTACGACAATATTGGCTATGCTGATTTATCTGATTTCTTTTATGTATGGTTGCGGAGAGTTCTTCGCCCAGTCTTTTCACAGCTCCTCGCTACTATCGTAGCTCCGAAAACAGAAGAGTTGGTCGCAACTCCCGCGCGTCATGGTAACAAAAAAAAGGCCGAAGAATTTTTCATGGATGGAATGCTCAAAGCTATGAAGCGGTTAGCAAGTCAAGCTCATCCTGAGGCACCAATTACCGTCTACTACGCCTTTAAGCAGGCAGAAACAAAAACCAGTGTTGGTACGCATTCTACGGGCTGGGAAACTTTTTTGGAAGCAGTGTGCAAAGCGGGGCTGCAGCTTACTGGAACTTGGCCGATGCGCACAGAATATAGTGGCAACCTTAAGAAGACCAGGAACGGTCTTGCTTCGAGTATTATTCTCGTTTGTCGCAGGCGACCCACGGAAGCCTTAACGATTTCACGTCGTGATTTTCTGCGGGAATTAAATGCTATATTGCCTGAGGCGCTAGATGAGATGACCAAAGGCTCAGGTGATGACCGCTCACCTGTCGCCCCTGTAGACCTCTCCCAGGCTATCATCGGCCCTGGTATGGGAATCTATTCCAAATACACGGCTGTACTAGAGGCCGATGGGACGCCCATGAGCGTTCGTACTGCCCTCCAGCTTATTAATCGCTTTCTCGCAGAGGATGACTTTGATCGTGATACCCAGTTCTGCTTGCATTGGTTCGAACAGAACGGATGGAAAGAAGGCCGCTTCGGTGATGCGGATACGCTTTCGCGTGCGAAGGGAACAAGCGTTGATGGTGTGAAGGATGCCGGTGTTATCGAATCCGGTGGCGGTGTCGTACGGTTACGTAAGTGGTCCGAATACCCCGCAGATTGGGATCCGAAAAAGGATGCGCGTAATCCCGTCTGGGAAACTTTACATCACCTCATTCGTGCATTAAAGCAAGGTGGTGAAAGCGCCTCTGGAAAGTTACTGGAGGCAGTCAAGAATCAAGGTGAATCCATGCGTCAACTCGCCTATCGACTTTACACTCTATGTGAGCGCCAAGGCTGGGCTGAGGACGCGCGTGCTTACAATGAACTGATCACATCTTGGACCGGCATCGAAGCTGTAGCAGTCAACACGTCCGCTGAAGCTGGGCCAAGTCAACAAACGTTAAAGGGCATTTAAATGAACATAAAACCCTGGAGAGAGATTACCGTACCGCACCCCGACGTATTGGAAGGCACATTCCAACAGTCTGAGTTCGCTGCCGACATCACCGCCGTTCGCACCGGTAAGGCAACACGCGAATATCAAGACGCGCCTGCATTTTTCCAACGAACATTTATTACTGAGGGCATGCGCTTGTTACTCACCCAAGTCGCGCAGCGCCTCAATGGTAAGGGAGGCGAGCCAGTAATTCAACTCCAGACGGCCTTTGGCGGCGGGAAGACTCACACGATGTTGGCGGTTTATCACCTTGCCACGCGCAAGTGCGCGCTGGGTGATCTTGCTGGAATTTCGGCATTGATTGATCAGGCTGGGTTGATGGACGTGCCGCAGGCTCGCGTGGCGGTGCTTGATGGCAGTGCGCACGCTCCCGGCCAGCCGTGGAAGCGCGGCAAGCAAAGTGTGCGAACACTCTGGGGTGAGCTCGCCTGGCAACTTGGTGGCGAAGAAGCCTTCGCTTTGGTTAAAGAGTCTGACGCCAATGGTACATCACCCGGGAAGGATGTGCTCAAGAACCTATTGGCAGCCTATGCACCATGCGTGGTTCTTATTGACGAGTTGCTGGCCTACATCCGACAGTTTCAGGACGGCCAACCATTAAGCGGTGGTAGTTTCGACAGCAACTTGTCATTTCTCCAGGCCCTCACCGAAGCTTGCAAGCTCGTGCCCAACGCCATTCTTCTCGGCTCGTTGCCAGAATCGGAGGTAGAGGCGGGGAGTCAACGCGGAGTAGCAGCGCTTCGAGCCTTGGAAAAGACTTTCGGCCGAGTGCAAGCACTGTGGAAACCAGTCGCCACCGAAGAGGCCTTCGAGATCGTTCGGCGGCGTTTGTTTGAGCCGGTGCGCGATGAAAGAGCCCGCGAAGCAGTTTGTCGCGCCTTCGCAGATGCCTATGTAGCAGAAGGGGCAAAGTTACCTACAGAAACTCAGGAGGCGCGCTATTTCGACCGGCTCGTCCAGGCGTATCCAATTCACCCGGAAGTGTTTGACCGGCTTTATGAAGATTGGACGACGATTGATGGCTTTCAGCGCACACGTGGCGTGCTCAAACTGATGGCCAAAGTCATCTACCGGCTTTGGAAAGATGATAACAAAGACCTAATGATCCTTCCTGGCAGTTTGCCGCTTTACGATGGGGGCTCCCGTAACGAGTTAACCTATTACCTGCCAGCCGGTTGGGATCCGGTGCTTGAAACCAACATCGATGGCGATCGAGCCGAAACGACGGAGTTAGAAAACAAAGAGCCGCGCTTTGGCGCCGTGAACGCTGCTCGTCGTGTAGCCCGCACGATCTTTCTCGGAAGCGCCCCGTCTTCGTTGGCAACCAAGGCTGGAATCCGTGGCCTAGATCGTGCTCGCGTGTTGCTTGGCTGCCTTCAGCCTGGTCAAACCTCTTCAACTTACTCCGACGCTCTCAATCGCTTGGATGAAAAATTAGTTTACCTGCACAGGTCCGGTGATAAGACTCAGGATGCCACACGGTTCTGGTTTGATACTCGCGCTACCCTGCTCCGCGAAATGGAAGACCGCAAAAAGCGCTTCGATGACAAGACCGAAGTTCTTGGAAAGCTGGCCGAGGTGCTTAAGAAACTGGCTAGTGGGGTAACTTTGTTGGACGGTGTCCACATCTTTACCCCTCACGCAGACGTGCCGGATGATAGCTCGTTGCGTCTCGTCTTTCTTTCACCTGAGCAGTTCTATTGTCGTGATGAGCCACGCCTGGCCTTCGATGCTGTGCTAGATCACGTACGCAACAACGGCACTAAACCTCGTTATCGAGGTAATCGCCTCATATTTCTTGCTCCTGACCAAGGTTCATTGGTGCGTATGTGCGACTGCATCCGGGTAGCGCTGGCTTGGGAGTCCATCGTGGAGGACGTGAAAGCCGGGCGCCTGAATATTGACCAGGTTCAAAATAGACAGGCCGAGAAAGAATTCCAGACGTCTGAGGAAGTTCTGCCGCGTGTCGCTCGCGAGTGTTATAAATGGCTCCTATGTCCCGTTCAATATTCGCCCACTGAAGCGAAATCGACTGTCGAAGCATTTCTACTTAGCAGCAGCGGCTCGGCGCTTGGCACCGAGATTGAGCACGTCAGTATCGAAAACGAGCTGGTAATTTCAACCTGGTCCCCTATTCATCTGCGGGGCAAGTTAAAGGAGCTTTATTGGAAAGCAGAGAAGCCCGCTATCGGTGCTATGGCCTTTTGGGAAGATACAATGCGTTACCTATATCTGCCGCGTCTCAAGAGCCGCAATGTACTGGAACAAGCTATCCTCAAAGGGGCCACCAGCCGCGATTTCTTCGGTACTGCCTATGGGCAGCATGAGGGTACGTTTGATGGCTTCAAGCTAGGTGATGCAAACATCCAGCTTGATGACACGCTACTACTAATCGAGTTAGAAACAGCAAAGCAATATGAGGCTGCGCATTTACCACATCCTTTGCCGACTTCTGGCGCTCCGGCTGGGCCGTCAGGCAGCCAACTTAGCACCATGTTGCCAGGATTTGAGCCAGCGTCGTCACCAGGCAAGTCGGCTGCGATGGGCATCACACATAAGGCTCACACTTTCATCGGTACTGCCGAGGTAAACGCCTCGACCGCCAAGATGCGTCTTGTACAGATAGCCGATGAAATCGTCAGCCTGCTTGTCAGCGATCCTCAAGCGAGTGTTAGGGTAAGTGTGGAGATCTCGGCTGAGTTTCCGAACGGTGTGAAAGACGAGATCAAGCGTGCGGTGTCGGAGAATGCGGCCAGTCTTGGTTTTAAGAATAAGACTTGGGAATGATTCAAGAGGCGCAAAGGCATATTTCGATTTCGCCCACACCGCTCTATCCGTGGTGTGCGACCAGAATGGAAAAGAGAGGATAATCGAAGGTGGACACGTGCGGCAGTTTAGTCTTGGTAAAGAGTAAGAGAAATAAAGTGCTGCAGCCGTCCTCTGGAAAAAAGGCCGCGCGACGGTCGGCAGATTACACTATTCAGGGGTTTATCTACCAATTCAATAAGACCCTCCTTGAGATACTAAATGCAGATGACGGGCAAACGATCACGGTCGAAGGTATAATCGAGGATATTGATATAGCTGGTGCTCGCGACGACACGGCAATTCAGTGCAAGTACCACGAATCGAACATTGGTTTTGCCCTAAGCCTCATTTATAAACCGCTGCTCCAGATGTTGGCGCACTTTAACAAGTGTGGTGGACGGAAAATTAGGTATCGTCTCTACGCTTATGTCAAAGGTCAGCAACCTGGACTTCGAAAAATCACAACTGCAGAGGTGCAAGATGCTCTAAGAACAGAGAATAAAAGTCTGATGGTTTTAGCAGCCGAACTCAAAGACAAGGTCAATATTAGGCGATTTCTCGGAGCGTTTTCGTTCGAATTCGGTGTTCCGCTCAGCCAGCTCGTCAGCGATGTCTACGGCGCTTTAGAGTCAAATGGCTTAGCGAAAAGTGATATACCAACGCTGCTTTATCCCAATGCCATTCAGATTATCGCGAACCGAAGCATGAAGCACTCGGGGGAGGAACGAAAGCTTAATCGAACTGAATTGCTAAACGAGCTAAGCGCGATAAGAGCAACGACTATCAGCCGGTGGACTTTGGCGTTGACTACAAGAAAGATGATTCTAGAGGCCAGGCGTAGGCAACTCAGGTGTAATCTCAGCATTAATACACGTCTACGGTACTTTATCCTTTCGAAGAGTAGCTTGGAAGATTTTGACAGTAGGATTGTCACTTTTATTAGTGACTATCTGGAGAAGTATCACTGCAAACCGGCTCACACTCAGACTCCGGTTTTTTGCCTCGATTGCGACGCATCCTGCTTCTCCGGTATTTGCCAAAGACTTTTTCAGAAGGGCATTAAGATCACGGATGGGTGCATAGGAGGAAAATTCTTTGAAGATCATTTCTTCCGCACGCCCATGACTACCGGAAAGATGTCCAATCACATACGCGAATTCGACGTGCGACTGCTTCAGGGTGCGCATGCGGCGACTTTGAACCTTCACAAGTGTAATGACCTTATCATGGTCGGCGAGAAGCCACATGAAGCACTGGAACTGCAGGACGTGAATGTAGCGCAATTTGGATTATCGAAGTGGCAAGAGCTTTACTTTATATTGGGACTGAGTAATGCCTACGAATAAATCTATCGGACAGGTCCTCTCGTGTTCGCCAAGCTGTATTGTTGTTGAGATCGCAGACCTCCAGACATTCGAAGAGAATAAAAAAGACTTGCAGATTGGTCGTTATCTTAAGATCGCCCAAGGTAACGATGATTTCACGATTGCGGTTATCTTAAATCTGAACGGGAAGAACGCCACACCAGAGGCTGGTTCAGCAAACACCCCTCAATGGCAGTTCGAGATCGAATGTCAGGCCATCGGCGCACTAGGCGCTGACGGAAAATTTCGAAGGGGCAGCGTCTTACTCCCGGTGCCGACCGAACCTGTATATGTAGCGGACACCGGGACACTTGACGCATTGTTTCAATCTGGCGGACTGTACAATATGCCTCTCGGGAAGCTTGCAATGAATGAGGCGGTCATTCTGCACATTAACGGTGATAGATTCTTTGGAAAGCACATTGCGATCGTTGGCTCTACGGGGTCTGGTAAGTCTTGTGCTGTAGCGAAAGTCTTGCAAGACGTGGTTGGCATTAACAACGGCAAGAACAAAAACCGTGGTAGGCAAAATAATTCACATATTGTGGTTTTTGATATCCACGCCGAGTATGCTGCCGCGTTCAAACTGGAAACACAGCAGGACTTTACGCTCAATCTGCTTGATGTGGCAAAATTGAAGCTTCCTTATTGGCTCATGAACTCGGAAGAACTAGAGAGCATGTTCATCGAGAGCAACGAAGATAACTCACACAATCAGGTATCACAGTTTAAGCAAGCTGTAATTCTAAACAAGGAAAAGCACAACCCCGGTGTAAAGGATATCACTTACGACACACCCGTCTATTTCTCGATCGAGGAAGTTGAACATTATATTGAAAACATGAACCTCGAAGTGATTGGCAAAAAACCAGGGGAGAATCTTCCAAAGTTCGCTAATCCGCCACAGCTCGTTCCAGATCGATGTGTGTATTTCGATAAAGTACATGATTTTGTTCCATGGTCGACCGGCAAAGAGGATCGAGCAACAACAGGGCCGTTCAATGGAGAATTCGACCGCTTTGTGTCGAGACTCCAGACCAAGCTTTCGGACAAACGCCTAAATTTTTTGCTTCACCCACAGAGGGACGGGAAACCCTACGAAACTAAGGACTTCGAGGAAATAATGAAGCAGTTCCTTGGCTATATTAATAAGGCAAACATCACCATCGTCGACTTAAGCGGCGTGCCGTTCGAAGTGCTGAGCATAACGGTGAGCTTAATCTCACGCCTAGTATTCGACTTTTGTTTCCATTATTCCAAACTCCAACACGAGAAGGGCGTGCTGAATGATATACCCGTCATGGTAGTCTGTGAAGAAGCGCACAACTATGTGCCTGCGCGCGACGATGCCGCTTACAGGGCATCTCGAAAGTCAATTGAGCGAATCGCCAAGGAGGGAAGAAAATACGGACTAAGCCTCATGGTAGTAAGCCAGCGGCCGTCTGAAGTTTCGGAGACTATATTTGCGCAGTGTAACAATTTTATAGCACTCCGTCTAACCAACCGCCACGATCAGGATTACGTCAGGCGCTTGTTCCCAGATAATTCCAGCGCCATAACCGAAATACTACCGAATCTAACGGATGGTGAGTGCATCGTGGTCGGCGATGCAATACTCCTTCCCGCTGTCGTTCATTTGGAATTGCCGAATCCGGAGCCGCAGTCCCAAAGCGTGAAGGTGTTTGGGGAGTGGCAAGCCGATTGGCGAAACGTGAGCTTTGCTGACGTTGTAAGGCGATGGCGTAAGGAGTGAATTGAGATCACGGGAATCCTTGCAGTTTTTTAAAAACCTTCGCCAGAGAGATAACGTCCTTCTCGCAATACTTAACGATACGCGGGAGGTCGTTTTCTTCATAGTAAACCCCGCGCACCTCTGACCCGTCGATGTCATCTTTAGGAGAGGGGATGCCAAAAACCGCGCAAAGGAGCTTTAGCTTTGCTCCCGTACCAGCTCCTCGCGCTCCGAAAGCCCACATTTCATTAGTATCTAAGTGGAGAATATCCCAGGGCTTCTTGCCCATGATATCGAGTTGAGAGGGGAGGGGGATCCCGTTGATCAGAAACCTCTTTCCGAGGAATGGGAAATCAAAGCCTTTACCGTTGTGGGCGCAGAGCTTGAAAGTAGAATACTTTTCGAACACTGCCGCGAGCTGAGTTAGGATCTCACTCTCGTTATGTGAGGATAGCGAATAAATGCGGAAGTTCTCATCCGCCGTGCCACCTTCAAAGTGGCCCAAGGAAACGCAAATGGTTTTGCCGAATTCTGCCTTTAAGCCCGCTCCCTCGTCATAGCCAGCTTGACCGGCATCTTGGATCGAAGGGCCAGCCCCGGGCGGAGCCTCACCGTCGTCCTCATCTTCCACGACCTTTTTCTTACGCCGCTTAGTGTTGGATTCAATCCAGATTTCCTTTAAGTCCTCTGGGACCTCGGAAATATTACGGTATGCCGGCACCGTCTCGATATCAAGGAACAAAATCTCGCTTAAGTCGTGAATCATAATAGTAAATCCCTGTTGATGTAGTGTGCTCGTCGGACTGCGGGAAATCAAGCTTTTAGCACGCAGGGGCAGGCTGTTACCTCCGGACTCAAAGAAAGCTTGACCTTTTTGCATGTACCGATTCAAATGAGCCCATGGGAACCGTTTATCGAATTGATTGTCCATGTGGATTTTGTGCGACAGGTCTTATGGATGGTTGTGGCGAGGTAGGCGGCAATAGCGCGTACTTCATAGTGTACTGTGTCACTTGCGAGGGCATCTTTTCTGTCCTGTCAGCCGAGCCGATTTCGAAATGCTTCTGTTGCGGGTCGCCTGCCACACCTCTGGACCTTGACAAGCCCGAGACTATAGAATGCCCCAAGTGTCATAAGCACGATCTAGAGGTATCGATAACGGAAGTCTGGGATTGATTTCTCTCCCGGGAGAGGACCTCAATAATTCTTAATCGGGTAATTGTTTTAGGCGATTAGAGAAGTCATTCTGATAAGAGGGCGTTATCGGAGGTTAAGCTAGGGGAGGGGGCAAACAGCCTCATTAGAATTCCAAAACGATGAGTGCTCGCATCTGACTCTACTCCAACATCGAGGTCAAAAGCTTTGAGTAACATGGTGGCAAGTGAGTTTGGGGTTTTTTAATATGGTGAATTCATAGGCAATTTAGAACGATTTAGCACTAGATAGGTTGTTGTTTTTCAGGTTGAGTACGCTTACTGGCAGTTTAGACTGACTGTAATACGTAACATTGTAGGCGGCAAACCAATCTACTTCAATTGAGACAAAGGACCTCGTAGTAAATGTACAGTCTGTTTGTGCCATCCCAAGTCGGAAATCGCGGTAGCGGACTATTTGAGATTCCAAGAAATCGCTTCCTGGAGTACACAGCTGACCTAATTAGGGTTCAGTTGCAATCACTCTCAGTGGAGGCAAAGGACTGCATTATATCATGGCCATGCATTCTGATGTACGAAGGGAGAGGCCAAGAAGAAGCGCACGTTGTACAGATTAAAGCGATTGATATTACCAAAAGTGACATCAAGGTGATGCTCACTACTTTGCCAACTTCAAGTAAAATTTTGAATGATTTTCTTTGGAAAACTCGGGAGCAACTTGATTTTGAACAGTTCGAGTTCAGCCGTAATCACTGGGCTATCAAGGATCGTGATCTCTTTTCGGTTCTTGCCGCCGCTGGCTATAAATTCGATAAGAATCTCGTTTCTCAATTCCAATTCAAACCGCTTCCAGCACCAACTCGCGCCGAGATTCTCAAAGCTAAAAACATAATCTCAGAATGGAGTCATACAGACATAGACGATTTACTGCTGGAGGCAGGACAATTTGGGCTGGATGCTGGTCGAGGCATGGGGAGTCGCCGAGATAGGACCAACAAAATCATCGAGTTCACTCTTAATAACCCAACGGCAACAACGGCCGAAAATTCTTTATTGTCGGCCTATATTATCAAGAAAGCTCTTGCAACGGTTGAACGATCTCAACACCAAGAAATTGGTGAAATACTTCCAGAACAGGCGGATCCTCACGAAGAGTCTGAAACACGTTCTCCTAATCGGGTATTTGTCGTCCACGGGCAAAACGATGTACTCAGAGAAAACATAGTCTCGTTTCTTTCAAGTGTCGGCCTGGAGGGAATAGTATTGCATGATCAACCCAACATGGGACGGCATCTTCTGACGAAATTTATTGAGGAGGCTGAGCTTGTTACATTCGCGATCGTCCTAATGACCGATGACGATGTTGGCAGCCTCAAAGGTGCATCTTTAGAACCGCGAGCAAGACAAAATGTTATTCTTGAACTAGGTTACTTTCTTTCCCATCTTGGCCAGCAGCGGGTGTGTGCTCTTATCACTCCAAGTCTGGAAACCCCGTCCGATTTTGACGGAATCGTATACATACGCATGAGTTCAGATGGCCGATGGAAGGAGGAGCTCAAACGCGAATTGAAAGCCGCAAAGATGCCTCTTGTCGAAACAATCGAGGAGGCCGTCTAATATACGAGTAGTGCGGATTATGGGCCTGCCGTGTTTTCGTGGAAATTTCATTGACTATGAGAGCCCAGAACCGCACAATCTAGCTGTTATATTGCCAAAGATTTTGCAGTTTGTACTAGTGACGTGAGCAAACACATTGATGTGTTACCCCTCAAGAACCCAAGTTGTAATTCTAGGTAAACATGGCGTTGGTGATTGTAATCGGAGCTGGATTAGGGTTAGCGGCACTTTTATATTCTATAGATATCTACCGGCACCGTCATCCTTTAACTAATGACCAGATCGTTGCTCTAGCTAAGAAGCGACAGAGGAACATCCATTTGTCGGAATACTCCTTTCAGACCACCACTATTTACGCAGATCCTTCCTACAAGGCTGCCATGGCGGCGGTTGGAGAGTTTGTTGACTGCCAATTGGACTATCGAATTACTCCTGCGAAAGTTGCAGGACTGCTCAAATACAAGAAACATGAATGGATTGTAATAGTCTTTGTTAAAAATCATATATCTCGAAGAATATGGTGGAACAAAGGTGCTGATGCAAATTCAGTTTATTTGGCGCTGACTGATCAAGATTTGCATGAACAGGTTCGCCGCATAGCTTATGATACGGTTTTGATACTGCACAACCATCCAAATCCGTTCCCTAGTGGGTATTCCATTAACAAGCCAAGTCCCAAAGATCTCGAGTCCGCGATTTCCTTCCATCGCAAATTCAACGAGATGAGGCTAAACCTTCTTGAGTTCATTTGCGAAAGAGGCATTCCTCGTTTGTATTATGCTGGCTTTGTCACCTCACCGATTTCTTTGTGGCTCCTAATCGCGAAAATTCAAAAGAAAAACGATTCAAGCATCTTTGTAAACAGAGTGCTTCACAAAGAACTAAAGCATGCAGGTCCCGCTGAGCATATTTACGGAGGATCTCTCGACCCAGAGGAACAGCCCCTTATCAACATCGACGTAGAGACGTGTCGATCGTTGCATCAATTATACGAGGAGAACTATAAAAACTTGGCTCCGCGGTCTTTTGAGCTTGTATGTAAGGAGATGTATCTACATTACAGTATTTCTCAAAAAGCAAGGTTTGGATGTTCCATCGGCCAAGCAATTCCTTCTCAAAAGGAATACTTAGGGTGTGTGGAAGTTTGGAAGAACCTTCTTACTGGGATTAGTACTGAAAACTGCAGTCCTGATCCTAAAATAATGGAAGGCGCAGGGTGTGTCATTCACCATGCAGATTTATTTGTGCAGTGGGGCAAAGTCAATTGTTGAGATGAATCCCGCTACCGTATCATCACTAGATATGAGTGAAGTGACTATGATTAAAACGCAAATGGAGAATAGGGCGAGATAACAAATCATTTTAAGTACGCCGGTTCAAGCAACTAATTCTGATTCGATCTGATAAGGAAAACTTATCGGAAGGAAGCTATGCTCTTCCAAGATTAAACTCCAATATGTCTGAGACGTCGAATGGATAGATTCTACAGACGGGAACAACTGATTATAGGGGTAGAATCCAAAATAATATGTTTTGCCGACGATAAAACAGAAGGATCTGTATTCTCATGGTCGGAGAACTGAGAACATTTAAAGAAGAACTCTTGTTGATCTAACGTTAAACAATCCCACCACTTTTGCGAAAAAACCGGGCAACCTTCAATAGCAGCGACGGCTATGCAGGATGATGTGATGTTTTTATGGGCTGACTTGAAAGCGGTTTCAATCGAATTCAAGAAAGCTACTGATGCAAGATAATTATGATTCCTAGATGTTAAGAGTATGAGAGATCGATTGGCATCGGGAAGAATTGTGAGACTTACTGGCCATCCATTTACATCTCGACCGTATGAATCTCCGAAGATTGAATATGTCGGAAAAAGAATCGTAGAAATTGCGAATCCAATCCGAGCATTCGTTTCGAGTACTAGGTGAGTAAAACGTTGCTGTTTACTGGTGTTTATTGTATGGGAAAGCTCTCGAAAACCACGTCGAATATAATCGAGGTTCAATTCCATAACTTTCAATGGTCGCAGAGCCGCAGATCTCAAAGGCTCCGGGGGAGGGGGATGGATAGAGAAGAAATGCTTAAGTTGATCTACCCGACTGGAATGTTCAGAAACTTGGCGAGCAAAGTTCCTATGTGCATACAGCAACAGATTATTGGGTGTTAGATCAAATTGAATTTTATCGATTGATTGGTAGAGATCGTTATCATGGTTTGAACAAAACCCATCGAATGTAGTCGCGTCGCCTATCCCAACTTTTTTAACTACTGTGGCGTTGGAATACTCGATAAAAGTGCCATCAAAAAGTTCTCTTTCAGATAGAGTAAACAAATGTCCGTCCGTCTCTATAAGAGAAAGATGATTTTTACTGATTGAATGACTGCGTATCGGAGAGTTTGGGCAGCGATTTACATGGCATTCTCGGCGTGGAGCTAATGCAAATGCTTTACGAGTCTTGAAGATACTAGCGGCACTATTTGTGGATACTGGAACTTTAACTTTGGGCATTTTGAGGAGTTCGCTTTTGTTTCGTCATAACCCGAGCTTGCTAGCCGCATTTTCTCGAAAAAATGATGCATCCCTGATGTATCTCCTAAGAACAAGCAGGCTCTTGTGCCCAGTTTGTTTCTGTATTGACGCTTCAGAGGCTCCTGCAATAGCCGCTGAAGTGGCGAGTCCGGCCCTTAGCGAGTGGCCCGAAAAGCGCGCAACCCGTTTTCCAACCAAACCACAATATTTTTTGACAATCTCGGCAACAACTCTGTCGGACAATCGAGTTGTGCGCGGTTTCTCGAATTTCGTAACAGCCCGAAACACCGGACCAGTGGTAATACGTGCGGCTTCAAGCCAATCAATTAATGCCTTTACGGGGCAGGTGAGGGGACTCTTTCCAAAGGGAATAGCAACTTTACGTCCTTCCCTTTTTTGATCAGTTTTACCTTCGCGTATTAAAATAACTAATCCTTCATCGGAGATAGTAAGATCATCGATATTTAGTGCTACGAGCTCACTCCTTCTAAATGCTCCGGCAAAGCCTATAAGAAGCACGGCTTTGTCACGAAGCCCGCCAAGGGAAGGGGGACAGTTTGCTATCATAGCCTTTAGATCACTCACAAGAATGGGACTCTTCCCACGCGCTGGGACTCCAAGCTCGCGTCTTAACCTTCTCATCGTGTTTCTGACGACCCACTCTGCGCAAGGCGATGCATGTCCATTTCTCTTGTGAGCTTCGGCAATCGATGCAACACGCCGTCTTACGGTTGATACGTTGAGTTTTAGTTTTTCAGCGCAATAACGTAGGTACATGGCGATATCATCCGGGTCTGCAGGAAGTGGTGATTTATTTCGTTTCTTAGACCATGACAGAAAATGCTTCCAGTCAGCTAAGTAAGCTCGCTGAGTATTTCGCGAATCAGCGAGCGCAGCAAATTGGTGGAGCTCCCGGATTTCCGGATCTAGCGATGTTGTAGGGTTATGCAGGGCAGGGGAGTTCTTCATACCTTCCTTCTTTATATACTATTGGATGCTTGAAGACCATATGAAGATTCAACTAAATATAGCTAATTCAACAGGTAAGGTCCCCTAACATCCGATAACGATCTATTATCGGAAGTTATGAATTTGATGGCGAATTGATGATAAAGTGTCAAGTCATCAGTCAATCCGAGGTGCTCCAGTCACTCAAAATCCGGTTCCTCACCAATAAGTGTGGGTAGAGAACAATACTAACGATAGACTAATTATTTGATATAGTTAAGTTTATCGAGGGAATCGAAAGGCTCTTTTTTCAAATCGTGATCGTGGTCGCGGTCGTGGACAGGAAACTTTGCGCTGAATAGTCCGAATATATTACATGTTCGCGCATGAGAAACTTGTGTCCTTTCGGCAAGCCTGCAAAAGCCGAAATTTCTTTTCATGATGCGCACGAATCTCGGGTAAGCAGCGTAGGGAGGCATCCCCCGGCTCAAGGTTGCGCAGCTGGAGCCAGTGGTGCCAAGCCATCCATGGTAGGGCAATAATTCCATGGCATCCAGTCTGATGGAGTGGCAGCGAGCTCACTGTGGTGTTTTTGCAACGCTACGAGATAATCGAAGGGGTTGGCGCCGCAGAGTTGACAGGTATGAATGAGGCTCATGAACAAGTCCCCGACTACGGCGCCATGTAACGTCTTATAGAACAAGGCATTTTTACGATGTAGGATTGCCTTTTTGAGGGCGCGCTCACACAGGTTGTTGTCGAGTGGGGCACCAGGGACACGTAGAAATAGGGTAAGCTTCTCCCAGTGCTTGCGCATATAGCCGATTGCCTGCCCAAGACCTGAGTTGGGTTCGACTTTCTTGGCAGCTATCTGCTCTTTCATCCAGTCGTGAAGACCAGTCATGCGCGGAGCACTTTCAGCTTGGTGGCTCGCCAGCCTATCAGTCGCAGAGAGTCTCTGCTCCTTAGCCGCAGCATCGACGGCGTACACCTCCCGAAATACCTTCAGCACATGTAGGCACTCCTCGGGGAAGTCGAGTGCAACATCGACAAACTTACGCCTGGCGTGACTTGCGCAATTAGCGACGATGGTTTTGAGTTCCTTGGGCATGTTGCGCGACAGTGCGTCGCACATCTGAATTGGCGGCGCCAAGTTTGCTGAACGCCTCTTAAGTAGTTCCCGTAAGTTCTCCCCGGCATGCTTACGCCCGGTGTAAAACAGCGCAATCTTATGCTCGCCCGTCACGGCCACGATGCCGGAGGTGAACATACCTTTCCGTTCAGGGTCTTCTATGCCTCGTGACTCCTCGTCTTCTTCTTGCTTCGTCACCGCGTTATTGTCGCTCATCATTTCAAGTATTTTAGCGCCGGTGTCATCGTTATGCAGCACTTCTCCCTGGGCTGCCTGCCGAACCAGTTCTATGTGTGCCGGCTCTGCTAGGGCGGCTGCTGCCTCAACTATCTCCCACTGCGTGGCTGCCGGTAGCGGCAGCCCCATGTTCTCTTGCAGCTGGGCCAGGCGGTTAAAGGGCATTCCATTGCCGTACTTCAACATGGCGATCATCGCACCAGCTGCTGCATCGTACTTCTCTGTGCCGATGCCGGCAGGCGGCTCGGCAGTAAAAACCTCGCCGCACAGATTGCAGCGCAGTTTTTGTAGCTCATATACGGTTGCAGCAAGCGGTGCTTGTCCCGTCACCCGCACTAACAGTCCTGGCGCCACGGAGTCGTAAAGCTTGCCTTTAAGGCAGCCTGGGCAGCGTTGCCCAGCCTTGAGCGAATCAAGAGGAATTTTTATCTTTTTGGCGGCACTATATTCACTTGCCCCATTTCGGCCATGCCCTTTGGCGCTAGGCTCCGTGGTTGCGGCTTTATTATCACTCGCGCTGTTCTCAGTGCCACTGCCTGCTGCTGTCTGTGTGTGCAGCGTTTTTAGTACGTTACTCAGGCTCTCCGTGCTGGCACCAAACAGCATCTGGCGCAGCCGCGCCATCGTCGTCTGGCGATCCTCTACCAGATCTGTCAGGTATGCTAATGTTTCTAGCGCCGCTTTGAGCTTGGCGAAATCCTCGTCTCCCAAAGATCCTGTCTTGGTACGATCCAGGATCGCCTCAATCTCGTGAATGTCGATCTCTACGCGCTCAGTCTTTTTCATCATGCCGCAATGAGGCGCTCCCTAAAATCGCGCCGCAGCGCATACCCCAAAATCTCTTTAATCGGGCGGTTTTGTTTCTTAGTTTGGTCAGCCTTACCGCGCCCGGTGGTTAGTCCAAGCACAGCCCAGTTAGCCGCCCGGTAGCACGTACCCTTAAAACGCTGCGGGTCGACGAAAGTCTCAAGGAAATACAGCGCGTGCCCATACAAAAACTCCCAGTCAGCGCTAATCCGGCGCGCCAGAAGACCAAGGATATGGCTTGCGAGGTGCGGCACCTGTACGTGTGGCAAGATAAGAAAGCGAGTGTTGTAGGCTATAAACCGAATATTGCGTAGTCGTGCAGCGGCGTCCCAGCCAATGTGTCGGTCTCGCGCTCCAAGGTGGCGCGGCGCCGAAGACCAGGCCAGGCATGCAAGTACTCGCCCCAAACGGTCATAGACCAGGTATTTTAGGTGCTCTCCCACCGGCTGCACGTAGCCAAGATAGTGGTACTGCTCAATAAGGCTATCAAAGAGCGCCTCGCTTTCAGTGCGCCGTACTTGGACAATAGAGAGCGGCTGCTGCTCCGCTAGGCTGCCGCTTAACGCTGGCGTGTCTATCGTTACGAGCGTCTGTGCACGGCGCGCAGCGGCGCTACGCGCCAGCGGGTTTGGATTTACCTGGCGTACAGGCGGTAGCTCTATATGTCCAGCACGGTGTAGCACGAGCATAAGCCCACGGCATACCATGTCGCGCAGCGCCCCATTAGCCTGCCGCCAGTTCCAGGCTTCGCACAGTTTGGCTGATAGGGCGCGACGGCTAAGTGTTGGGTTATCCGCTATCAACTTCCGGATAAAGGCAGCTTCGTTCTCGGTTATGTTTCGTCCGCGATAGCGCAGAAGTTCCGTCATGCCAAAAAAGTAACAGGATTTCGCCCGGAACGCAAGTCCTTTTGCGCCTATGTGCCATTCTTTTTGCTGTTTTTTACGAATTATGCAGCGCGCGCCACTGCTCCGCTCCAGGCGCTGCCCCGGGATCGCCGCCCGCCAGAAGCACTTGCAGCTCATGTGCCGCCAACACCCTGGCAGACTCTCCAGCGTTGGGGGATGGCCAGTACCGAAACTGCCCCCTCGATAATCGTTTTTGGCACAGCCAAAAACCCTGCCCGTCGTACACCAGAATCTTGATGCATTTACCGCTTCGGCTCCGAAACACAAACAGCGCCCCGCTAAATGGTTCCGCCCCAAGCTCCGCCCGGCATACCTGCACCAGTCCGTCGATGCCTTTGCGAAAGTCCACCGCTGCGCTTGCTACCAATACCCGCATCTGTGGTGTTACCTGGATCATTTACCTGCCCTCCAAAGACTGCTCCCCAGCAATCCAAGATCAGGCGCCAGCGGGCCTTTGTACTGCACTCGTATCTTTCGCCCACGCCGCTCTTCTACCTCGATGCTCCACTCGGCTGGACCAGCGGCAGGGTTGGTGGCTAGGTTGCCCACCGGTCCAAGTTCTATAAAAGCAGATTTTGCTAAAGTGTCTCCCTCAAGCCGCCGCTTGAGGGTATAATAGTCGAGCTTTAGCAACCGCGCCGTCGGGGCGAGGCCCTGCCATCGTGCTACCTCAAGCGCCGCCAGCCACAGCCTCTCCGGCATCCGTTTCCCGATCTTTCGCTTCACTCGCCAGCGCTCTATGCGTTGTCTTAGCCTGATTACTGCTGGCTCTACTTCTTCCCCAATCTTATCGATTTTCCCTTTCCTCATTTATCCTCCTGGTTATGTTGTCGCGCTTTACGCAGACAGCTTACCAGAGGCGCTCAACGGGATTCATGCAGGCTTGCCGAAAGGACACAGAAACTTGATGTCTACAAGGTAAGCATAGAGTTTGTGGCATAGAGGGAATAGTTGCTATGCTGACTGCCCTTTGCTTGCGCTGAGACCACTCGACCACGACCGCGACCACGATCACGATCACGAAAATCACCCATTCATTCTGGTGAGGAACCCAAAATCCTAAAGTTGAGACGAGCGAGCTGAAATTGATATAAACAGTGGATGCCTAGACGCCTGCTCCTAGATAACGGCCCAGCAAATCTTCTTTGCATTGCGCGAAAATGCGAGTCCCAACACCGTGTTAGGCAGCGCTTACAGCTTTCGCAATACATTGCCTCCAAGTTTGCAAAGCATCAGATCTACTTGCCCATGTCAGGAGCAATAGAACTAGTTGATTTTGCTCCCACTCAAAGGCCTTTCCAAGAAAAGTGGTTTCATCAGGCACGAGACCCATTTCTCGATCCCAAAAGCTCTCCTCTTGAGCGGAGTCAAGCCATCGTGGATCTCTGGCAATCTTTGGAAACTTTCTATGAAGTTCAAAATCTTGAGCAAGCATTCAGGGATAAAGTTAAAAATACTTCGTTCATTTTTGCGCCGTTAGCCACAGCGATAGTAGGGCGCCTCCATGAACTTCTTAACTCCGATCTTCAAAGGCGCATTACGATTCTATTTATATTAGACGATCTTCAAATCGCATGCGCTCGTAAAAATGTAGATAGTGATCTACTTGCGAGCTTTCAACTTCTGGATGGACTTCATAAATCCGACGTACTCAATAACTACCCAGCCGTTCTTCGACTATTTGCGAATACCTACGAAATCGGTCAGGAAAAGTTTTTTTCTATCCGTCGAATAAACGAGTTTTCCCTTAAGCAGAATGGAGACCTCTTAGATTGCGATCTTGCTTCGACGGCGGTCCTTGGAGTCCATTCATCGGACGGGAAACATCCTGCTGATATTGTGACCTTAGAGGCATCTTCCGAGCTGATTCTTCGTACGCTAGCTGTAAAGATCGGCATCAATGCTTGGAAAAAGTTTATGGTAGATGCGTTCGGGGCGAATAGTCCACACTTTAAGCCAATTACTTCTCGCTCGGGAACCATTACCTTCGCTAGGCTCAGTGGGCAAGAGGGGGATATGAAGCTCTTAACAATCCGTCGTATCTTTCATGTTAAAGATCTCCGTGGAGGTGTGCTCCCCAAATTTGACGGGGATCCTCATAATTAAAATTCGAAAAGTAAAGATTATCGGAGGTTCATAGTTTTTTATCTGCACTACTTAGCGCAATTGACCGGCTCGCAATTCCGGAACAAGTCGTTTCGGCAGGTAAAATCGAAGTTCAAGATCCTTTCGCGCTGGAAATTCTCTTTTTGACAACGCAAGGTCCCCCTTCGCTATTCTTAACTTTCAGAAAATGATTTTCATGTTTCCTTATCCACATCAGAGAAATGCTCCTCTTCAAAAAGAGCCGCGTGGTCTGGTCGATGTGCTATTCTCAGAGGCCTGATGGGCTCTCGTACAGAAACGTTCGTTTTGAGGGCCACATGCCATACCATAAGTTGAAGATTTCTTTTTCCTTGTCCATACTCATATCCCCACACCGCTAGGGCGCCCTTATAAGGTTCGGCACCAAACTTCCGATGTCGATTAGTAAAATGCTCTCCCCAAGCTGTAAAAACATTGATAGTAGAATCTGTGTTTGCTTCTCCTACCAAGAACAGTGCAGTTCCTACGCAGTTGGAGGTAATGTGAGGCGACACGGTAAATGATGGACGGGGACGCACGGAGAGATTTAGGGT
>CAIXSY010000428.1 GCA_903922175.1 uncultured delta proteobacterium | reverse complement strand
TGCTGCAGCTGAATCTGATGCAGACAGCTGATAGCTGACTGCAGATCTCAGATATGCTCGACTCTCTCTTCCGCGCGAATGCGCGGCTCGGTTCAACCTCAGCAAAATGCCCTTTCTCAGAACCGATGACGCTGACGTCCAAGGTCTAACGCCGGACGTCAGACCTCGACGCTTTACGTCCGGCGCTAGACGTTTGACGTCAACGTTAGCCGATTAGGGGCGAGCAGTTACGTGAAAGGTTGCTGGGCATAGGCATTCTAGTTGCCTCTTTAGTAATATCAGCAGGTTAGCTTTGGTGAATGGAAAGTGTGGTTTGAAATTACTTAAGAATACTAGTAGCCTACCCAAATGGCACATGAGCTTGGGCGGAACGTAACTATGAGGCGACGCTGCGTGGCTCGGTGGTTTAAATTGAGTAGTTACTTCACCACAGAGGGATCGGAGTTAGTCAGAGGTCATTATTCAGAGTCTTTTTGGGTGACGCTTGTGGTTGGTAAGTCTGACGATTGTGCCAACAATGATTGAAGAAGTAGAAGCTGCGGAGGTTTAGTGTACGTAATTAGCGCGGGATGCGCATATCCCCAGACCGTAATTAATAATGCGTTTCTAGCAGAGCTTAGTCCGCAGCATCCTGCCAGTTACATTGGCGAGATCACCGGCATTCGAGAGCGGCGTTCCGTGCTTACGCCGGAGTACCTGCGTGAGCGCGGAAATATCGATGTTCGCGAGTCGCTGGCCGGATCTTTGGAAGGCCCCACTGAGCTAGGCTGTCGTGCGGCCGAGATGGCACTGCAACGTGCTGGTATCGCCCGTGAAAGTGTTGGCCTTATCTTGGGTGACTGCGCCACCCCGCTACAAACTATTCCTGCGGAGGCGCAGCGCATCGCAGCTCAGCTATCCATCAAGGTGCTTTCATATGATCTGCCCTCATTTTCAGCCTCGCTAGCTTTGGCGCTTCAGTCGCTCAGCTCGTGGAAGGACGAGAAGGTTCCGGACTATGTTTTGTGCGTCTCGACGAACACGCCGACACAGCGCGTACACTACCGCATCGGCGGTGAGCGGCTCTACTTTGGTGATGCTGCTGCGGCGGTCCTTGTTTCATCGCGTATGCAGGGGAAGTTTCGCCTGCGGAAAGCATTTTATGGAAGCGATCCAACACGCAAGGATAGTATCAGCATCCCCCTTCAGGGGCATCTTGATTGCTCTTCACGTACGATGAGCGAGATCAGTCGCACCGATGATGAGATGCTGCAGCGTGCGGTTGAGGAGACACAGGCTCCGCTCGATCGCGTGCGCTGGATTAGTGGTCGGCTCGAGCCGCAATCGCTTAAGCAGTCGGCAGCAAAGCGCGGCATACACATCGATCATGTTTGGCATACGCTTGACCGCTGTGGTAACTCGCTTGGCTCGACGGTGGGCTGCGTGCTCGCCGAGCGTTGGGATAAGGCTGCTTGCGGAGACCTCCTCGTGTGTACGTTCGCTGGAATCGGGTATAGCTTCGGCTATGTTGTCCTGGAGGTGCTCTAATGCTGCATATCTTAGGTATGGGGTGCTTTCACCCGTCGAATGTACTCGATAATGAATTTATCGTCAGCCTCGGCGGGGACACCACCGTCGAGTGGATTATGGATAAGATCGGGATTGAGACGCGAGTAACGACGCTGCCGCTTGATTATATTCGTGAAACCAAGAATCAAGATACTCGCCTTGGCCGGGAGGTCGCATCGCACACGCCTACGGCATTGGGGGTGAAGGCGGGTGAGGAAGCGTTGCGGCGGGCCGGCATCGGGCCGGAGAAGATCGGTCTTGTGATCGGTGATACCTGCACACCGAATGATCTGGCCCCTTGCGAGGCGCAGCGTGTTGCCCATGGTCTCGGTATTATTGCTCCCGCGTATGATGTGCAGACCGCGTGCCCAGCATTCGCTCTGCATATGGATTACCTAAGCGGTTTTCGCGAGGAGATGTTGCCGGAGTATGTTCTCTGTGTCTCGACAGCAGCCATGACTCAGAAGGTAAATTACAACGATCGCACGGATGGTGCGATTTGGGGTGATGGTGCCGCAGCCTGGGTAGTCTCGACTCAGCACGAAGGAAAGCTGAGGCTGCTCGATACCGTTTTCGCCGCTGATCCTAGCCGATGTGGAGCGGTGGTTGTCGACACCTTTGGTTTTTTCCGCCAGGATGGGCGCGCCGTGCGTGACTTCTCTGTGCGCCAGACGGTGCGCCTGCTCAAAGCTTTTGAGGAGAAGCATGGCATTGACTGGACGAAGGATATCTTCGTCGGGCACCAGGCCAACACCACGATGCTGCGCCAGATCGCCGAGAATCGTGAAATCCCGCCATCAAGTCACTGGCACAATGTGACCCACCTTGGCAATCAGGCCGCAGCAGGAGCGCCCGCAGTCATAGCCCAAAACTGGAATGATATTAAGCCGGGGCAGAAGATAGCAGTGGCGGTGATTGGAGCCGGATTGAGCTGGGGCGCGGTGCTGGTGGAGGGGGTCTAATAAGTTTCTGGCCTGGCGGCCAGAAACTGGCACATTTCGAGTAATAAATTGGCGATAGTCTAGTGCCTGCACGTTAATCGTGGAGGAGTAAATTTGCTCGATGGCTGGACAGGATCCGTAATCACTCTGTGCCCCGTCTTTTGTTTACGTACTGATCAATAACCTCTTTGGCTTCTCCAAGAGTTACCCCAGCCTCTTTTTGATATTGTCGAATAGCTGCAATGGTTGCTTTTTGGTCCGCCAGAGTCTTGACCTCTTGTGAGAAGCCGAGAAATGTCACGTCATCACTATTAAAGCCGAGCTTTTGGAGAGCTAAGTCGACTGAGAAAGTTTAAGTTGACCACGCTCCGTAAATCGCATAGAATCTCGGAGTATGGTCCGCAGGATCCTTAACATATCGAAAGCAAGTAGCTTTTTCCTGTTTGGTGCACGTGGCACAGGTAAGAGTACGCTACTAAAGCAGCTTTTTCCTCCGCAATCTACCCTCAAAGTTGACTTGCTGCTGCCGCATGAGTTTGACCGTCTTGTTCGGAAACCAGAGAGCCTAATCGACCAGGTTCGCGCGTTGCCAAAGGGGTCCTGGGTAATTCTTGATGAGGTTCAGAAAATTCCACAGCTTCTAGATCTTGTGCATCATTCGATCGAAGAATATGGGATTAAATTTGCGATGTCCGGGTCAAGTGCGCGCAAGTTAAGGCGCGGGGGAGCAAATTTGCTCGCTGGTCGAGCCTTTGTATATCACCTTTTCCCTTTAACACACCCCGAATTGGGCAGCACGTTTGACATCAGTAGTGCGCTAAATTTTGGGACATTGCCTGGGATTTACGAGTTTTCAGATCCACAGGATCGGATCGAATTCCTAACTGCCTATGCCCACTCTTACCTTAGAGAGGAGATTATTGCTGAGCAGGCGGTTCGAATTCTGCCGCCATTTCGCAAGTTTATCGAAGTCGCCGCGCAGATGAATGGACAACCGTTGAATTATGCCGGCATTGCGCGTGATGTTGGTGTCGATGATAAGACCGTAAAGAGTTATTTCGGTATTCTTGAGGACACACTCGTAGGCTTTTTTCTGGAACCATATCATCGTTCAGTACGAAAAACGCAAACTGAGTCGCCGCGGTTCTATTTTTTTGATACTGGGGTCAAACGTGCCATCGAGGGGACATTAACCTCGAAGATTGTCCCACGGACCTATGCTTGGGGAAAGGCATTCGAGCACTTCGTCATCGCTGAATGCATACGTTTGAACTCCTATCGGCGCTGCAACTTTCGCTTTTATTTTTTGCGCACCCAGGCTGGCCTAGAGATAGACCTGATTGTCGAGAGACCGGACTTGCCGCCAGTCCTTATAGAAATAAAGTCGGAGGAGGAGGTTGGAGCCCCTGATATAAAACACCTACACGCAATTTCAGCCGAATTCTCAGAGTGTGAAACGATGCTTTTCTCCTGCGATCCGGTGAAAAAAAAAATAGGCAACACGATCTGTCTTCCCTGGATAGACGGTATCCGCGCGCTAGGTCTGGCGTCGTAACTTATCCGATTTCTCGGTGCTTATTTTTCGATAGGACAATCCAGCTTGACTCTGTTTCTTTAAATGTGTTTGGCTATATTGTCCCTTCATTCGACTCGCTTGCGCTCGCTCATGACAGGCTAAACCCTGAGCGAACGGAGTGAGTCGAAGGGCCGGGGGTAGAAACTTCTTGCCCATTTGTTTGTTGTACTAGTTTTGTGCAACAAATGGGCAAGAAGTTTCTAATATATAATACTCTATGTGCACTATGACACCTCGTTTGATATTGGCCGTTCTTTTGTGTGCTGCTCCTTTGTCGCTTTTCGCCGAGGACCCGTCGCATGGTAAGCTCCCTGACGGGAGGGCTTTCCGCGTAGATTCTGAAGGCAATGAGATCGTCGATTATATCGCCGAGCTGGAAACAACCAACGACTCCCTCAACCGTCGTATTCATGGCCTTGAAAGCGAGGTTGAGGAGAAACAGAAGCAGCTCGAGCGCCTGCAGCAGGGGGGCGGACGTGATCTGGTTGAACATGATATCGGGGCAGGGGGGACATCGGCATCGAAGGTGGCGCCTGTTCCGCAGGCACAGACGGTCACCCAGATTGTGACGAAGGAGGTAGCTGACCCACGGGTGCTAGCCGAACTTACCCAGACGCAGAACGAGCTTGCCGCTGAAAGGGAGGCGCGTACACAGGAGCGCGCCCGGCTTGAGAATCAGCTGCGCGACCTGCAGTCGAACTTGCAGCGGAAAACCACGGAATTGAGCCAAGCCAATAGTGAGCAGATTCGCCGCTCGAATGACACCTCCTCGCGCGAGATAACGACCCTACGCGCAAAGATATCGAGCCTAGAAGATGCCCTTTCCAAGAAAAATACCGAGATTGATACGATCTATTCGCAGATGATGGAGACCTCCGCCCAGATTGATTCGAAGAAGACGGAGAATGATCGTTTGAAGGCGCAGAACGTCGAATTGTATGCCAAGATCGAGACCCAATCCGGCGCGCTCGATCGTGTTCGTTCTGAAAGTTCTGACCTGAAAGCTGAGAGCGCTCGTTTGAAGGCTGCGCAGGCGGAGGCCACGAAGACTTGCGCGGCCCAAGCGGAAGCTTCAAAAGCTAGCGCAGAGCAGCTTGTGGCACTTCAGGCTAAGTTCGACTCCGTGCAGGGAGTTCTTGGTTCCAGAGAGACCGAGATTGAACGCTTAAAAGATCAGGTTGCGCGTCGTGCTGCTCAGCCGATCAAGGTCGCCGCGGTGTCGGCAGTTGAGAGCAAGGCACAATCCGCCGCTCAAACGACAGATTCCTCGACGCCGTTACTTTCAGAGTCTGTTAGCCCAGCCCGTATACGCGCTATCGCGGTACTTAAGGGGCGATTGGGAAGCGAGCTTACCTCGATCAAACAGCTGATTGCCGAGCGCGACTCACTCTATCATGAGTATTCACGCGCTGGTCACGGACAGGTCACCTTTAAAGCTGCGGCCCCAGTCTCTGCACGTGGCATCGGCGTGCGTGAGATCGAAGGTCGCCTAAAGGCGATTACGAGTGTGCTGGAACTCTCCGCACTAAACCGTGATATCAGTGAGATCGAAACTAAGGTGCGCGACGATATTCAACTGATCGAACGGATGAAGCGGATGCGAGGGGGAGCCCAAAAACCGTAGTGGGGCGTGGCGGATGCCGATTGCGTACTCTCTTTAATATAAAGTACAATTCGCCAGGTAAAGCTTCGGGGACACCCAATTATGCGACAACTCATATTTTCTCTCCTCATCTCCTTTGTGCTGGTTAATAACGCTTGGACGGCTCAAAAATTTCCGCCGTTAACTCCAGGGATGGCCTACCCTGAGGTCCTCGCGTCCTGGGGCGAGCCGATAGATCGCCAAGAGCACGAGGCCAAGCGTCAGGATATTTGGATCTATAAGGGAGACATTAAAGTTGTTTTCAGCCAAGGCAAGGTTGTCGCATGGACCGGCCAGCCGCAGGTCGAGAGTCAAGCTGGCGAGAGCGAGGTCTTAGACGAGTCTTCGGGCAAACCTGCGCGTGACAGCGCCGATAGCAAGTCTGTCGATGATCTGCTCACCGAAATCCTCAAAGATGTTCCTTCGGCAGATGACGCTCCGGGTAGTGGTGGCAGTAATCCAGCTCCTATGGCTGGGTTTGTTGCGCCACCTCCCCCGGTGGCGGTCGCGCCGGGTGATGACGACTAACGAGGCGCTGCCTCGCTAGATTCCTTGACCCTTGAAACGTGTACTAGGTGAGTTGCATTTTCGAAGCGAGATTCTAAGGTAGCCATCTCTCTTCCTACCCGATTCAGTAGGATCTTAGAGTACCCTTGGCGCGATGGGCCCTTGGCCCTCATGCCATACTCCGGATTAGGCAAAAGAGATTAGCCGCCAGACGGTCAAGCGAACTTAGGGC
>CAIXSY010000427.1 GCA_903922175.1 uncultured delta proteobacterium | reverse complement strand
TTGAACTTGCACTTGAACCGCTCCTGATTCCTGCCCCTGCTCCTTTTCCTATTCCAATCAAGAGGATAAGGGGCAGGAGCAGGAATCGGGAACAGTTCCAGTTCATGTTCAAGATTTAGAATTACCCACACTTAATGAGCAATTACCAAAAGTACACATAACTATCTGTAATTCCAGGTAAATAAATCTCTAAAAATTTTACTCAAGTGAAAATGAGTAGTTTCCGTATAGGTACTTTAAGCAGTTGTTATTCAGATGCGTTTGTAGCGAGGAAAAGTAGCGAGGGTATCGGTGCGGGTTTAGGTGTAAACCCGAAATATCCAATTTTTCCAAACATACAAGCACGTGTAACTCAGTTCTGGGCCTGTGTGGGAATTCTTCCCGCACGGGTGTCCCACGCCTGGTCCAAGGATTGGCCGGGTGTCTAGAGCTGTTCTTTTCAAGGAGGAATCTACATGGCTATTACTCTTGGTTCAAATATTGCGTCTCTGAAGGCTCAGAGGACTCTTGGCACTTCAACTGACTCATTGTCGAAAACCTATGAACGGTTGAGTTCAGGATATCGAATCAATAGAGCGAGCGATGATGCGGCCGGATTGGCGATCGCCGATTCATTGAAAGCTGATCAGCGTGTGGCGACGGTTGCGATTCGAAATGCCAATGATGGTATCTCGACGATCGCAATCGCTGATGCGGCACTCGGCCAGATCAGCAATACCTTGGCGCGCTTGTCTGAGCTTGCTGAGCAGTCGGCAAACGGTGTCTACAGCACGTCGCAGCGTTCGGCCTTGTCGAACGAATTCGTTGCTCTGGGCTCTGAAATTGAGCGTATCGCGGTGACCACTAAATTTAATGGGGTCACACTTCTTTCGGGAAATGCGGCGATGGTTCTTCAAGTGGGCTTCAACTCGCAGTCGACGTCTCAGATCATCTTTCAGGGTGTAGCGGGGACATTGGCCGCGTTAGGGCTTGCCAACTTCAACACGTCGGCGATGAGCTATTCAATCAACGACACCAGTCCTACCGATGCACAATCCGCAGCGCGTTTGGCGCTCGACGCAATTTCGGGAGCAATCGGCTCTCTTGCCTCTCAGCGAGGTACGCTCGGTGCGACGGAGTCGAGACTGCAGGTAAGCATCAACAACCTGTCGGTAGCGCGTGAAAACTTCTCCGCCGCCGAGTCGCGTATTCGCGATGTGGATGTGGCCTCAGAAGCTGCCGAATTAACAAGACTCGGCATCTTGCAGAGAGCAGGTGCCTCGATTCTGGCACAGGCTAATCAGCAGCCTTCGTTGGCGCTTTCATTGCTTCAGTAAAATAAAAAAGATGCGCGCCGATAGGCGGCGCGCATCTTTTTTACTCGTCCACTTATGGATAGCGCCGTTACCGAATGAAGGCCGGGACGCGGTGACGGCTTTGCTCGCGGAGCAGTCCTGCTCATGTAAATTCGATCGACATCGATCGTGCCACTTTGATTGCGTAACTGTGGCACAGCTATTTTTTCGCTACTTTTCTGGTCCGGGTGCACCTCGCGGCGCTCACCGATCGCTCAAATGGGGCGCTCCCGGACCCTTTTTCTAGAGTCAGATCTCCTTCTTTCTTTGTATCGTTCACGGGTGGTAACTACCTGATTGTTTGCACTTGAACTGGAACTGCTGCCTGCACCTGCTCCTGTTTTCTGGAGCAGTAGCGGGGCACGGGGATCGGTTCCTGTGCCAGGATTCAGTGCCATATCGCAAAGTTACGCCCCGTGAACGCCCACTTCCTTTTTTAAATGCATACTAATTCGTCATGTTCCGCGGGGTTAGCCGGCCTTTCATTTTGTTCTCAAGCTCAGAACTAATTCTGCCGTAGCTATCTGTGAGACAAAGATGTGAGACGAAAGTGTGTGTGCGGTGGTTAAAGTTGTGGTGTCGAGGGTTGCCTTCGTCATTTATAACTTCCATTACCGCCAATTAATAAATTGAGGATCGAGTTCGTCGGTTGGGTTAGCCCTGCCGCTGAAGCAGTTCTTGTGCCAAAGGATGGGTGCAGGCTCGATCTGATGACTCAAGGAGGAATGGAAAATGCCGATTACCTTAGGTTCGAATATTGTATCACTGCAGGCCCAGCGCAGATTGGGTATTGCTTCTGACGCATTAAGCAAAACATTTGAGAAATTGAGTTCCGGTCAACGTATTAATCGCGCCAGCGATGATGCGGCAGGCCTTGCCATCGCCGATTCTTTAAAAGCAGACCAAAGAGTGGCCACCGTGGCTATTCGAAATGCCAACGATGGTATTTCGAGTATTGCGATCGCCGACTCTGCGTTAGGTGAAGTTGGTAACGTCCTTTCTCGACTGGCGGAATTGTCCGAGCAGTCAGCAAACGGAGTCTTCACAGCACAGCAGCGTTCAGCACTGTCGAACGAGTTCGTGTCGCTTGGCTCGGAAATTGAGCGTATAGCGACCGTGACCAAGTTCAACGGTGTGACGCTGCTATCAGGAACGCAGCAGTTGACCTTGCAGATCGGGTTTAGCTCATCCTCAACATCGCAGATATCTTTTGCCGGTGTGCAAGGCACGCTGCAATCGCTTGGTCTGGCTATGGCGGGAAGCTCGTCGTTGAGCTACTCGATCGTCGATGGGCAGTCTAACCCAACCACGACTAATGCGCAGTCGGCGGCGCGTATTACGTTGGATGCAATTCAGGGAGCGATCGGCTCTCTTGCGCAAACGCGTGGTACGCTTGGATCGGTCGAGTCGAGGCTGAATGTCGCAATCACCAACCTGTCGGTGGCGCGTGAGAACTTCGCCGCCGCTGAATCCCGCATCCGTGATGTGGATGTGGCAAGCGAAGCAGCTGAGCTGACGCGCTTGAATATCTTGCAGAGAGCTGGTGCTTCAGTCTTGGCGCAGGCCAATCAGCAGCCATCACTGGCGCTGACACTGCTTGGGTAAGATAGGTAGTGCAATGGGGGGGGCAGTGATGCCCCCTTCTTCAGGAGAGCGGTGAGTCTGGGTGGGCTCTCCTGAAGAATGAAAAGGTGTGGTGGCATCCGGCATTCTTAGAAAGTTTCTTAAGCAAACACTTAAGAACAACAGGGCACTGATTCTCGCAGAAAGAATAGGTGCTTTGTCGACCTCGCTACTTCTGTGGGCTTTGGCAAAACGATGCGGCTTCGGGGGCGAAGCTTCATTGGGGTGCCAAGGCCATTTTCTTTGGTGGTTGCTAGCCACCAGGGCTAGATTCCCCATCCCAGGTAAGCTAGACTGAACTCATTAATTAAATCCTTAATCCGCCGCCATGGCTCCATTTATTAAAAAAATCCCTAATTGGCTAACTTACTTACGCCTTGTTTTGATACCGGTGTTCGTGGTCCTAATGATTGACCCATCACGTACGATGGTATCTGTGGCGGCTTGGGTTTTTATTGGTGCTGCGATCACTGATTATGTCGATGGCTTTGTGGCGCGGCGTTTTGCGGCGGTGTCAGATTTCGGCAAACTGCTTGACCCCCTTGCAGATAAGATACTGGTAATGGCGGGGCTTGTAATGTTAGTGAGCCAACGCTCAGATATCAATGGAACGCCTTGGGTTCCGGGGTGGATGGTCGTAATCGTCCTTTCTAGGGAGATATGGGTTACGGGCTTACGTGGCGTGGCGGCCAGCCGAGGGTTGATCGTCCCCGCCGGTGGAGCGGGCAAAATCAAGAGTGGTTTCCAGATGGTAGCTATTGTTTTGCTGCTTATGCACGATCTCCCAATTCGTGCCTTTGGCCTCCCTTTCCCATGGAGTTGTCACATAGTAGGAATAAATTTCTTACTTATTTCGCTTGTTTTTTCCCTCTGGGGGGCGTTCGAATATACCTGGTCGATACTTGTGGCGAATCAGAAATAATAAAGGCTTTTCGCGCGTTAGTGTGGGTAGAAGATCTAAAAACAACTCGTGCACGTGCAGCCGCACGTAACCATTCACGGGTCGTAACTCATTGATTCTGCAGCCTGAATTAAGTTACGCGAAAGCCACGAAATGGGACGCGAAGGACACGAAAGTAGTTGCTGAGTATCCACCTGGCGGGTAACTGCGCAATAACCCCGGGTAGCCTAATAATTCGTGAGCGTAGACGTGCTCGTGGCCTGTCGTGAGCTTGTCGAACGGTCGTGGTCGAAGAGTCTGCCGAATCGGCTAGCCGCCCCTTCTCACAGACTCTAAATTACCCTATTCATTCCTGAAAGTCAGCGCGTTTCTTCAAAAACACCCCTGTTCGGTAAGGGGCGAGCTTAGCTCGCCTTTTCTCACTTCGTGA
>CAIXSY010000426.1 GCA_903922175.1 uncultured delta proteobacterium | reverse complement strand
ATCCGCAGATTCGTCTTTTAATCTACCTCTTTTAATCTACCTTCGTGTGCTTCCAAGCTTCGTTTCCTACTTCGTGAAACCAAAAAAAAGACACGACTCCCAATGCTGTTATCCGAAGCTATAGAATTTAAACCATCAATTTACACAGTGCTCCTGAGTTGTTATGACCCGTGAACGGATACCCTGATTCCTGTTCCCGCTGCCCGATTTTTAAGCATTCTCGGAGAGGTGAGGATGGTATAGGCTAAGGCTGCATGGAAAATAACATTAATCTGATCACAACTTTTTACCTAGATTCTTTACCGGCGAGGCAAGAGGAGCTTCGAGATTGTCTTCACCGAAATATTAATAATCCGTGCATTTCACATCTCTATGTTCTGCTAGAGGAGGGGGCCGACAACGAGCCACTGCTTTCTAGTCCAAAGGTTACTTCTCTGCCTGTGCCCAAGGGGCGCCAGACCTATGCTGATCTTGTAGCTGTTGCAAATAAGTATTGTCTGGGTGGAATAGTTATCTTGGCCAATAGCGATATATTCTTTGATCAGACGATTACGGTCTTATCAACAATAGACATGACGGACACCCTCTTTGTCCTGACTCGTAAGGATCTTCGACAGGACCGTGCCGCACGCTGGAGTTTTCATCAAATATCAAGTGATGCCTGGGCGATGCGAGCGCCGATTAGCACTGAGGGGCTGAAGATTGAACTCGGTAAGATGGGATGCGAAAGTCTCTTTGTCGGGCGCATGTTTAGGGCGGGGTACGCGGTAAAAAATATCTCACTCGATGTGGCGTGTTACCACCTGCATACGACGGAGAAGCGAAATTATAATAGCGAAACGGATCGCTATGCTGAGGAATCGGAGATGGCCTTCCCGATGATCTCCGGCATCGACGGACCACGTCCCACTAACGTGTCGCCCGATCGGCCGATAGTGATCGATGGTAGCGCATTTTCGGAGTCGGCACATAAGGCTTCTTTCTGGCAGAATATCATACGTGAGTGGCGTGATAGTTCGTTCGGCCGTGAGCTGATAGTTCTTAACCGCGGCTTCGGCGGTGACTATGATCCCGGCCTAAGGCAGAGCGTAGCTCCCCCTCTTAATAACTATATGATCAGTTCTGTGCGCGAGGTCAATGGAGAGCTTGCCCGACGGCTGGGCGCCTCCGTCTTCCTTTCGACGGGAGAGTCGACTGCGTTGGGAGTTCCCAGTGTGGTGCTGGCGACGACGGTGGTGCCGGAAAATACCCATGTTGATTTGGACCGCTATGTTTTTTCTAGAGGCCTTTCATACCAGATGGCTGACTATGTCTTGTGTGCTGCCAAGGATATTAGAGACGTGCTTGAGAGACGCTACCATCATCGCGGTGAGAGCCGTTTTTTTGATTGCCCAATCTGGTATGGCGTACGAAAGGTGTTGGCCTGTATGCAGGTCGATGAACGTGCTGCGCTCCGCCAGCGGCTTGCCCTCAAATCACGATTCGTGGTGTATGCGGGTGATCGCGTCAATAGCGCGCGCACGACAAATCTGCGGGTTGTGGCTGATGCTCTGCGACGCGTCAAGTTAGGCATTGTTTTTATCGGAGGAGCTTTGGCGATTGAGCCCGAGACGCGCCTGCTCTTTGATGGCATCGAGGTAACTCAGCTTAGCGAGGATTCTCCGGATACGATTCTGGCGCTGGCTGCGGCCGAATGTTTTGTTGTGCCGCAGCTAGGGGGGGACGAGGGTGAGTGGGCCCATGTCGCCCTGGCAGCGGGGTGTCCACTCGTGCGTGCTTCGTGGAGTCAGCTGCACCGGGATGGAGGTGGAACCCTGTATTTTTCCCCCGTCTCCCTTGTCTCGGTTCTCGAATTCGTTATGGGCCAGGAGCGTGATCGTTTTGGTCGAGATGCGGTAGCTCGTGTGGCAGAAGAGTTAAAGCTATCGAATGCAGAGCGCCTAGCACTTTTTCTTAGTGCAATACGCAGTGGACAATCTTTACCGGTTATTTAATCCTGCGTAGGTGCTCGCGTGCGCTGGGATCTTTTTTTTTCTTAGCCGCGGGCTCCTCTGTTTTCGGCTTTGGCTTTTCTTCCGGCGAAGAGCTCTTCGCGCGGGCTTGAGGCATCACCTTAGCTAGCTCCTGGAAGACACCTTTGGGAACGGCCTCGATCCAAACTTTTCCTTCGCCCTTGAGACTCGTCACACCCCAGATCGCTTCCCAGGGAACGATGCACGAGAAGTAGCCACCGTTAAACATCAGCTCAGCCCGGACGGTCTCTTTTCCGAGGAACATCGGCTTGGGAAAGAAGCGGCTTATTTTTAGTGTGACGGTAGGTTGGGAGAGTAAATGTTGAGGTAAAACAACCCCTTGCATCATGGTATTGACGTGGATGAGAGTATATTCCTGCACCAGAAGTTCATCGATTACACGATATTTTTCAGCGTCTTTCCCAATTGGCCGAGCGTCATTCATAATGGTGCTGTTTTAGCAAAAGACTGTGCGCTTAACAAATAAGTAATTATTATATGCTGGTCTCTTCAAAAGAGCTTGCTTGCGGAAGCTTGCTGCTCGGTCGCTATGAAGTAGGGCGTTGCCTCGGTTCGGGAGGGATGGGATCTGTTTATCTGGCGATGGATCGACAGAACCGAACTTTAGTTGCGCTTAAAGAGATCTCGCCAGCTGTTTGGGCGCAGCCGGGCATTAAGGAGCGCTTTAAGAATGAGGTCACGGCCCAGACTGGAATTGCGCACCAGAACGTCGTCCGTGCGCTCGACTATATCAGTGAAGGCTCTATTCAGGCCTTAGTCGTTGAGTTTATTGATGGGGGAGATCTTGCCGCGCGCATGGGACGCGGTAGGCTGCCGATTGACGAGGTGCTCTCGATCCTCATGCAGTGCGCCGCCGGGCTGAAGGCCATCCACGCCAGCGGTGTGGTACATCGCGATCTTAAGCCGGAAAATATCCTCTTAACACGAGAGGGGCAGGTGAAGATCACCGATTTTGGCGTTGCCGGACTAGGTCGGGCTTCAACGCTGACAAAGACTGGCACGATCGTGGGAACGGCCAAATATGTGGCACCGGAATTTATCGAGATGGGAGAATGTGATCTGCGTGGTGATCTGTATGCCCTGGGGGTGATCGCCTTCGAGTTAATTTCAGGGGTCTCACCTTTTAAGAGTGGCGATCTTAACGGCCTAATCATGGAGCGCTTCAAAACCACAATCCGCGAAGACCTGCTCGTGCTTGCTCCCGAATGTCCGCGTGAGCTTGTGCGCATCGTCACTAAGATGATGAGCCTTAGCCTTGCGCAGCGCCACCAAAGCGCCGCTGATCTCCTGGTAGACCTCGATCAGTTCGCGGCGCAGCGATCTCAACCGCGCACTGCGACGCCATCTTCGGCCATAGTGAATCAGTCTAATGAGCGACTAAATGACCCTGCTGGAGCGGTTAACTACTTGAATCGAATGGTAATATCTGTTGCTGTTGGCGTCGCTGTAATACTTGTTGCATGGGCAGCCTTGACCTTTATGGGGTAGGCATCAAAACTCAAGGGATCTGAAATATTCATTATTCCACCTCGCGGGTTGTAAACCGTAACTGTTCATGGGGCCTAACTAATTGAACTAGCGGAAGGAATCCAGTTACACGAAAGCCACGAAAAAGGGCACGAAAGTATTTGCTGAGTACTCACCTGGAGTT
>CAIXSY010000425.1 GCA_903922175.1 uncultured delta proteobacterium | reverse complement strand
CTAGTTACATCGACCAGGACCACGACCGTTCGACAATCTCACGACAGGCCAGGAGCACGTGCACGATATTTTTTTCCCGGACTTATTGAGCGATTACTGCTGATTAGCTAAGAGTCGATATAAGTGCTATTCTGCCACTGTTCGGATAGGGCTTGTTCAGTCGAATGCGCTTTTTCTGAGCGTAATATTCACCTTCAGAGAGTACTATGACCTTTGACTCATTTAAACTGAGCGACGCTCTTCGTGCATCAGTGTCCGCAATGGGATTTGTAACACCGACTCCGATTCAGGCCCAGGCTATCCCGCCGGCGTTGGAAGGTAAGGACGTCCTCGGACTTGCCCAAACAGGGACCGGCAAAACAGCGGCGTTTGGTTTGCCGATGATTGAGCGGCTCTCCAAGGGGACGCATCGGAGCCCACGCGCTTTGATCGTTGCTCCCACGCGTGAGCTGTGTGAGCAGATCCATGAAGTTATTAAGGCGCTCTCCGCCAAAACCCGCCTTCGAAGTGTAACTCTCTACGGCGGTGTAAGCGGCGGCGTGCAAGCGCAGCAACTACGCGCAGGTGTCGATATCGCCATCGCCTGTCCTGGGCGCCTCCTCGATCACCTCGAACGAAATACAGTTGATCTTTCGCATGTTGAGGTCCTCGTTCTTGATGAAGCCGACCGTATGTTTGACATGGGATTTTTGCCCGACATTCGCCGTATCTTGAGTTATCTCCCAGCCAAGCGTCAGTCGATGTTCTTCTCGGCGACGATGCCGAATGAAATTAGGAAGCTCGCCCGTGAGATGCTCTCTAACCCGGTGACGATAGAGGTCGAGCACACCCGACCGCTGGAGACGGTTTCACATGCGCTCTACCCGGTTCCCGATCATCTCAAGACCGCCATGTTGGACAGGTTGCTGAAAGATGTTGGTCCCGGTTCGATTCTTGTTTTTACGCGCACCAAGCACCGTGCCAAGAGACTGGCCGAGAAGCTTGAGCAATCGGGCTATCAGACTACCTCGCTCCAGGGCAATCTTTCGCAAAACCGCCGCAAGGAAGCGATGGACGGATTTCGCTCCGGCACCTATCAGATCATGATCGCCACCGACATCGCCTCGCGAGGGCTCGATATTTCAACCGTTTCGCACGTCATAAACTTTGATATTCCGGATACCGTCGAAGCCTATACGCATCGTGTTGGGCGAACTGGGCGTGCCAGCCGCACAGGCGACGCTTTTACCCTTGTTACCTCGGCAGATGAGGAGATGGTCCGATGCATCGAGCGGGTATTTTCCGATAAGCTCGAACGTCGGCGTCTAGATGACTTCGACTATACGGCACAGGCTCCGGCCAGAAGTACAAGCGGGCGTCAGCCACGTCAGTATGGACGTGGATCTTCCTCCGCGGGTGCGAGCGACTCGTCGTATGCCCCAGGCCGGTCTGGTGGATCAACTGGTTCTAGTTTTAGAGGACGGGGGTATTCACGAGGTGGGCAGGGAGGCGGAAGGGGGCGCTCGAGCGGGAGGTAGAGGTAATTTCTCAATAAGTCCGGGTACTATAAGTCTTAGTTCTGGTTTTGGTCCTGGCCTGGCTTCTTGGTCTTTTCCATGGCCTTGGTCAAATAGGCCAGGAAAATGGCCAAGATGAGGACCACGACCAAAACTAGATTCCTTGACCCTTGAAACGTGTACTAGGTGAGTTGCATTTTCGAAGTGATATTCTAAATTAGCCATCACTCTTTCTATCCGATTCAGCAGGATCTTAGAGTGCCCTTGGCGCGATGGGCCCTTGGCCCTCAGGCCATACTCCGGATTAGGCAAAAGAGATT
>CAIXSY010000424.1 GCA_903922175.1 uncultured delta proteobacterium | reverse complement strand
GTGGAGTGCTCACTAGCTGTAACATGGTGCAAAAAAAGGGTAGACCGAGCGCGCTACTTCTTCTGCTCCTTCTGCAGCACCCGCAGCTTCTCCTCAGCGCCGCTCAACTTGGCGCGCAGGTGCTCAATTAGGGCTACGCCGCGCTCGTAGGAGAGCATCGACTTGTCCAGTGGCAGCGATCCGCTCTCAACACTCGTCACAAGCTCTTCGAGAAGCCCGAGGCCCTGCTCAAAGGTCAAGGCGGCGATCTTTTCAGCCGGATCTTGATCAGCGAGGATATCTTCAACTTTGACGATCTTTACCATAATTAATCTCCTTATCCGATGAGCACGGCGTTATACTTTTCCAGTTACTGCAGCCTTCACGGCACCTTGCGCGAACGAAACTTTGATGACCTCTCCCAGAGTAAGCTGGTCAGTCGTGCGCACGACTCTTCCGCCAACTTCGACGACGGCAAAACCACGCTCGAGTACTCGCCGCGGATCGACGGCACGAAGCTTTTCTCCCAGCGCGTCAAGCTTGTGCCCCTGACGCTGGATGGATTTTTCCATCGAGAAGGAAAGCCGTTCACGGCAACGTTGTACCCTCTCCTGCAACATGTGGATCCTCTGCAACGGGAATGCACGCTGCAGCGCTCCAGCCTTCAGCTCAAGACTCTTGCTCGCCTGCGCCACGATCTGAAATTTGGCGTTAAGCAAGCGCGCGCGCTGCGACTCGACCCTCGCCTGGAGTGCGGCTACAATCTTAAGTGGATGGATACTACGCAGTTTGGCCTCGCTAGCTGAAAGCGCAAGACGCGCTTCTTCGACAACGCCACTCATCCGTTGGCTTAGACGAGCCGCGCTCTCATCGAGCGCCTGGCCAAGCGGTTGGAACCAACGATCAGTATCGCACAGTCGCCGCTCAAGCTCTTCGATACGAAGCAGCAGTTCGGCTCGTTTCGGAACAACCATTTCAGCAGCCGCGGTAGGTGTTGGCGCACGCACATCGGCGACGAGATCGGCAAGTGTCACATCGACCTCGTGCCCAACACCCGAGATGACGGGAACTCTTGAGGCAAAGATGGCGCGCACAACCACCTCTTCATTGAAGGCCCAAAGGTCTTCAAGCGAGCCACCACCACGGGCCACAATAATCACCTCAACTTCGCCGTGCTGGTTTAGCTGGCGCACACCGTCTGCAATCTCATGTGCCGCCCCCGGGCCCTGCACCTTGGCATCAGCCAGATAAACCACGAGATTGGGCATGCGCTCGCGAATGCGCACCATAATATCATGGATCACTGCCCCCTGCCCGGAGGTTACCACACCGATGACGCGCGGCAGAAACGGCAGAGCGCGCTTGCGAGTCGGATCAAAGAGTCCCTCTTTTTCGAGTTTCTCTTTCAGTTCTAGAAATTTCCTCTGCAGCATCCCCTCGCCCGCCGGCTGCATCGAGGTCACGACCATCTGAAAGCGGCCGGTTTTATGATACAGGTTTGGACGACCGATGCAGTTGACCACATCACCCGCTTTAGGCTTAAAACGAAGGCTTCCCACGCTGCTGCGCCACATAACAGCGTTAACCTGGCTCGCGGGGTCTTTGAGCGTGACGTAGAGGTGCCCACTACTCCATAGATTAACTTCAGAGATCTCCCCGGCAAAGCACATCTTGGGGTACTCGCTTTCCAACGAGCTATTTATCAGCGTCGTAAGCTGGGTTACCGAAAGATATTGAGCGTTATCCCCTGCCACGTCTATCCTTTTTAGGAGTATACTAAGCGAGTCATGGAGCGGAAACAACGGTGAGTAACGGCATTATCACACAGTTATTGAGCACTCTTGCTCGCAGGCGGCACATTCGCCAAATCCACCCCTCGCGGCCAAACTATAGACCGTTACCGGGCCGGCTGTCGACTAACACCCAAGCTACATCGAGACCACCGGCCGGCCCGTTACGTCGGGTGCGCTACACGAGCTTCTTCTTCCATCAGAAGGCGCTACTTTTGTGGCACATCTGCTGGCTGAGCCTGCCCCTCGACCTCTTTCTGTTCTATGTCCCCGTACATATCAATCCACGCATTCCCGAGACCCTTACCATCCTGCTTTCTATCGTTACCTTTGGCTTTATCGCGCGCGATCGAGTTCTCGACCTGGCCACCACCATCCGCGCCCATCTACAGAATCTCCACCGAACCACACGCAAATATTCGTGGATCGGGGCGGCCTTTTTCTTTCTCCTGGCGATGGTTGAGTTCTTCGTCAAGATCGATGTACGCGGGGTCAGCATCGAAGGGATTGTGCCGATCGTCTTTGCACTTGTCGCCTTTGCTGTAATCGTCACTCGCTCGGTGCGAACCATGCGCAAACAGATGCAAGAGCAGTCACAGCATTTAACTCTGATGTGGACTGACCGCATCTATTGGGTGGAACAGGTCAACAAACAGATCTTCAGCCTGGCGATCGTGCCGATCATCAGCGCGCGGCTGCTCTCAATTAGCGGCATGCTTACGATCAGAGCATCTACCACAATGCCACTCAGCCTCATCCCCTACCTCGCCTTGGCGACCCTTCTCCTCCTCGCCGCCTACCCCCAACGTGAATATTTCGTGATTCAATGTCGGCGCTGCGGATACTGGACATCGCGCGCACTCAAAGGTCTGCGTGGTTGTCCAAAATGTAACAGGGCTGCTTTCCAACTGGTCGCCACAGAGGATGACAGCGCACTCGAATCCAATAACCCGGCACGCCGGGCGCGGCCGCCGAGGATACAGCGTTGACACCCCCCGCTTTATCCCAATTCTTTGTCCCAATTCCGTAAAATCAACATACTGGAAATAGTCAGCAGTTACCCACAATCCCCATAACCTCTCGAAATTACTCACCCATTAGAACACCCACGGGACCAAGACGATTGGCGTCGTTGGAAGCCATTCCTGCATCGAAAGAGGGGGGCTTGCTCCTGCTGGGGTTTACTCGTCACACCGACCGTCATTGGTTGAGTTGGGCACTGCGAAAATAAGAATTTGGTTGTCACTCGAAAGGGGGAATAGAAGATGTCAAAAGATCTTGGCCGAAGCGGGGGAAATCATAACCTAATCTGCTCATTTTGTGAAAAAACACAGGATGAGGTGCGCAAGCTCGTCGCCGGCCCAGGCGTCTATATCTGCGACGAATGTGTCGGTCTATGTAACGACATCCTCACCGAGGAGCTTAGCCAACGTGGAGCGCAGCGTGCACACGTGAATATTCCACCACCGAAAGAGATCATGGCCTATCTCAACCAGTATGTGATCGGCCAGGAGCACTCAAAGAAAGTTCTTTCCGTCGCCGTTCATAACCACTACAAGCGTATTCAAAACAATCAGCTTCCACGCAAAGATATTGAGTTACAGAAGTCCAACATATTGCTTCTCGGCCCAACCGGCTGCGGCAAGACCCTCCTGGCACAAAGCCTGGCCCGATTTCTCGATGTGCCATTCACCATCGCTGACGCCACAACATTAACCGAGGCTGGATATGTCGGAGAGGACGTTGAGAACATCCTTACCAATCTCCTCCTCGCCGCTGACTATGACATCGAAAAAGCTCAGCGCGGAATCGTCTACATCGACGAGATTGACAAGATCGCCCGTAAAAGCGACTCCCCCTCAGTCACTCGCGACGTTTCTGGTGAGGGCGTCCAGCAGGCGCTGCTCAAGATCATCGAGGGAACGCGAGCAAGCTGCCCACCGAAGGGAGGCCGTAAACATCCGCAGCAGGATTTTATTCAGCTCGACACAAGCAACATCCTCTTTATCGTCGGTGGAGCATTCGAGGGTATCGAAAAGATTATCCAACAACGTTGTGGCAAAAAGAGTCTCGGCTTCGGCAACGGCGCGACTGCCAGTACGGAAAAGCGTTCAGCTTCGCTGGCTGAAGTTGAAACAGAAGATCTGTTAAAATTTGGGATGATTCCAGAATTTATCGGACGACTGCCTATCGTGACCGCACTCTTGGCGCTTGACGAGAAAGCCCTGGTGCGAGTCCTTACCGAACCTAAGAATGCCCTAACAAAACAGTATCAGCAGTTGATTGAGATGGAAGGTGCGGCACTAACATTCACTGAAGACGCGCTCAAGGCGATTGCGTCCAAGGCTGTTGCCAAAAAGACCGGAGCGCGCGGACTACGCACCATCATCGAGGAATGTCTGCTTGATCTGATGTATGAGATCCCCAGCAGCTCATCAATCAAAGAGGTGATTATCACCCCCGAAGCAATCAACGATCACAAGCCGCCGATGCTAATTATGGAGAAACAGGCGCTGGCGGGCTAGTTCTCGATCACCACTTCCACACGCCGATTCCTCTGCCGACCCTCATCGGTCTTATTCGAAGCCACGGGTCGACTCTCACCGAAACCACGACTCGACAATCTTCCGTGGGGCACTCCATGCTGCATGAGTTCGTTGACAACTGAATGGGCTCGCGACTCAGCGAGCCGTTGATTATAGGCGACTGTACCTACCGAATCAGTATGCCCTTCGACGGAGATATGCCGTCTCGCGGAATCCTTGACAACGCGAGCGATCTCGCGCACGGTTGAACGGGCATCCCCGGTAAGCCGACTGCTATTGAACTCAAACAACACATCCGGCAGATTCACTACGACGCCGCGCGAGGTAACGCGTGCGTCAACCCCCTTAGAGCGCAGCTCGTCGATTAAGCGCCGGTTCTCCCTGAGCTCACGATCCTGCTCCTCAATACGAGATTGCCGGTCACGCTGGACCTTGTCCTGGCTATCGATCTGATTACCGATGAGGCCGCCAGAAAGCGCACCAACCGCAGAACCGATGGCGATCCCCGCACCGGTGCTCCCCGTCTGATTTCCAATGATAGCACCGAGCCCAGCACCCACAGCCGCCCCGCCGAGCGCGCCCTTTTCACGAGCTCCAAACTGCTGGTTCTCACACCCAACAAGCAGCATACATAAAACTATGGCGATAAATTTTTTCATGAGCCTCCCCTTATACCGGCACTAGCGCCCCAAAGCCGCAAGCTTTTCACGTGCATTGTTACTTTGTGGATCGAGATTCAGCGCCTCACGATACTCATAGGCTGCGTCCGATGGCCTGTTCAACGACTGGTACACATCGCCAAGCTTCACATGGTAAGGCGCGTTGTCCGGGCAAAGACGCAAGGCGCGCCGATAGTGAAACAACTTGTCCGCCGTCTCAGCCGAGCCTTCAGCCTGTGAGATCTCAGCCGGAGCTCCTTTGCACTCAGAAGACCCCGTGGCTACCGTTTCGGCGTTGTCCGAGACCGGAGACTTCGACCAATCGTAGGCACCTTTGGATGAGGCTACGTCATCTTCTGACTTGGCTAAGGTCTTTGCCGACTCAACAACGGGGATTTCCTTTCCCGTAGGGAGCGCTCGTTCCTTAACGCCGCTGCTATCTATCGTTTCGGTCTTGTCCACCGGCACCTCCTCTTTTATTTCAATCACCCGGCGTAATGCCGTAGCACGCTGCGAGGCTTCTGCACGCGCCACACGTTGCGGCGGGGCAGCTTTGTAACTCGAGACAGTCTCGACGGAGGCGGACATTTTCTTTGATGAAACCTCACCCACACGCACAGGATGAGCACGCGCATAGGCCGCGGCTAGCCGCGCATGATCCGGGTCAGAGGGCTTTGCTTGAGACGCAGATCGTGAAGGGAGAACCTTTGTCGAGCCATCACTGCCCGTACGGCGCAGTTCATCTATTTCGCGGCGCTGCGCTTTAATACTCTGCGCCTGGCGCTGCAGTACTTCATCCTGGCTCTTTAAGGTATTTTGCTGCGCGTCGAGCGAATTACCGATCATCGCCCCCGTTCCGGCTCCAGCCACGGCCCCGATGGCCATGCCGCCAATGGTGCTACCCGTCTGATGACCAACGATAGCTCCTAGTCCTGCGCCGATAACGCCGCCTGTTGCCGCCGCTATCTGCGTTTTTTCGCCCGGCTCCGTGGCACACCCAGCACAAAGCGTTAAAATACAGGCACAAAATATCCCTCGTTGAAACGATGCCAAACTTCTTTTCATTACGTTCTCCTAATTACCTTGATACTCGCGCAACCGCTCGTTATGGAACTCCTGACGGCGAAGGTCTTCGACCTCACGCTTCTGACGCTCCTTTTCTAATTCCTGTTTACGCAAAATCTCCTGCTGCTGCAGAATCCTGTCCTCCTTCGTCTCATCGCTGCTACTCGGCAGGCCCGCCACCACCGCTCCAGCGCCATTCCCAATACCTGCAGGTCCGCCGTAGACTGGACTACCCCCGCTCGGGGAGCAGGAAACTAAGAACAATAGCGACAGGATAAGAACAGTTTTCATAACATCTCCCACAGAAGAAAAATGACTTGGACGAATATCAGGCCGGTTTCGTAGCGTATTTTATAACAACATCAACAGTAGCAAAACAGGGCATTATGTGAAATGTAGAGTTTTACAACTTTAGAAACATAGCTTGCATTTAGCTGGCACCTCGGCGCCAGCTTGCCAAAACACCATTTCTGACCATGTGGGGCTAGTAATGCGCACTAGCGGACTAAACCACTACCGGCTAAAGCCGATAGCAGCAAGTTCCACCCCTATGGTGCCAGAGTTGGCGTGGGGGTTGGGGTCGGAATAGGAGTTGGAGTCGGCGTTGGCGTTGCGCTGGGGGTTGGGGTTGGGGTTGCAACTGCCGCCACGTATTGGACTGTAATTTCATCAATCGGTGTATAATCAAGCAGGACTTTATCAACCAGGGCTTTGGTCACCGGGTTATACACCACGCGCGAAGACCTCGCCTGATACATATATTCTTCACCGGGATTATCGGTATCGCTAAGAAAGTTTCCAATAGTCACCGCCCCGAGTCCTAGACGCGTGGTACTATTTATATTTTCTCCCTTAAGTGAATAAACCGAAAGAGTCGTGTCGGCCCCATCATTGGTAACAAAAAGCAGATTGTCCACCCCACTCGCCGTGTGCATCGGAATCGGCCGCGGTCGGCCGTAACGAGCTAGACGTATCGGCAATTTGGCAAAAGTTTTTCGCGCTCGGGTAACCACATTGTAGAACTGCGCACGAGACCTTCCCTTGGCATAAATGCCGAAAACACCGGCCCAATCATGCCCGTCTGCAACACGAGCGAAGAAGATTCTCTGATCGCCGATTCCGATTCTGAGTGAGAACCTCTTTGTGCTGGACTTACGACCCTGAAGCTCCAGAGGATTGAGCATGACCGTCCAATTAAGCTTATTCCCTGAAGTTCGGACTGCAGCAGCATCCGTAATTCCGTCACCATCGAAATCAGCGCCACTGATGATGTAGTTACCAGCCTTTCCTAGGGTGAAAGAATATATCAGATTCTGCTCACCGAGCACTTTCCAAGTTAAGTTACTACCGTTAAGTCGCACCACTGCCGGAACAGGCGCCACGTCAGCCCCGAACCAGTGCGCCAGAATCGGGATATCTGACTGCATCCCCATATTTTTACTAAACAACGTCGGCGTTGTGCTGGGACTCTCGGCCGGGCTAGGGGTGGGCGTAGGGGTGGGGGTGGGAAGAGAAAGATCATCTACTGAGCTTACGGCGCTCCAAACCCATACGGCATCCCCTGAGATCGTCGCGGCGCTGACACGCGTCGTATCCGACAATCCATCACCATCAAAGTCATTTTGGACAGGAACAGCAGGAGAAAGGCCCTCTGCCCTAATATTGCTAAATGCGGCGAATACACTGAGAAGGAAGGCACTGAGAAAAACGAGTAACGTGTAGGTAGGTTTCATATGATTCCCCCAACGATGCCGCCAATAAGGATAATGAACAAGGGGGACAACGCAGGAGGCAGTCCCCGCTCCGCCAAACCGACGCGGAGAGGGGGATAATATAAACTGGTCGGGCTGAGAAGATTTGAACTTCCGACCCCTCCCACCCCAAGGGAGTGCGCTACCAGACTGCGCTACAGCCCGAACCTGAGACCTACTCTATAAAAGTAAGCGAAAATCTGCAAATTTTTGGCATTCTTTGAATTTTAACCTAAAATCCTGGGTTTAAATGCTTACGAAGTCGATCTGAGTGGCTCTAAATATTTACATTTTCGGAAATTGGCCCTACAATCCCCTCCGTTTCAAAGTCTCGGGCCCATAGCTCAGTTGGTAGAGCGCTACAATGGCATTGTAGAGGTCAGCGGTTCGACCCCGCTTGGGTCCACCAGTTTTCCCCACTCAGCGTTCTCGCCCAGGGGCTTTGCCCCTCTAGCCCTAATCGGGCGTTCACCCCACTTGTTCGAATTGGTTGCAATCGCGTCCATTCGACTCGCCGCACGCGCGGCTCGCTCATGGCAGGCCAGATCTTCGGCGAGTCGAATGCCCTGAGCGATGCCTTGTGAGCGCAGCGAACCAAGGCAGAGTCGAACGGGCTCTTCCATCTCATGGCATGCCACACTTACAATAACCTCAGAATGGGCGAAGTGTGCCCCTCGTAGCACGGCGCCGCTAGGCGACGGCGAAGTGGGGCTATTCGCCCGGCCTTCCCCCTTCACCCGGCCTCGCGGCCGGTGCTTCGGCGGGACAAGCTGCGGCCGGTGCTACGAGTGGCCCCCCGCTTTCCCCCCCCCAGTTGACAGCGCGAGAATTAACGAATGATTTAGAAGAGTTGCAGTGCGCGATGTGTGAGTGAAAGTAGGGGGGATCAACAAACGTCAAAGAATCACCAGCGCGGCGCGAAGCGCCGCGCTCTCAAACAAACTCCGCCCTCACCCCCGCCGGGATAAATCCCTGCGCTCGTCCTTTTTCAAGGAAGAGCTCGATAGACGCGCGTCCATTAACTCCCAAATCGCAGGTTAGCTCGTTGACGTACATCCCCACAAAGGTATCGGCCTGCTCCGGAGTTATGCCGCGGCCATATTGCAGGGCATAGGCGATCGCTTCGGGACGATGGCTAAGGCCGTACTCGATGCTCTCCTTTAGAACCTTCGTACAAGCACGTATCGTCTCGTTGCCAAGATCTTTACGAATAACGTTGACGCCAAGCGGCAGCGGAAGCTTGGTCTCGCCCCACCACCACGCCCCAAGGTCGACAACCAGCTGCAGTCCTTCACGCTCGTGGGTCAACTGTCCCTCGTGGATAATTATTCCACAATCTACTTTGCCCTCGCGCACGGCATGCTGCACCTGGTCAAATGCTATGTTCACAAACTCCGCATCCACCCCACGCGCTTTTAGAAATAGCCGCACGGCAAGCGCAGCCGAGGTATATTGACCAGGGATGGCGATCGTATAGTGCCGCCCCGATTGCAGCGTCAGCGCCTGGCGCGAGACCAGCTTCGGGCCGTAATCTTGTCCACCCATCGACGCCCCACAGGGCATAATCAGATATTTTCCACCGAGATAGGCATAGGCATGCACCGAAACAGCAGTGACGTCCAACTCCCCCTTCAAGGTGCGTTTATTGAGCGTTTCGATATCAGCCAGGTCGTGACTAAAGACGTACCCCGGCTCACTCACGGCGCCACAGGTTAGTCCATAGAACATGAAAGCATCGTCGGAGTCAGGGGAGTGGAAAATGGTGATCTCTTTGGGGGTCATAAATGCTTCGGAAAGTTTTTCTAAAAAATGGTGACACTGTAGCAGACATCACCGTTCAATGGGAATATAAGGCAGTTAGGGCCCGTCAATGTAACTACTCATTAACCCCGGGAGAACAGCTCTTGCTTGAACTTGCACTTGAACTGCACCTGATTCCTGTACCCGCTCCTTTTCCTATTCCAATCAAGAGGATAAGGGGCAGGCGCAGGAATCGGGAACAGGCCTCGACGTGAGCTCGGTCGAACGTTCCAGTTCATGTTCAAGATTTAGATTCACCCACACTTTTTGAGCAATTACGGTATTGCGACTGCTGCCGCCTGGTAATAGTGATGTCACAAACCAGCTGCGTAGGGCATCCATGTCCATTTCATTAAATATAGCAG
>CAIXSY010000423.1 GCA_903922175.1 uncultured delta proteobacterium | reverse complement strand
CTAGTTACTATTTTTCGAAAAAGTTTGGACTGCCCCAGCGTAAGCTCTGGCGGAAGAGTCAGAGGTCCAATACCCTCGCTACGAGTTTGTGACTCGTGACCCAGCGATCCTCTTTGCAGAATAAGTTCGCTTGTTAGGTAGGAAGCAGCTTTCACTCCAGGTTTGGAATTCTCGCTGAGACGACGAAGCACTCCGACTCGAAAATCCGCGGGCAGGTCAGCCGAAAGCACATCAAGCGCTTGAGCAAGGATCTTAGTCTTTGTGTTGACAGGAGTGTGCATGTAAGGGGTTATGGGCAATTTGCGTCTTTATGGTGCATAAAATTATGGTCAAAATGCACAATGAATTTCTGTGGTTATCTGTTTCGGTGGTAACTACTCAATAAGTCCGGGTAAAGAAAATCGTGCGAGTGCTCCTGCTCCTGGTCGACTACGCTCGCGAATTATTAAGCTACCCGGGGTTATTGAACAGTTACTTTAGCTCCTACTCTTCGCCGTATACTTAAGCACCAGGATGCTTACCCCATAGAGGATCAGGAGCGGGGTGGCCATCAAAAATTGGCTGAGCACATCCGGTGGTGTTAGCACCGCCGAGACTACAAAGATCGAGACGATGGCGTAGCGTCCGCCGTTAATCAGGGTGTGGTGGTCGATCACGCCGAGACGACCGAGGAGGTAGGCCAAAAGCGGCATCTCAAAGACGATGCCGAACCCAAGCATGGCGCTGACCATCATCGAGAGGTGTTCGCTGATCTTAATGTTTGGCGTAAGTCCCGTGGCTTGATACTCGGCGTGGAAGAACTGGTAGGCAAGCGGCAGGACCTGGGCGTAGCATAGCCAGATGCCGAGCAGGAATAGAAGCGTGGTAATGAGAAGGAAGGGGATAAACATCTTCCGTTCCTGCTCGTAAAGCCCGGGGGAGATGAAGAGCCATACCTGAGCAAAGAGAACTGGACTAACGATCAGTGCTCCGACAAAAAGCGCTACTTTAAGACGGATCATAAAAGCTTCGGCCGGGCCGGTGCCGATCAGTACCCCTCCAGGGAATGCCGCATAGTATGGTGCGCTGAGTAGGGTAAAGACCTGCATCGAGTAGGCGTAGGCGATAACTGCACCAACGCAGATTGCAGCGGCGGAATATACCAACCTGCGTCTGAGCTCGTTTAAATGTTCGAAGAGTCCCATCTCACTTTTCGGAGCGCTGTCAGGGGCGGGTAATTTTTTCTGAAGCGTTTCACTTTCCAAGCTGTTTCTCCTGCTCCTTAGAAACTTCCGGCAGAGTCGTGGCTTTTTTTATCTCCTGGGTAACTTCATATTTAATACTTTTTAACTCGCGGGCGGCGCGTTGCAATGGGTCCTGGGCTTCATCGGCTGGCTTATAGGCCGAGTTGTAAAACTCACGCCGCAAGGCATCGGAGCCGCGTCGAAATTCAGCCATAAGTTTACCCAGCGTGCGCGCGATCTCGGGGAGCTTCTCCGGCCCAAAGACGAGGAGTGCGACGACGAAGATGACGATTAATTCCGGAAAACTGATGCCGAACACGGGGTTTCTGCTCCTACTTTGCGATTTCCTAATTCCCCATGCTAGTATAGCTCGCCAAGGGCGTAAAGCTTATGGATTTAGGGCGGATACTCTTTTTTGGTGGACTCTTCCTCGTGGTTGTGGGGGCGATCGTCCTGCGTTTTCCGAACTTGCTCAGTTGGTTTGGTAAGCTGCCCGGAGATTTTCGTATTGAGGGAGATAGGATCTCGCTTTTTATCCCGCTTACCTCGATGATCTTGGTGAGTGTTATTATGAGTATTGGTATTAGTCTTATGGCCAAACTACTTTCGTGGAGATAGAACGTGAGAAAACCATTCCTCCTGTTTGTCTCCCTCTGCTCAGTTTGCCTCTATTCATCGCTGGCCGCTTTGGCGCAAGGTTTTTCGGCGCCGCAGCGCCTTGTGAGCGCTGCCAAGACTGCGCCGCTGATCACCCAAAACGCCACACTTTATGCCGCATCGGGCGATGAGAAGTATCTGCGTGAGGCTCAATTCTTTGCCAAGTCAGCATTGGCGGCGGTTAGTTTCTCCGATGTTGAGCTGCGAGCAGCGCCGGCGAGTGGGATGGCGGCTGAGCTTGAGGCGAGCCGAGCCCTGGGAGTATCTCTTCTACAGCTGTACTCGGTGAGCGCTGATCGCCAGGATCTTAAAGCGGCCGAGGGGGCGGCGGACTATATCCTCGACTATCAGCCGATAGAGCAGGTGATTTCTGCCGCGGCGGATGCCCAGATGGCCGCCAATATAGAGCTTGTCCGTTTCATGAATCTCCTTGGGCGCTATAGCGGAAAGGCTACCTACCGCGATTTTGCACAGCGGGCTTTCGAGCTTCTGGCCAAGGGGCGACGCGCCGATGTTTTGGCGCTTGAGGCTGAGCTGCGTAGCGAGCCGTTGCATATCACCGTTGTTGGGCACAAAGACGATCCGGCGGCGCTGCCTATTTTTAAGGAGGCGCTCAAATATCCAGCCACGTATAAACGGACTGAGTGGTGGGACAAGCGCGAAGGGGCGATGCTCAACCCCGATGTGGATTATCCCGAGTTTGCTAAAGCGGCTGCTTTTGTTTGTACCAATAAACGCTGCTCGCTGCCGATTTTTTCAGCTGAAAGGATACCTGTGACGATTAAGATGCTTTCTGAGGATCAAAAATGAGTAAGCTTAATAAATATAGCGCCCGTCTAACCGAAGTTAAGTCACAGGGAGCATCGCAGGCGATGCTTTATGCCACTGGTCTTTCGTCCGCTGACATGCATAAGCCGCAGGTGGGCATCTGTAGTATGTGGTATGATGGTAACCCTTGTAACATGCACCTTCTCGATTTAGCAGCTGCAGTCAAGGAGGGGGTGCAGGCGGCGCAGATGGTAGGGATGCGCTTTAATACCATTGGGGTGAGTGATGGTATCTCGATGGGGACCGATGGCATGAGCTATTCGCTGCCGAGCCGCGACCTAATCGCCGATTCCATCGAAACGGTAATGGGCGCGCAGTGGTACGATGCCCTGATTGCGTTGCCCGGGTGTGATAAAAATATGCCTGGGTGCCTTATGGCGATGGGGCGGCTTAATCGCCCAAGCTTGATGGTCTATGGCGGCACGATCCGCGCCGGATGCGCGGCAGGTAAAAAGCTAGATATAGTTTCGGCATTCCAGAGTTACGGCGAGTTTTTGGCCGGTTCAATCTCTGATGAGGAGCGCGAGCAGATCGTGCAGCACGCTTGCCCGGGGGCCGGAGCCTGCGGTGGCATGTACACGGCGAATACGATGGCTTCGGCTATCGAAGCACTGGGGATGAGTTTGCCCTTTAGCTCGTGCACTCCAGCCGAAGAGGGGGCCAAGCTAGACGAGTGCCGTGCTGCTGGTGCAGCCATGTATATGTTACTTGAGCGTGATCTAAAGCCTCGCCAGATCATGACCCGCGAGGCTTTTGAGAACGCCATGGCGGTTGTAATGGCGATCGGCGGATCGACCAACGCCGTGCTGCATCTAATCGCCATGGCCAAAGCGGTTGGCGTGCCGCTTAGCCTAGAAGATTTCCAAGAGAGTAGCAGCCGTGTGCCCTTCCTGGCTGACCTTAAGCCGAGCGGCGTCTATGTCATGGAAGACCTGCATAAGGTGGGGGGGACGCCTGCAGTGATGAAGCTGTTGCTCGAGAATGGTATGATTCACGGTGACTGCATGACGGTGAGCGGCAAAACGGTTGCCGAAAATCTGGCGAGCTTGCCGGGGTTAACCGCAGGGCAGCAGGTCATCCGCCCGTTGTCTAATCCGATCAAAAAGACCGGACATATCCAGATCCTGCGCGGTAATCTTGCTCCCTTTGGTGCCGTAGCCAAAATCACGGGCAAGGAGGGGCTAACCTTTAGTGGGCCGGCGCGAGTCTTCGATTCTGAAGAGGAGATGCTTTTGGCGCTTGAGCAGAAGAAGATTACCAAGGGTGACGTCATTGTTATTCGCTACGAAGGTCCGAAGGGCGGCCCTGGCATGCCCGAGATGTTAACCTGCACAGCGGCGGTCATGGGCGCGGGGCTTGGTAAGGATGTGGCATTAATTACCGACGGACGCTTCTCGGGTGGTTCGCACGGCTTTCTTGTAGGGCATATCACGCCGGAAGCGCAGGAGGGCGGGCCGATCGCTTTCGTGCATGACGGTGATATGATCACCATCGATGCTTCGCGCAATGCGCTCTCCGTAGCCGTCCCCGAAGCCGATCTGCGTACGCGTAAGGCGCTGTGGAAGATGCCGCCGTATAAAGCTACGTCGGGAGCATTGTACCGCTATATCCGCTCGGTTAAATCAGCCTCGCATGGTTGCGTGACGGATGAGGCCTAGCCGCGGGTGTTCTCGTGTCGGAATCAGGGACACTCTATTCCCTTTCTCATTCTCTAGATTCCTTGACTCTTAAAACGTGTACTAAATGAGTTTAATTATGGCACTTTCCCCAATCTGCTGTCTGCTTTCTGCAGTCAGCTTACTGCTACAGCAGTCGGCTGCCGCTAAAATACGCGCTGCACGTAGACAGAGCGGCATCGAGCATCGTTTTGAATCTGGCGGAAGGGCGTGGGCGCGGGACAAAAGCTGACCAGAAAAGATTCTTCCATAGGGCCTTTGGGTCGGTCAGAGAGTGTCAGGCAATTCTGGACATTAGCCCTGAGCGAGGGAGCCTGCGACCGAGTCGAAGGGAGCCGAGTGCTGATGCCGTAAAGTTAGCTGACGTAGTGGCCG
>CAIXSY010000422.1 GCA_903922175.1 uncultured delta proteobacterium | reverse complement strand
TTGAACTTGCACTTGAACCGCTCCTGATTCCTGCCCCTGCTCCTTTTCCTATTCCAATCAAGAGGATAAGGGGCAGGAGCAGGAATCGGGAACAGTTCCAGTTCATGTTCAAGATTTAGAATTACCCACACTTAATGAGCAGCTACGAACATTCTTGCGCCCTATCATAATATTTTAGATTTAACTGAAGCACCTCCAAACAATCACCGGATATGTCGTTATCAGAAGTTGTGCTCGGTCCATTCTGAGCGTTGCTGCTCTGTTTATAAGTCTTATGAGGTTTAACATGTTTCAAAAAACTGTTGCTTTAGGGTTTCTGCTCTCGCTGGCGATTCCTTCAATTCAGGCGCGAGCAGACGTGGTTTGTGCAGGGGCAGATGGACAGCTTAAGTTTTTCAGCGGAGCTACGTCGTGTACCGCCGGACTAACCGTCGTCGACCTTAACAATCTGGTCAAGGCTCCAGCCGGAGTCAAGGGAGCGACCGGTCCGAAGGGCGCCTCAGGCCCCACAGGTGCCACCGGAAATACAGGTGCCACCGGTGCCAAGGGTGCCAAGGGCGGAAAAGGGACTGCTGGGGCCAAGGGTGCCACCGGAGCAAAAGGTGATACAGGAGCAACCGGTCCGAGCGGAACAAAAGGGGCTACTGGAGCCAAAGGGGCTACTGGAATTCAAGGGATACCCGGACTACCAGGTGACAAGGGTCTTAAGGGACAACAGGGAGCAAAAGGCGAAAAAGGCGCTACCGGAATTCAAGGAATACCAGGAGAAAAGGGGACCCCAGGTGCCGTAGGCACCAACGGATTACAGGGTATTCAAGGAGCTAAGGGTGATGCTGGAAGCTTCTCCTCGATTATCAATCTCTGCACTAATACTGTGAACAGCGGTACGGTAACTAACCCGGTAGGCTCTCCCGGTCCATTAACTTACCCAGCACCACCAGTGGCAGTAAAATGTCCCGCAGGCCAATTTCTGCTCGACTATACCTTCAATATCCACGCCATACTTGTGAGCACTCATCAGGCCTTAAAGATACCCCCGGTGATAACGCGGACCACCCTTCCTGGAGGCCTTCTGCCGGACGGCATCTCGGTTGATGTTACCCTGTCTAAGGTCGCAAACGATTGGGAAACCGCACCATACAGCGCACAACTGATATGCTGCCCTGCGACGCAGCCGTAAGGATAAAGTAACGTCGGGTACAAGGATACGTTCAAGAACCGGGCTCTAGCTACCACAAAAAGTGTGGCGCTAGAGCCCGGACCCGTTTATACCATTAGGCTGAGTTGAGGAGTGAGTCTCTTGAAGCTGTCCAATAGTATAAAATGGATCTTTCCAGCCCTGCTCATTGCCGCTGCGTTACTAACCTTTGCGAACTCAATAGATAACGGTTTTCACCTCGATGACTACTACCGTGTCGTAAATAATCCGGGTATTCAAAAATTATCCCCGATCTGGCGTCATTTTACCGATCCGCATACCTCCTCATCTCTCGAGAGGATCGTCCAGTTTCGGCCACTGCTGCCGCTCTCGCTCTCAGTTGATTATTACCTCTATGGGGAAAACGGCTTTTACTTTCACCTCACCAACCTCTTCCTGCATGTTTTAACCATACTAGCGGTGTATGCTCTGGCCTTGGAGCTTTTTGGCCATTGGCACGGCGGGTTAGAGGAGCAATCCCCGCGCACCCCTTCCTTTATTACCGCACTGCTCTTTGCCGTGCATCCCGTATCAGGCATACCGGTAAACTACATCTGCGCACGCGATCTCCTATTGATGCAGCTCTTTCTGGTACTTTGCCTGCTCAGCTATGTGCGCATGCGTCGACAGGGATTCTCTGCTCTGCGCTGGACGTTCTGCCTAGGAGCATTTGCTCTGTCGCTGCTCTCCAAGACTAATTTCGTAGTCGCACCTCTGCTGATTTTTGCCTTCGAGCTGCTTCTAAATAAACAGGTCCTAAGAAACCGCCCCCCTTGGCTCTGTGCAGCGCCGTTTGCGGCCATCGTCGCCCTTTTTTTTGCGTATACCCGTTGGGTTTTGAAATTTTCCGACCTGCAAAATGTACAGGGGAGCGAGTATGGCCCCTGGTCGTACTTTTTAACCCAAGCACGCTTGAGCGTAACCCATTACCTAAGGAATTTTTTTTGGCCGGTTGAGATACGCCAGCTTCCCTTGATTGAAGCCGCGACATCACTTACTGCGGGGGTCTGGGTGGGCATCTTATTCGCGCTCGGCACACTGGTTCTAGCCTGGCAGATAAAGGGAAGAGCCGCTCTTCTTTCCTGGGCCATCTTCTCATACTGGATACTGATGCTTCCGGAGTCCTCATTTGTGCCACTGCATCACCTGGCCGTTGATTATCGCCCCTACCCGTCGAGCCTCTTCTTCTATATATCGTTGTGGCATCTTGGCTCATACCTTCTTTCGCGGCGTTGGGCTGTTTTACTATTCGTACTCTATGCCATGGGCATGGCAGGCGGCTCTTGGTATCAAAATAAAACCTGGAAGAGCGATAGCGCACTTTGGGCCCAAAGTGTGCGCTACGGTGGAGATGCGATTGCGCATATGAATTACGCCATGAGTTTCTCCGATCGCAACGATCCACGCGTACGCTTTCACATGGAAGAATCCCTACGCATTGCACCGTGGGCGATCCTGCCTCACATAAACCTTGGTCTTCTGCTGATAGACTTGGGGGATCCGGTAAAAGGACTCGCCTTATGCGAAAAGGCGGTGGAGCTAGGCCCCGACTGGGCCCAGGCACATTACTGGCTGGCACAGGCCTATGAAAAAGTCGACCGGGCCACCGATGCCGCAGCCTCAGCCGCCAAAGCCGCCGAACTTGAGCCGCGAAATTTCGCTTATCTTATGCTGGCCGCCGTGTATGCCCAACAGGTCAAAGATTACACAGGCAGCCTGGTCATTATTAACAAACTGATCGCGATGGACGCCGATTATGAGGAGGCACTCTTTGTCAGAGGTTATGCGCAGCAGATGCTCGGAGATAACGATGCCGCCATCGCTGATTACAAGATTTTTCTCTCGAGATCCCCAACTCATACCACAGCGCGCTTCAATCTTGGATTCGCCTACCTAACCAAAAACCGATGCCAGGAAGCCGTTATTGAGTTCAAACAGATCCCACAGGATGATTCCACCTATGAAGAGGCGCACGAGTATATAGAAAAGTGTGCCCAAGTGCAGGTCCCGTCCTGAGATACGTATACACATCAGGAGACAGTGGCGCTATGGGACGGGACCTAAGAAGAAAGACAGCAAAGGTGATAAAACGGTATAGTGAAGCGTTGAAACGGTAAGTAGTGTTAGAGTACGAGCGCGGAGAAAGCGGTGCACGAGAACAATATTGCATTGGCGCCGTCGATACGGGCAATGCCAGCGGACGACAAAAATAGTGAGGGTGATTATGATGAGCGCGAAAGAAAGGATACGAGAGCTTGAGAGGACATTAGCCGTAACTGCTCATTAAGTGTGGGCTCCTAGGAGCACGTCCTCGCTCCCGGGAAGATCAAAAATCGCCCACACTTAATGCGTAATTACGCGAAAGATCTCCAAAGATTGAATTGCTGGACTGATACTAAACTATGGAACTAACCACAGCTGACTACCTCCCCCTTGTCGAGTACGCACTGAGCGAAGACATCGGCCCAGGCGATATAACTACCGACAGCTTAATTGAGCATACTCGCCATGGGCGAGCCAAAATAATAGCCCGCGAGGACCTGATCCTTTGTGGCATGGAGGTGGCCCAAGCCGTTTTTGTCGCCGTCGATCGACAACTCCGCGTCTCAGTCGTGCACACGGATGGAAGCTCCCTCAAAGATAACGACGTCGCCTGCTACATTGAGGGGCCGCTGCATGCGATTCTTAAAGCCGAACGTACGGCGCTTAACTTCATCCAGCGCCTTTCGGGCATCGCCACTCAAACCGCAGAGCTCGTGCGTAAAGTTGCTTCCTATAACGTCCGCCTTCTCGATACACGCAAAACTACCCCCGGATGGCGCTCCCTGGAAAAATATGCAGTTTTCGTGGGGGGCGGTGCTAACCACCGCTTTGGGCTTTATGATGCGGTGTTGATCAAAAACAACCACGTTGATTCAATCGACGGCGACCTCCGCCACGCCGTAAGACGATGCCGAGAAAGAACCGCACCTGGAACAAAAATTGAAGTCGAGGTTCGATCCATCGAGGAGCTGCAACTCGCCCTTGAGGCCGCACCGGATGCTATCCTCCTCGATAACATGACCCCGCAAGCCCTCACAAACGCGGTCCAACAAGCCCGCCAATCCTGCCCAAACATCGAACTCGAAGCATCCGGCGGAGTAAATCAAGAAAACCTCTGCGCCTATGCCGCGTCCGGGGTAGATTCAATATCACTCGGTGCTCTTACCCACTCGGTCCACGCTGTCGATCTCTCCCTACGCTACATAAAGGAAGCAGAATAGGGAACTACTCGCCCCTAATCGGCTAACGCAGCCGGACGTAAAACGTCGACGTTAGACGTCCGGCTTGGACGTCAGCGTCATCGGTTCTCAGAAGAGTCATTTTGCTGGGGTTATTTGCGTGGCTTGCGAAGGGAGCGAGTAGTTACCAGAATAGAGCTATCTATGCCCAACGTAGCGCGTCGTCTTCCTATCGGAATCCCCCTCGTCATCACCGCCGTTCTTGTGACCAAGGCGTATGTCGTGGCTCTGCAAATCGCACCGGCCAATCATATAGACTTGGCCCTCGACCTAGCGCTTGACGATTCACGGATACTGGGCTTTGTGCTGCTCCTTTCTTTGGCTCGTGGGCTTTTTCAACGTGCCGCCCTTCGCCTTCCACTCCTTTGGCTTCAAACAGCCATGGGCTTAGTCTACGTACTCGATTGCTGCGCGATCCTGTCCCTTGATAGCCACGTCTCCATCGATGACTTTATGCGCTTCATGAAAGAATGGCGCATTGTCCTCACTTTTATAAAATGGTGGCACGTCCCCATTGCGCTCGCTGCCTTTAGTATAAGCTTCTGGAAAGTAGCGCTAACGCGGCTTCGTGTCGTTGAATTTGCACTCATTGGCACAGCGGCCCTTCTCCTCCCATTTTTTCTCTCCGCGCCACAAGAGGTAGCCCCCCTCCTCAAACGCTACTCGGCACGAGGTCTTTTGCAGCAACCACTGCTTCTCTCGCGTGTGCGAGAAGGTGGCTATAGCGAGGACTTTCAATTAGCCTCATATATTAGCCAAAAAGACGCCGTGCAACTCAGACTGCCTGCGGCGAAGCGTAATGTTATCCTCCTCATTGTTGAGTCTTTGTCGACTGTTGACTCCAAACTTGCCGGAGGCATGTACGACCGAACCCCACAGATTGACAAGATTGCGGGCGAAGGGATGATTTTTACCAACTTCTTCGCTAACTATAGCGACACCGAAGGAGGGACGGTCTCTCTGCTTGGCGCACAACCACCCCTTCCCTACCCCTCGGGGAGCCGTCATCTGTACCATGCATTTATCGATCGCAATTCAATCGTGCATCAGTTCAAAAGCCGCGGCTATTTTACCGAATATCTTACCAACAACCCGCTCTCATTTCTCGGCCAGGGAGATTTTACGCGCAAGATGGGGTACGACCTAGCACGTGGCTCTGAGGAGGTTGAATCTTTTCGCAACGCTCCGCGCTATGCCTTCGATTGTCCCGAGGACGCCCTGTTATTCGAAGAGTTTCTGAGACAGTGGCAAACACTTAAGAGCGAGCCACAGCCAAAGTTTATAACGCTTCTTACCGTCAGCAGCCACCTTCCCTACGTCGATCCGCTTGGTCGAGGCGACACCGAGGATAACGTGTGGAGCTATGTTGACACCCAGGTTGCACAGTTCTACGAGGCTTTAAAGAAAGAGCGCTTTTTTGAGAACGGAATCCTGCTGATCTTAGGAGACCATCACAAGATGACCCCGATCACGCTTGATGAGTGGTCGCGTTTCGGCGAGACCGCCGCCGCTCGCGTGCCGCTGATTATCCTCGGTGCCGGAGTCCCCTCGGGCATAGTTGACTCGCGCATCTTTAGCCAGGCCGATCTCTTTCCCAAACTCGCTGATGCCGTTGTTCCGGGGCGGTCGCTTTCGTCCGAGGCGATCTATATCGATCGCTTCACCTTGAACTATGTCGACCCGCGTGCCCAGGCGCGAATACTCGTCTTCCAAAAGGCTGACGAGGCGGTGGTCTCTTCCGAGGCGACATTATTTGGATCGGAGCTTATATGGGGTGCTAATCCACCGGTGGACGCAGAGCGCATAGAGCGGCAGATCCATGCACAACGTGCGGCTCACCAATACCAAAGCATCCATGCAACACCGTCTTGTTATTTCGAAAACCACTCGCCCGTGACGAGCGACCCGATTGAGCACGGCATCAAGGTCAGCATGCTCAGAGGAACTGATATTGTCGCGCCCTCGATCGATCCCTCACGTGTTATGCGCGAAACGACGACCCTTGTTATTGATTTTCCTGATCTTAAGGAAACACCACTTGCGCCACCGTATCGCAGCTCTATGCGTTTTAAGGGATTCTTAAAGATTGAGACGGCGGGCGAATATTGGCTGCGCGTGCAGTCCGATGATGGCGCCTGCCTCGCTGTCGATGGCGAGTTGGTGATCGAGGCCAATTACCTGCGCGATTTTTTTCCGAGTGATAACTCCGTCTTCCTCAGCCCAGGTTTTCACTGGGTCGAACTACGCTACTTTCAGAACAAAGGCAAAGCAGGACTGCGTGCAGAGTGGATAAAGCCAGGAGAGAGCGAATGGGAGATTATCCCGGCGGAGAATTGGTATTTGGGGTAGGACCTCCACGGCAACTGGTTAGCCCACCGCCAGCATCCGCTCAATCGAGCGCCGCGCTTGAGAACGAATCGGCTCTGGAACATCGATCACCTGTTCGTTGTGCGTCAGCGCGCGCAGGGTATCCTCGAGCGTAATTTCATTCATATGCGGGCAGCGCACACTGCACAGGCGCACCATCTCCTTATCGGGATTCTCCGCCGCTATGTTGTCAGCCATACTGCACTCCGTAAGGAGCAGGTAGTGCTTGGCCTTCGCCGCGCGCACGTACTCGACCATACGCGAGGTGCTCCCCGAGAAATCGGCGACGGCGGTAACCTCTGGGCTGCATTCAGGATGGGCCAGCACAACGACTCCTGGAAACTGGGCGCGCACGTTACGCACATCTTCAGGGCTAAATTTCTCATGTACCTCGCATCTACCGTTCCAGCCGATCATCGCTGGTGAACTTTTGTTGGCAGCGAGCGTTGCCCCCGAGCCGCGCGAGGCGACGATAATCTTCAAACCTGTTTCTTGTGCTACGTTTTTGGCGAGGTACTCGTCCGGCAGGAAGATAACCGGGTTGGCCTTAAGCGAACGCACCACCTTAGCCGCGTTTCCCGAGGTACAGATAATGTCGACCTCTGCTTTGACGTCAGCATAGGTGTTGATATAGGCCACGATCGGTACTCCCGGAAAACGTTGGCGCAGCTCGCGCACATCGGCCACGCTAATACTCTCAGCCAGTGAACAGCCCGCCCTCTTCGCCGGAAGCAAAACGGTCTTCGTGGGATTTAGGATCTTGGCGGTCTCGGCCATAAAGCGCACGCCGCAAAAGATGATCGGATCGCACTGCGTGGCTGCAGCCTTCCGGCTTAGTTCCAGAGAATCGCCCACCACATCCGGCACACCGTAAAACAGCGCTGGCTCCATGTAGTTATGGCCTAAAATAATAGCACCGCGCTCCTTCTTACGCCGGTTAATCTCATACACCAGCTCAGCCTTATAGCGAAGTTCAACGTCAGGAACCACGTGAGCCAGAAGACGTTTCATCTCAAGGTAGGTAGCTTCTACTGTCGGGGCATTAATTGGCATAGTATGGAAGGTCCCGTCCTGAGATAAGTATACACATCAAGAGGCAGTGGTGCTATGGGACGGGACCTAAGAAGAAAGACAGTAAAGGTAATAAAACGGTATAGTGAATCGCTGAAACGCCAAGTAGTGTTAGAGTACTAGCGTGGAGAAAGCACCGTGAGGGAACTGGTTGATGTATCCGCTCGCTCATTTACTAAATTTTACAAACCATGAAATCGCCTTGTTTTTAGGTCCCGTCCCATAGCACCGCCACCTTTTGAAGTGTATACTTATCGCAGGACGGGACCTTCGTATGGAAAACATCCAGCGCTTCGATTTTTTGGTAATTGGTGGCGGCGCCGCTGGCCTTACCTTCGCGCTTGAGGCCGCGGCCCACGGCAGCGTGGCGGTGCTCTTTAAACGGTCCCCCGAGGAATCCTCGACGGCGTGGGCTCAAGGCGGAATAGCCGCTGTCAGCGCCGACGACGATGATAGCAGCCTGCATGCCCAAGATACCCATATCGCCGGAGCCGGACTGTGTAATCCGCAGATCGTCGATATCGTCGTCCGTGAAGGGCCACAACGGGTTCAAGACCTCGTCACGCGGGGTGCGCAGTTTGACCATCAGGGGACAAATTTTGCCTTGCACCGCGAAGGCGGTCATTCGCGGCGGCGCATATTACACGCCGGCGACTCGACAGGACGCGAAGTTCAGCGCGCGCTCCTGGCAGCGGCCAAGGCCAACTCGGCAATTCAATTTTTTGCACACACGCTGGCGATTGACCTGATTACCTCACAGAAGCTCAACCAAGCCGAGAACCAGCCCAACCTTATTCTCGGCGCCTATGTTCTTGGCCAAGACGGCCAAGTGGGAACCTTCCTTGCCGAGAAGGTGCTCGTTGCTAGTGGTGGGGCGGGAAAGGTGTACCTCTACACGTCGAATCCTGACGTTGCCACCGGTGACGGTATCGCCATGTGCTTTCGCGCCGGCTGCGCCGTGGCGAATATGGAATTTTTCCAGTTTCACCCGACCTGTTTATATCATCCACAGGCAAAATCATTCCTCATCTCGGAAGCCCTGCGCGGTGAGGGAGCGAAATTAAAGCGCATCAACGGCGACTGCTTCATGCAAAGGTATGATTCCCGCGCCGAACTCGCCCCGCGTGATATCGTCGCTCGGGCGATCGATAATGAGATGAAGACTCACGGTGAAGATCACGTACTTCTTGACCTCAGCCACCGCGGTGAGCCGTTTGTTAAAGAGCATTTTCCACAGATCTACAGCCGCTGCAGAGAGCTCGGCATCAATCCAGGCACGCAGCCGATTCCCGTCGTACCCGCCGCGCACTACTGCTGCGGCGGCGTGGTCTCGGACGAACACGGGCGGACCTCGATCCAAAACCTCTACGTTGCCGGAGAGTGTTCCTGCACAGGGCTACACGGTGCAAACCGTCTGGCTTCAAATTCACTTCTAGAAACCCTCGTTTTTGGCCATCGTGCAGCACAAGACGCCATCAAGACACGCGGCGCACGAAAGCTCGAATGCACCCCGCCCCCCTGGGAGCGCGGCTGCGCCACGATGAGTAACGAGCAGGTCCTCGTCAGTCACACCTGGGAGGAGCTGCGCCGGGCGATGTGGAACTACGTCGGCATCGTGCGCAGTGACAAGCGCCTCGAGCTCGCACTGCGGCGCGCCAACCTGATCGCCCGCGAGGTGCACGACTACTACTGGAACTATATCGTCGATCGCGATCTGCTGGAGCTGCGCAACATCACCCTCGTCGCCCAGCTCGTAATCCATTCAGCGCTGCGCAGACGGGAGAGCCGCGGGCTGCACTTCACCACCGACTATCCCGAGACAAAAGAGGCCTACGCCTGCGACACCGTGCTTGACGCTAAGGAGTGGTACCACTACGCCAGGACGTTGGCGGGGTACTGAGCAATTATGCTAATGCTCGTCCCTCATTGGCTAATAGTACGCGGCGAAATCAGTTGATACGGCACATTACCGATAGCTTTTTCTACGCAGCGTTTGGCCTGCTCTGCCATAGTCTCCTTCGTCAGCGAAAATCGCTGCCACTGTGCCGGAGGGCCCACCTTGGGGTCGGCGGGTAACACGGTGGCTACCCGCTCGCTGTCTAGATATACTCCGTTATCATCATATTTACTTTTACCTGCGGTGAGGCTCTCATCAACCGGCATAAGCGGGCAGAACACGCCGCCGCTTCCAAAGGCAAGGGTGATCATGATCGCATTGGCTGCTCCGGCGAATGCAACTGGGTCCCCACTATTGATCTCCAGCACCGAATCTTTAGTGTCACCGTAGGAGTCCGAAAAGTCAGCAAATGGCAAGTAAGGGGCAAATTTATTGGCCGGGTCAATCCAACCGTATCCCCCATACCCGGCGGTAATCGCTTCCTGCTGACCCATAAAGCCAGTGGCGGGAGCGGGACGAGGAATGTTTGCAAAGTTCGGTATCACCTGTTGCCCAGCTATTATCGTCGTCAGAGCTACCTTCTCCTTACGTAGCAGGTCAAAAACGGGAGGGCCTCCACCAAAATCTTTCATCAAGGTAGCGCAGGAGTTACCAAAAGAACCACCATCAACCCCGCATACTTCCCCCGATGGCTTTCCATTTTTTTCTTTCGTGTTATTCACGCAATTGGTGAGGCCATCCGTCGCCAAAACTATGCTCTTCCGAGCTGAGGATGGACAGCTCCTCAGCATATCGATCGCCTCCCAAAGTACCAGCGGCAAATTGGTGCTGCTCGACTCGGGCCGAGGATACCAGCCGCGATCGATAAAATTTGGGTGGATCGTGCTAGAACCCGGTGCCACGCCAGGGGGCCAGCCATAAGCAAACGTTCCGCGATTCTCCGGATTGGTTAGTTGAAGAAGCGCCGGTAACGGTACTGCATCTTTGATGTTCAACCTATCTACGATATCCCGATCGAAGACGATAAAACCGATGCGATCTCCGGCCACGCTTTCATTTATTACCCGCTGTATCCCCGAGTTAAACGATTTTAGAAACGAGGTGAGTGGCTCGGGACCATAGTAATTCCTCACATCATAGGCAGGCGCGCCATCGAGGATGCGCTTATAGCTATCGACAAAGACGTTGCCAACTTGAAGGTAGTCATCCCCGAAATGCTCGCGTGGAGAGGTCATCTCGCGATTCAAACGCGTCTGGAGCGCCTTATGTCCAGGCAAGGCTCCCTTCTGGTCTGAACAACACCAGTGCCACTTATCTCTCTCTCTTCCTGCTGCCGGTGTAAGGCCGGTACTTGGCAGAACGGCACAATCTATTCCTCCACAATTTTTGTCATCGATACGATAGACAAACCTACTTGGCGGGGTGCCGCCGGGGGGGGGGAGTGCCGTGGAGTGAGTTTCCCCTACCGTTGAATATGAGATATCGAGGGCATAGACCATGCAGCGCGGCACCGAGGCAGCAACAGCTTCTGCGGTCAGGAAATTAGAAGAGCCCTTAAAATTCGAGAAGAAATTTCGCACGAGGGGCAACGTCGAGCCGCCACTAAGATTTACCTTGATTGCGGTTACACGCTCCTGTTCTGGACTGAGCCGAAGCGAAGGGTTTTCGACAAAGCACGGATAACCGTTCTGACATTTTGCAGTGTTGGCGTTTTGAGGATCTTCATAAAAGACCTGCCCAATGGAAACATTTCCAACACCCTGGCCGATTTTGGCCGTACGCAGCCCGGGAGAGCGCAGGTGATTGCCAGGCGCGGATAGGATCGAGTTGGCCCGCGCAATTGCTGCGGTGACGCGCTGATCATACGTAGCTGCCGGATCTTCGCGGGTTACGCGTCCATATTCATCGAGAGCCGCTAGACTTGCCAAGTTTGCTAAATTGTTTAGCTTCTCACGATCGGCTTGGATAATCGCCATATCAATGACGAGCGCGCAGAGCGAAAGTAGTGCACCGAGTAGCAGCGCCGCGCTGACTATGTACATACCCCGATTACTGCCTAACTGTACATGTTTCATACCAAACTCCACATCAATGAGAGAAATAACGAGAGAGACGATAAGAGAGATAGCGCGTCTCGTATTCACTCGTAGCAGACGGTCCTACTAACATACCCCTCCTCCCTCCGTGCTATAGTACGAGCAACCGTCGCGCTTGCAGTCACAGTTCGTGTCACTAAAATCGGCAAACTTAGGATCTGTAGCGGGGAGCTGTACAAGAGTTGGTGCACAGTTGGAGCAGGTTAAGGCCTTACAGTCTTTAAGAGATCCGTCACAGCTCCCTGCGCAGATAAGGTTCAGCTTCTGACAACACTCAGACTCCGTCGGGCAGATTAATATCGGGAGTGCGGTCTCGAAGCATTGAGTGCAACTACTAAAACACTGCGTCGCAGACTGGCCGCAGCCTCTCATGATCCGCTCAAGCAGCGCCCGATTAGCGTTCGTTACCGGGAATCCAGGCAGCCTGGCGCAAAGAGCTTTTGTCGAATCGCTCTGACACGGAGTGGGGCACGCCGGGCATGTTGCTCGCATGTGCCCCAGCTCGTCTTCTACTACCATAGGACAGAATAAGGATTGGGCAGCGGTAATTTCAGCAGGCGTGATACCAGGCTCAAGAATCGGAAGATGCTGCTTAGCCAGTTCCGCCATCCCAAGATCAAGACAGGCTTGATTGCATTTTCCGCAATTACCCTCACGACCGCCACATTGCTTACACTCATCCCAACTTACAGGATAACTCGCAGCCCGGCAGTGAAGGTTCGGCTCCCAATCACAAAACTCTTTCATCGGAGCTGTAGAGGTCGATGTTTGATTGGCGTCGCGAAATGCGGCCACACTGACCTTAATCGGGACACTCTTCAGGAAGGGAGTTAGCGGGCGAAACTGAGCCTCCATATGGACAACAAACGGCAATGTGGCCAGTATCGCCGACCAGTTTTCTCCGTTCAGGGGCCATCCTTGGGTGGTCGGATCACCAAATTTCCGTGCGCCGGGATATTCGTATATCCGCTTCGAACCGTTAACCTGCACCTTTTCCCCCGGTCGGACTAAAGCCGCCGCACGAGTTATCCCTTGAATGTTGGCGTAATGCCGATTACCGGCCATGCTATACTCGTCGAAATTATAATGATCGAACCTGACGAGCGTCGCCGACGATCCAGACTGATTAAACAGCCTTTCGGCCTGCGCCAGCGCCGCATCAACGTCGTTACGATAGTTATTGCAGCGAACCGGATCGGCCGCGCACGAGCCCTTATCAATCGGTGTTTCGAGTTCAAGCTTAGCGGCCATATTGGCAGCGGCGTGGGCAGATCGATCCAAAGCAGACGAAAGAGTGTAGTAGCGTATGGTGTCGATCCCGAAAAGGATGGTCGCCGCAAAAATTGGCAACGTCATTGCCGCCTCGATCATCGATGCCCCTCGCGCCTTATTCCACTTTTTTTTCTGCATTGTATCCTCGAACTTTTTCATATCTTACGGTCCGTAGGTTCATTCAAATCTGCGAAACAATGCCGAGCGCCCATCACGGCGAGACAGGCCTGCGCCTAGAAAGGCTGACACGGATAGGGCGGGGGCGTCGTGGGGCAACCACTCACCGGAACCGTCACGGGCTTCAGACAACAATCATACGCCACTGAGGCATTGGCAGTTCCCGTGTAATTGTCCCCCATGCTGTTTTCCAAAACTAGGACAGGTGCCACATACGTTTCAGAAAAACCGACGACGAAGTGCCCGGTGGAGAATCTCGAGTTACCACGAAGCTGCACACTCAAATTGTCGCGCCAAGGTGCTGCTGCGCTTTGTTGCCAGGCATTTTTTACGGTTGCAACAACGGGTAGCGCAGCTGTAAACGGCATACTCTGACGATCGGTTGCATTGATCAGTTTAAAGGTATCTGCGGCGACGCCCTGTGCTTTGGTAGCTCTGAAACCATCTCCCGATGTTTTGGCTCCAGCCAGAGCCGATTCATAGGCCACTCTTCCAATCCAAGCTAAATGCTGGGTCACCTGACTCACCTCGACTATTCCATAAAGAAAAATGAGCAGAACTGGAAACGTCAAGGCGAACTCCACAACGACACTGCCCGAGTCTCGGCTGCTATCGTTTGTACCCTTGATTTTTAACCACCACTTGCAAATAGACGAACCCGCTACGCACATGAATAAATACCTCGTTCATGAAGTCCCCCCATCCGTAGGAGGCACTTAATTCTTGCGTAATGAGACGTCTGCTAATTATCTTATCCACGAGTACCTATCGGCTGGCTTTCAGAGCGCATGAACAGGCAGTACGTAGAGCTGCAGACCATCTCATTAAAATCCTGTTCTTAATTCCGCGAGACAGAACAGATTGCTCCACATTATTTTTACATGAGCAGTTAACTCAAAGAAGAAACACCTAGATTGACTAGTGTATCTAGGTGCTTAAAGGAGAAAAGCGTAACTGCTCAATAACCCGGGGTAATTTAATAATTCGGGATCGTGGTCGGGATCGAAGAGTGTGCTGATTCGGCTAGTCACATCGACCAGGACCACGAGCACGTCCACGCTCACGAATTATTAGGCCGCCCGTGGTTATTGAGCAGTTACGCTCACGGGTCGTAACCGCTTTATTGCACGATAGAAGTGTGCTGCGACTTCCTAGCATTTTCGTGAGAAAAACGCTCAGGGCTTGGTGCACGGTATGGAAAAAAATCTTCCGTTGCCATTTTAGACAGGGAAAGGCTTAGCCCTGGCGATTTTCGGCCCTTCTCGCTCGGCGCTCCCATAGCGAAGGCGGAAGCAACTCTAAGTGCGTCTACCATATCCGCCGTAGTCCATTGAAATAAAGGAACTTTTATTCAAAACGAAGGAGTATCGTAAGCGTTCACGGGGTGTAACTACTTTAATTTTCAGAAGTCCTGTTTTAAAAATAGGGGCGATCCCATTTTTCCAGCAGTTGTGGGCGGTTTTACGGGTGCTAGTGCGGAAAAATATGATCGTCCCTATTTTTAAAACATGTCATTCCGTGCAGTTACACCCCGTGAACGCTTACGGAGTATCGCGAATTTCCACAACAAGACTTGCGGACAGTATAGAGCAAACACCTCATTCATACACATTGTCTGTTCTAAAGATTCTGCCGATATAATAGGGCATGGCCGTAACGTTTTTTCCTAAAACACCACTTGCCCGTGCACTGCTGGCTGTGGGCACACTTCTTCTCCTCGTTTCCTTGAGGATAATCTCTCAGGACCTTGTGCAAACCAGCCCGCCTGCAGACAGTCTGCCTAAACTTCGACAGAGATGGGCTGCTGCCGTGGCAGACCATTGCCCGTTGCGAGACGCAACCTTTATCCTTAGTAATTCAGACCTTGAGCTGCTCTCGGAGGCGTTTTTAAGTTATCTCGGACAGAGTCAGTTTCATCTTTCTGAGCCAGATACCATTATTCGCCTATCTACCACGGCGCGCGACTCCCTGCCACGAAACGCATCTGAGCAAAACTTAAGCCTGCGTATTGAGGGAACTGCCTTTAAGTTAAGCTTGCTTGGAGAAAAGATTCTAAAGCGAAAGGCTCCAGCTTCACAAAATGTAGTATCGGTAAGTGTGGAAGCAACATTCACCATGGACTATCGAGACCACTGGCTGCAGCTTCAGATACAGAATGCTCGTGTTGGGGGAAAGCTGATAGACGAGCACGAATTGCAGGAGTTTGCCCGAGGTGTGACGAGTGGACTTAGCCAATCACTGAACTCTTGGAGCAAGTCGTTCCCCGGTGAGATATCGCTACACGCCGAGAGGAACATCCTTCTCTTCGAGTTCAAGCGTGATTGTGGAGCCTCTGCAAATGGCGGAAAACTATAGGTAGTCGATATGAAACGAGCTATTCCGACAATCAAGAGCCTGATGATAACTGTGCTATTAGGGACTCTGTATCCAGCGTTGCTTCTATGTGCTGAAGATCCGGCGTTGTCGTCATGCAGCATAGCTCAGCTTGAACAGGATGCAGCACAGCTATATGCAGACGGTCGGCCGAGGGAAGCTCTTACTCGTTATGAGGAGGCACTGCGCAGAGATCCGCAGGATATCGCCGCACTTAATAGCCGAGGCCGTATCTTTGGAGATCTAGGTGAGCTGGGTAAAGCAGTTGCTGATTTCACCCTGGCGATTGATCTATTTAACGCAGGACACAATCCTTCCGGGGTGAAACTAGCGCATCTTTACCACCGTCGGGGCCATACCTTTAGCACTATGGGACGAAACGAAGAGGCCCTTGCCGATGTTAACCAGGCGTTGCAGCTCGATCCAGGCTACCTCAATGCGCTTAATACAAAGGGCGTAATCCTTCGGGCCATGGGGCTGCCTGTTGAAGCTGAGGAGGCCTTTAATCAAGCATTGAAGATCGATCCCTGGTATTTTGAAGCGCGCGTGAACAAGCTGGCTATCGCCATGGATGTGACTCATGATTATAGCCTTGCAGAACGGATCTGTGATGGGCTGCGCTATGAAAGCGCAGCCGCCGAGAGCGACAACATGGGGAATAAGGGCCAAGCCGCGAATCTCAGTAAACCGATGCCCGTAGTCCATGCCCTAGCAACATTCTACCGCAACTGCGCAGCCGCAATGAAGAGTCTCGGCAAAACCACGTCCGAAGACGACTACCGCCACATGGCGGCATCCGCCATTGTTGATTCAGCCGACGAGCTCTGCATTCGTGCCATAGCGAGAGAGGAGATCGGAGAAAAAGATGCCGCGCTAGCCGATTATCGCACGGCGATGGCCAAGGAGCCCGGTCTTGCCTCGGCCTATACCGGCGCTGCGAGACTTCTCTCTGAGCAGGGAAGTTATGCAGAAGCGCTTCAGGCTTATGATGATCTTCTCAAGACCGACCCGCACTCTAAAGCGGCGACTGATGGACGCGCACTCACGTTGGCAAAGTTGGGAAGGCGGCCCGATGAAGAGATGCGCCAAGCTAGTCAGGCTGCGACCCCCATGCCGCAGGAAGAAGCACTACTAGCCCCACCACCCTCCTTCGCCTTTACCTTTGGCGAAGAGGTCGCACATACTCTAAATGCCGCCTTCACGCTAATGTGGGGGCGGGAGGGGAACTGATCATGGGTAACTGATAACCACCCCGGGCAGCTTAATAATTCGTGAGCGTGGTCGTGCTCGTGGTCGCGGTCGAAGAATGTGCAGAATCGGCTAGTTACATCGACCAGGAGTAATTGCTCAATAACCCCGGGCAAAGGAACTTGCTTGAACTTGCACTTGAACCGCTCCTGATTCCTGCCCCTGCTCCTTTTCCTATTCCAATCAAGAGGATAAGGGGCAGGAGCAGGAATCGGGAACAGTTCCAGTTCATGTTCAAGATTTAGAATTACCCACACTTAATGAGCA
>CAIXSY010000421.1 GCA_903922175.1 uncultured delta proteobacterium | reverse complement strand
TTAGCCGCCGTCTCCGTCTCTCGCCGCAAGGTGTTTCACCAACCTCCAGACCTCGGCTCGGCGAGAGCCGAGACGGGAGGGATCAGCTGTCAGAGATCCGCTTTCAGAGATCTGCTGACTGCATCTGATACAGCTGCAGCTTTCGAAGGAATCTAGTGATACTTCTACGATTTTATTTTAGCGCGAAGGATGGAAGGAACGAAGGTAAGGCATTTTAATCCTTCGTTCCTTCTCCCCTTCGCGTTAAAAATAATTCTTGCGTCCTGGACGTTCAGAGGTTTGCTTGCGTGAGTAGCTCAGGGTGAAGCACAGAAGCACGAGCAATAAGAGATTCCGGGCAAATAAGGTCATAAACAGCTCGGGCATACCTCCCGTTTTGTAAAAGACCTCCAGGAGATTGCTGTAGCGGATCGGATAGATATACTGTGTAACTACCCCGATCACTAAAATGATACTGCCGATGCTCACGTGCTGGGTGCGGTTTTGTTTCTTCGCCTGGGCGAGAAATGGGAAAAGAAGCGCAAACCAGAGGAGGTACTGTGGACAGATCGTTTTAAGAAACGAGAGCGATAAAATAATAATACTCATAACGACGGCAAAATTAAATTCACTCTCCCTCTTCGTCCGTAGCACGAGCAACAGATAATAGGCGCTTAGCAACACGAGCCAGAAATAATCATAGAACCACATCGGGCCAACGAGAAAATCTCCATCAATTCCGAAGATCCCCCACCCCGCTGCGCCGGTTGGATAGTGACCAGAGCGAATTCGCTGATAGAGGGTGATTAATGAACCCCACAGAGACTCGACATGGATCGGCTTGTTCTTATGAAACTCAAGGCTGCTTTTGATGAAATCCAGCGATACGTCGGCCCACAACATAAATAATCCGACGAGGGTAATCGCACTCACCGTAAATAACGCCGCATGCAAGAAGGCGCTCTTCAGTCCGTGCTTTTTCGAACTGAGGATAAGAAAGTAGGGAACCACAAAAAACGGGAAGAGCTTCGTCGTCGCCGCCAGTGACAGGGCCACCATCGCCGCATAGGTGTGGTTTTTCTGCCAAAGAAGCAGGCCCGAGAGCAGCAAAAGGCAGACCAGCAGATCGAGCCGATAAAGCACTATCGGGCCAAGGGCTAATAATATTGCGCTTAGCCAAAAGAGTCGCCTGCCTCCCGCTGTGCGTTGTACAAGGACGGCGAGGAGCAGCACGAAAAGCGCGTTGACAGCCATGAGACCATACATAAACGCTTCGCCATGCTTTTCGAATCGACGTAGAAAGGAGAGCGCCGTGATCAGACAGATCTCACCAGGTTGGCGCTCGTTATTTTGAAGTCCGGAGAGGTTATGCTGCTGCTGAAAATAATCGGCAATATGAGCATAATTAAAGCGCGTGTCGTAGGCCAGATGCCACTGCCACGGCTCTCGATTCCCCAAAACAAAGAGAACGATCAGGCAGAGGACAACTGCCACGTATCCGAGATGACTCTCATATCGAGCAAGGAGTGCACGAGTCATAAGAACTTAAAGAAAAAAGCGGTCATTGAGTATTCCGTCAAAGCAGTAAAAACTTAGACCGAGGTAGAGACAGGTGAGTAGGCACTCAAGGGAGCGGCTGGCGGCCGGTCGAAAAAGCATAAAAAGCGCCGCCGGTACGAGGTAATAGCGCTGTTCGATAAGCCACGAAGGCGCCAGCAAAGCCACACTAAAAGGATAGAGCAGATAAAATACCGGGCGCTCAAAACGCGTCGTGGCGAAATAGAGCGCGGCCAGCGCAATGGGGAGAAATCCAATGAGCTTGTTGACACTGTTTGCCGTTAGATAACGTAGCATTTTATTGCGCAGGTGAAAGTCAAATTGGTTGAGCGGATTATCGGCGTGGAAACTAAACCAGTAGAGCAGTGCCAACCCCACCAGAGAAAAAAGCATCACCATCCTGTAGCGAACAAGCAGGCACCACCTCTCCCCTAAGTTCGCTAATCCCAGAGGAGCAAAAAGGAAAAAGGATAGGAAAAGAAAGAAGAATACGTTGCCCGTATAGAGTCTAAACGAGGGATGAAAATCCTGGTGCCCCATGCTGAAGCTTCCGTGAAATAGGGCAAAGCCGCCAAAGCTAATCACGATCAGAACCCCCAGCCAATTTGCGCGCAGGTATCCCTTAAATTGATCGGCTGTAATGGAACGCCATCCGTACGTTTCGATAAAGTCCCAGGCCAAAAGGAACACAAGCCAGACGACATTCGGCTGACGAACCAAGATGCTTATCAGGCTCACCAGGTATCCCCACGACCGCCATCCCCGCTCCCTCAAATAAAGAGCGAGGAGCACGAAGAGTAAGGCGGTGACGTCGGTGTATATTAAAAAGAAGAACGGGAATAGCAGCGGAAAGAAGCTAAATTGTAGAAGCCTCGTCTGCGGATTTTCCGAAAAGCGCTTGGCGCTGGCATAGAAAACTACTATAGTGACTAGGCTAAGAAGGAAGCTGATTAGCCGCATATCTGGATAACTCGACGCCCGAACGAAAAATGCCACGGCGCAAATAATCACGTGATATCCCGGAAGTGTGGTCAGCTCAGGATCGAGAGCTGTCCGCCCATGTAAAAATGTATCGATCTGAAGGAAGTGGTGGTATTCGTCTATTAAAGAGCCGTGATTTCTGATCGCCAGAAACGCTGTACTGGTGACGATCAGTACCGCAAGCCATGAAAGGATCACGGATAGTGTTCCTCCATTTTTTAATTTAAGCAGAACGGCCATGCGCGCTGATTATGCATAATATCCTTACCCGAGATCAAGCTGCTCGTTTGGCGCGCAATGGCGTTTACCTGCTTTTTGGCTTTTTCCTTTTCCACGCCATCGTCCCCCTGCTCTATCTTACGCCCCAACAATTTCCTCTGTCTTTTGATGAAAAGACGCACTATAAGCTGATTACGTGGAAGGTGCGCGATCACGTGGCCCCCGGTGAGCGCATTACCCTTTCACTGCAACATCGTTTCGGTGGGGATAGAGGTGCCTTGCGTTATGTCGTGTACCAGGGGATCTGGGAGAACTTCCGATCCCCTGAGCTTGTCGAGATCTCCCCCATAACCAAGGTGGCAGATGACGGCGACTGGTCCACCTGGACCTTCGTTGCCAAGCATCCAGTCATATTCGTCGGTGCACGCTGGGATAGCTCTATGCCGCCGATCTATCTGCAACGCAGCAGCTGGCCGAGGCTGGTAAGTTTCGTCGACTATTCCTTCACCTCGACTGATCCGGCTAAGGAAAAAGATCTCGATTTCCAACGCGAGCCTCGGCATACGAATATGACGATTGAGCGCGAAGCGTTGCCTTTGCCCGATATCAGCACGTTGTGGATAACCAGTCTTGTCGCCCTTACCCTGCTCCTCGTGGCTATGTATAGGCTTGGTCGAATAGCAGAGATGGAGATGGTTCTTACGTTGACTGGGGTAGTGCTGGCATACCGCTACTGGGCCTACTTTTACGCACCTTTTTGGGCCTGGGGTGGGCACGTCACTTCGTTTTTCCCAGTTTGGGCGCGTTGGTCTCTCCTGGCTGCGTATGTAGTCGCAGCTTTATCTATCCCTCTTATTCCAAGTCGACTTTTACAGTTCAAGATTCCTCGCTGGCGTTACCTTATCCCGCTTGCCGCCGCACTTGTCTCAGCTGGCTGGTATTTTCGCTGTGAGCGCGCCTATCACGATTGGGTGTACTCGATTACCAACCCCCATCATGCACCCTTAAGCTCGGTTGTGTTTGAGGCCCTCTCGCGGATCTACGTTGTCGTTCCCTGGGTTCACGAGCACGAGGATCGCCTATTCAGCCTCATGCTCTTTATCCCTTTCTTGTTTTTCGTGCGTGCCGATGTCAAACGCCTCGGTGGAGAGTTCGGCGGCGCGCTGCTCGGGATCCTCCTCTTTCTATCGATCTCATCGGTGCAACTCTACTTCGCCTATGTCGGCGTGCACGCTTTTCCGATGCTCTGGTGGATGGTATTTCTATTTTTCTCTTTGCGCGTGATAGAGGATGGACGTGGGCTCTTTGCCCTCTCCATCACCGCATTCTTAGCCTATCTCTCACACGTCTCAGAGGCGCTTTTGGTGATCCCCCTGGCCTTCGTCTGGGGGTATGCCCTCTTCACGAAACACTTAGCTTGGCGGCAGGCCCTGGTTATATTTTTCTCCTCTGCTATGGCGGCCCTGTCTATAGCCGTCGTCGTTTACTACGGCATCTACCAACTTAAATTTGGCGGAGATTTGAGTAAATTTAAGAATGAATTCCCCTACTATGGGGCTGAGATCTTCTGGGGCGAAACAAAACACGAAGGCCTCATGCTCCCCTTCTTCGGCATTATCGATCTACGTCGCGTCTTTAGTCCGCCGGGCCCTGTCTACGCCATGTTTTCTCTGGACAATCTCATACGATCGCTTAATTTTATCTTTCACTATTCGGCATTCTGTTTCGTGCTGCCCTTTCTTTTTATCCTGCGCAACCGGGGGCGTGATCTCAAAGATCCACGTATTGCATTTTTAAGCTTGGCCTTCCTTGTCTACGCCGGATATCTTTTTACCGCCTACGTCGGCTGGATCCCGGTTATCAGAGATTGGGATCTTTTCGCCCTGTTTTCAGTACTCGCCACATCGCTACTCTATGTACTTTGTACCAAGCGCGAGATGCCGCAAGCCCTTCTACTGGTCGTGGTGCTCAATTTCCTACAAACGGTCCCCTGGATTATGCTCAATCACTATCCGTTCGATCTGCCGTGGTAGGGCAAACACGCACCGAGGATGCCTATCGGCTCATTGAGCCGATCACGCCTTCACGCGGAAGAGCCTCGTCGTGCCTGTTTGCTATCCGCTCTCAGCGCTCTGACGCCAGCTTTCTGTTGACAGCATCAGCTGCGACCGCTGCCGACAGCCCAACACCAAATAATAAATTCGAATGCGCGTGCAGGGGAAAGCCTTTTACCCGAAATAATTACCGAGGATCTCGGTAACTACCTATTACTACAACATATTTAAAATATTGCGATATGCCACATTTATCCCAGACCAGCGCATAACGAACTGTAGGTGGTAACTATTTTTGTTTTGGGGAACAATTCATATGGCGAGCATATCGATTAATCCTTTCGGCGGGAGCGGAAAACATCATACTGCAGAACCCAAACCGCATGCAGCTCCGCCACACAACACGATAACAAAAACAGATTTACCGCCCGGCTCTAACGACATTGCCCAGTCATACCTTGATGGGAACCGAGGAACCAATTCCGCGACGACATCTGGCAATAGCATCAGCAATGCCCCTGGCTCAACCACCGACGTTAACCTACGGGGGAAGGAACTCGACACGACCCTTGGTGCCCTGCGGAACGAGTTTAAGAAAACCGCAGAGGCTGAGCATGCTGGGAACGTAGAGAAGCTAAGCGCGAAGGAACGTTCCGATGCTATTGAAAAAACGTTCTTTGAGTATGCCCGACTCAGCAAGGCTCCGCTAACTTCCGACCTCACAGCGAAGATTAAAGCCGAAACAGCCTTAGCTGGCGTGGATAACTTTTCCGGCATCGGAGTAACAAAAAGAACCGTTCATGATAATGAAATTGCGCTGCAGACTTATGCCACAGCTCAGAAGCATCCGGATTGGAACCTCACCCAGGTCAAAGATTTCATGCAGGATGCGATCAAGCTTCGGGCGGCAGGATATGGGACTATTAAACTCTCTTTCAATGGCGCATCCAGCGGCGATTTACCACCACTGCTAAAAGAATACAATAATGAAGTCGCACCGGAACATAGCATGACAAAGGAATTCACTGAACTACTGGCCGCCTGTCGTGCGATTCACGAGGAACCGAAATTCCTCCCGCCACACAGGGAGGTCAAGTCCGGCCATGTGATAGGGCTCCCAGGCATCGGCTTCAAATAAGAACGGCTTGGCCGCGGTTGTTTGTGGCCTCGTAAGGAGGAGCACGAGCAATGGAGAGAAGATATCCAACACTATCGGGATGCTCCAAACTATAGGTTTCACACGGAGCGCTCAATTTCTATTGAGCGTTATTCCCGATACCCGTCTGTGACACCCTATAGTTGCCCCTCTCCGAGGTCACTGACCAAGAAAGCGTACCGAGGGACAAACATTATTTCAATGATTCCCTGGCAACCCATGTCTACAGGCTCATAGAGAGCCGCCGGGGGTAGCCCCCATGGTCTGTTCACAGCCGGTGCGGCTACTGTTCCGTTGACTGTTGCTGTTTCCCGTTTCTGTTCTCTGTCCTCTGTTAGCCGTAGGCCGGCTGCAGACTGCGTTCCCGAGGAGCGCTAGCGACGAAGGCGACACGGGTCGCCCGGAGGAGGTATCGAGCACCCCCCCCCCTTTCTAAAACCCCGATCTTGCTCGACTTCTTATGACATGCGAGTATTGGCGTATCCGTTCACGGGTAATTGCCCATTAAGCCCGGGTAGGCGAGTCGTGAACGTGGTCGATGTAACTAGCCGATTCGGCACATTCTTCGACCACGACCACGAGCACGTCCACGCTCACGAATTATTAGTCCGCCCGGGGGTATTGAGCAGTTGCCCGTGAACGAATACGTATTGGCCTAATTACATATGCAACCAGTTCTTAGCATAGATCTCTCCTGCGACCCGGCCTGGGCTGAGCTTGTCGATGTTGAGGGGAAAGAGCCAAAGGTGATCGAGGCCCATAGCAGTGCACTCCCCTCCCTTTTGGAATATATCTTTTCCTCACCTCAAACTCCCGCGCTCGACACCGCTGCCAATGAGACAGCTGTGGCAAACACGGCACCAGGCTCCGAACCGCCATCAAAGGCTATCCCTGCGCCCATTCAGGAACTAAAGTTCCTGCTGGCCAAGTTCCGTGGCGCTTGGGTCAATACCGTGATTATACTTCCCACTCCCGATTATCTGACCTTGAACCTCGAGCTTCCCTTTGCAGATCCGAAGCAGCTTAGCAAAGTACTGCCACTTGAAGTCCAAGATCGCATCCCCTTCGATATTCAAGAATTCCTCGTCGAGTACAAAGTTTTGGGGAATTACAGCGCCGGGGCCAACGCTAGCAATAAAGACGGTGGCAGCAAAGAAAGCTCACACAAGAGCGTCGTTGAAAAAGACATTCATGTAAGCCTATTTCCAAAGCGCTGCGTACGACGGCTACTCGAAGTCTGTAAAAAGGTCGACCTTGAGCCGCGCATAGTCAGCTCTCCCTCGACCTTCATCGCCGGAGCACTGGCCCTCGCGCCCGAGTACTTCTCTTCAAACTGCGCTCTCGTTTATCCAACCGCGCAGAGTCTTTACATAACCATCGTGCGTGATGGACAGCTCGTCGGCGATCGCGTGATCCATCGGCCCGGCACGACTGCACAGAATGCGAATACTCTGAATATAGACGACCAGACCAGCACGGTGCAGCGTCAAAAAGAGATGCTCGTTGATCTCAAGCTGACCCTATCTTCCTTTGAAAGCCGCTATGGCCAGCCAATCACAAAGGTGTATCTGTTCGGCAGCACTCCGACACGCGAAGAGGTGCAGCAAATTATCAGTCGCAGCGTCGAAACCATAAGCGTTGCCGAACTAACGAGACAAACTCCACCCGGTGGGGCATCGCAATACTCCGGCCTCGCCACACTTAGCGCGCTCTTCGTCAAAGAAATGGAAGCGCCACTGCCGCTGGTCAATTTTCGCGCGCATGAGTTCGCCTACAGTCCACGGCTGATGGAGCTCATGCGAAGTGCCCGCGACCTAGCCCCATACCTGCTGTTCGTGGTACTCCTCGCCATGCTGACATTCAGTGCCACCTACTACACCCGAGCACGCTACGTCAGCCAACTCGACGCCGCCGTTGGAGAGAAGATTCGCTCAACGCTCGTCGGAGCCGAGATCGTCCCGGGCCAAGAGGTGGAAAGCCTGCATAGTAATATTAACCGCCTGCAGATGCAGTTAAAGGACCTAGGATCGCTTTCACGCTACTCACCACTCGACGCATTCACCGAGGCATCCAAGGACTTCCCCCGACTACCCGGCGTGAGTGTACGCGCCGTCAATATCAAGAACAATCGCATCAAGGTCGAAGGCATCGCTCCGGAATATGGCACAGCTGATAAGATCGACCGCGTTTTTAACTCCAAAAAAGAGACCTATGCCCGAGCCAAGAGCGAAGTTTCCTCTGCTCCCGTGCCCGGCGGCACCGGTCGTGCATTTACCTTGGAGATATATCTCCCCGAGTAGCAACATATGAATGCCCCGACAGCCGCCCAAATCGTCAGAAAACGCATTAGCGATGAGATGCGTAAGATGTCGCTGCGCGAGCGTCTCCTTATCATAGCCACCTTTTTAGGGATCGCAGCATTTCTGCTCTACCTTATAGCCTCGGCGACGCGTGCGAAATTTGCCGATCAAAGTGCTGAGATCCAGCGCGTCGAAAGCCTGCGGACTGAGGTCATGGGAAGCAGTGATGTAGGGCGCGAGGCCGGAACTATCGCTCGCTACCTCGAACTACGGGCGCGCATAGCTGCACTCGAAGCCCAGTTTAAAGAGGTCGAAGTAAAAGAGGGAGTGCGCTCCTACCTAGAGAACCTGTTGCGCACCAAGGCTGGCGTCAGTGACCGTTACGAGATTAAGGACGCGCCAACAAAGGAATTCGGCAGCGACTACGAGCTTGCACCGTTTACCGTTAGATTTACCGCCGTTACCATGCAGGGGGCCATCGATTTCCTCCGTGAATTAGTCACCGGCCCCCACCCCCTGATCCTCACCGAACTTGACCTGCGCAAAGGCCGTGTCGGCGACAAGCTAGACGTAACCGCCGACCTCCTCAGTATTCGCAAGGTAAAGTAAGCGATGAAACGTTTGATAAAACGGGCTCTCTTGGCATGCCTGTGCTTGGCACTCGTGATCGTGACAGTTCTCGGTGGCCTGCTCCTTGTCGACCCAAAGATCTATACGGATTACATTAAACAGCACGCTATCCGCGCGGCGAGAGATCAGAATATCCTCATTAGTTGGGGCAAGTCCGGAATGACGCCTCTAAACTTCACCGCCTATGATTTTCAAGCATCACTACCACGCCTTCTCCTTCAGCTCAGCGCCTCAAGACTCTCCCTCTCACAGCGTCCAAGCTCCTGGCTACGCCTTAGCCCTGAAATCATCATCCAAGCCGATCTTTATGGCGGCCGTGCCGAAAGTCGACTCCAGCTTGGCGGCCCCTTAGGGGCAATGCCACGGTCGATCACCGCAGCGGGAGTGCAACCCGGCAAACACCCCTACGTCGCCTCTTTCTTGGGAATCACCTCCGGAAGCATAGAACTCTCAGCTCCCGAGATTCGCGGCCAATCGGTTGAAGATCTCACCTTCATCGGCGACATCGCCTTGCATAACATCTCCAAACCTCAGGCGACAACCCTGACTCCTGCACTGAGTGGCCTCCCCCTAGCGTTAACAATTCCGGCAATCACCTCGCTCTCTGGATCGGCCCATGTTGACCTTAGTGCCGAAAAGCTCTCCATCTCGGGTCTTAATCTGACAAGCTCATTAGGCGATGTGCTCGGAAGAGCGGTCTACCAACGAACCGCCAATGGCCACCTATCCACTCTCAATGCCGAGTTTAAAATAGATCTCTCTGAGGAGGGGCTTAAAAGCGCCGGTCCATTCCTGCCCCTCGTCAGTCAAAATCAGCTCAACGACCGCAGCAGGAGTTTCACCATTGCTCTTCACGGAGAGCCAAAGAGGCCTCAGGTGCGATTCTGGGCAAGATAGGCCCCTCGCGTAATTGCTCAATAAGTGTGGGTAGGAACAACGTGAACGTGCTCCTGGTCGTGAACGTGGTCGATGTAACTAGCCGATTGACCAGGAGCACGAATTCTTAAGTCACCCGGGGTTATTGACCTGATCCCTCGCGATTGCCTGTTGTCGCAAACGCTGTGATGCAATATAAAATATTAAGGCAAATCTACTAATACAAGCATCCTGTGGTTACAGCACTCGTCATAGCATTTATCACTGCCTGCTCAAGCCTGGCGGCAGCATTCCTCCTCAGGAAACAGGTAGTGGCTTCGGCAGGCTCTGAGGTTAAAACCCTGCACGGCGAGATTACCGACGTCACCCACAAACTCTTCGAACTTAAATCATTCGCACCAGCTTACATAGGCAAAAAGCAGCTTCAAAGCGTTGATAGCTTATTGGCTCAAGATACGGGCAACCTGCAGAAAGAAAAGGAACACCTCAAAGAGGTCGAGGTCAAACTCGAAGCGGCGCAGAAACTCGTCGAGGCTAAGGAATCTCAGCAACAGGAAACAAAGACCACCAAAGATACTGACGAACAGAAGCTGCATGAATTGCTCTCTCACTACACCCAGATATCAGACGATGCGATGATGCTCGAAAGAAGTCTGGCGCAATCTTTAAAAAACCTAGAATCGATCATCGCCGAGGTAACGATGACGGAAGACCAAAAAGCCGTGCTAAACCTACTCCTAGAAACTCTGACGGAGGGTGGCGGCCGCCTACGTGAACTAATACCCGAATACCAAACGGTCAAAGAGCGACTTGAGATGCTAGAACAGCAACACAACGATCTCGACGAAGAGTATACAAAACTCGTTGAACAGCAGCTTGGGGAATAGAACCTGTCCTTGGGTTTTTGAAACGATCCGCGCATTGACGCGAAAGCCGCTTTCTGAGATCTGCTTTCAGTTTTCTGCTGACTGCGTCAGCTGCAGCCACGGGCCCATCGCGCCAGCAGTTTGGTCGAATAGCTATACGCAGCTGTATCACAGGTACCAAAACTACGCACAAGCCTAAAGAACCATTATTTTAATGCACTCAGTTGAGAAGAAGTACAACGTAGTTGGCCTCTCCATCGCAAGTAGGCGAGATCTGGCCCATAATTAACATAATTTCACAACCATGTTTCATTTGCATTGCCCCACCAAAAAGAGTAATATTTGTCTTTCAATTAAAAGCCCCTCTCTCGGAGACTGTACACTGTGGTCCCACCAAAAAAGAAAGTAATTAGCGAAAGCTATCTGCATCAGATCAGCGTACTTAAAACCCTCACCCATGAGGGAGCCGCCCCCTCCCCTAAAGAACTTTCAGAAATATCAGAAAGATCAGGACTCAAAGATGAGAAAGAGGTCCTGCGCTACCTCTACATCCTCGAAGGTCAAAAACTCGTCAGCCCACAGCCGGAGGGAGATTTCACCTCCAAGATTTGGGCTATCACCAAAGACGGCGTGCGTGCGCTTGGGTTGGTGTCGCAGACCACACTCCAATAGCTTATGGCCTGGCGGCCATAAGCTAGCCCTTTTAAGGCATCGGCTAAGTGCGGAGCTGCTCGAGTTGTAATCTGTTTCGGCTTCCGTTCTCGGTTGCCGCTAGCCGTAAGCCGATTGCAGGCTACCGCAACTACCCAGCTTCAAGCGAATTTACGGAGACCGCTTCTAGCCGAGCAATCCTGACGTGCGACTGCACGTTCCCCTACTCAAAAAATTGAGGAACGGAAGAAACCCGTGCCCGGTTTTTTTGGGGTAGCTACAGGGCTTTCTTGTAGCTAGTCGAGACAAACCACTTTTAGTGTCGTTGATTAGGGTGTGGAAGGTGAGTACAGTATAGGGAGACTCCGTTATGGTGCCGAGTAAACCAACCCCATATGTATCAATACTAGCAGCTCTCCTCATACTGCTGGCCTTATTTGGGCTGCTCACTGTCGCTCCATTGATATCTCATCCGCGAACGAGTACTGCTGTAATTGACGGGCAGGCTGATGAATTGGTGACGCGAATTACTAGTCGAGCTAACTATTCTGAGAGAAAGTAGGGACGCTACCGAGTTTATCTTGAGGAAAGTCAGAGAAAGTAGGGACGCTACCGAGTTTATCTTGAGGAAAGTCGGTAGCGTCCCGAATGGCATTAAGTTAAGGAGCTAAGTGATCGAAAAGATCCAACATTTTTAATAGGTTGCCTATAAATGGCCACTCCTGCGAGTGTGAAGTTGTCGAGACGACATCGCTCACAGGAGGGCCGTGAACATGCAAGAGAGT
>CAIXSY010000420.1 GCA_903922175.1 uncultured delta proteobacterium | reverse complement strand
TATCAAGCACGGTCATGTTATGGTTCGACTGGGCTGCTTTAGCCTCATAATTCACTAGTCGGCGCTATTATAGCGTGCCTCTTTCGGGCTTAACCTCGAAATTGGCCACGTATACTACTCTACTATTTCACTTATTTCTCCCGTCCTATCGCGCTTTCGCTATTTCCGGACAGGCTCTAGTTACAGTTGCCCGATACTAGCCGCGTTTTTCTGTAGCTATGTTGTTGAATTGATATAGCAATATTTAGGTCACCAGATCCTCTAATTTATGCATAACCGTAGCAAAGGACAGCTTCAAGGAGCTACCTTTGTAAACAGCATTGCCACTGTCGAGTCCCATTTCGTGGCTTTCGAATAACTGAATTTTCCGTCTAGATTTTTATTACATTGAGAGAGTTCGCACATGCCCGAGCCGATAAGTAAATCTCAGAGAAAGTTTGAGATTAAAGGTGCTTCACTTAAGCTTTCTAAGTCCGAGGAGAGCGCAGGCGGAAAGGTTATTCTCCAAGCTTGTCTCAGTGTCGAAGGTCGCGACTCGGTGCACTTTTCGTCCTATCCCGATGCCACGTCAAACCACATCGTCGTTCGTCAACTAGAGCGGCAACTCGTGAGAGTGCTCACAACAGAGGGCGCAGCCGCTGCACTCCGACTGCTCCTAGATTCCTCGTCGTCTGGCGGGGGGTCGTTGCAAATAGTCGCAAGTGCTGCGCGGACAGCTGTCCTCGCAGCCACCCTCTCGCCTCCCCCTCTCGAGGAGAAGATAGCGCAGCTCATGAAGCAACCCTGCAGCTACGGCTATGAGCGCGCTCTCAAGAGAGACGACTCGTATGTTATAGATATGGACCTGATCGCCCCAGAGCATGGGAGCGGTATGAATCTGATCCTCCCCTTGGTGAGCACACGTGATGATGTATGGGCCGGTGATTGCGGAGTGCATTCGGCACTCTTCTTCTCAAAGCTTAAGCAGCTCGCCCCTTACGAGAACATTACACTGCAGAACCTGCGCTTTACTACGCCTGACGGAAAGATGTCGTGTCCTCATTCGTTTGTTTCAATTCGGGAAGGAAGCCTGAAGTTTGACGGCTCGACATTCTTCTCCTCGCTCGATCCTCGCCTGGCGGATCGCTCAAGCGTTCAGCTCTACCCGACCTACCCCTTCGGTGTGCGCTGGGAAATATCGTTTCAAGGCCGCATTTTTTATAAGGAGTTCCAGCACGAAGGAAAGCTCTACGCCGTGAATTTCCGCATAGGCAAAGAGTCACCCGGCGACTACGGCGGCCGGGTAGAAGGCTTTTTGGGCTTTGAAATTGGCTTTTTGGAGCAGGTTGATGGGCGGCTCACCCGTGAAATTGGGACTGCCTTTAGCCTAGAGTATAGTCCGAGCCTGCGTCATCTAGCCGCCCCCAGAGACCTAATCGAGCAGGGGTTCGTGAACAAGGTAGGATATATCGCCGGGATTGATCGCCCCGTAAATGCTCCCTTTCCGCAGGGTAGACTCACCGATGAATGCATTGATCTGATTCTCACCGTCTGGGAAGCGGTGCGCCGCGGACAGATTAGCGATAAGTTTCAAAATCCCACCCTGCTGAGTAATATGCGTATGCGCATGGAGAGGGTTTCTCGGCAGCCAAAGGGGTGGTGGGAATAATTCGCGAAAAGCTCACGTTCAGCCCACACTTAATGAGCAGTTACAGCAGAAGTTTGACGGTAGCGTCCCTACTTTTCCTTAACGGTGAAATTTACAATTTTCTAGAATTGCGGCGTGAACTTGAGGGGCTCGGACACACCTTTCAATCCGCTACCGACAGCGAAGTGGTACTCGCAGCCTATGTGCAGTGGGGTGAGGAGTGCCAGCAACGTTTCAACGGCATGTGGGCTTTTGCTCTATGGGACGCGCGCGAGAAAACACTCTTTCTTTCACGCGATCGCTTTGGAGTTAAGCCGTTGTACTATGTATTTGAGAAAGGCTGCTTTGCTTTTGGGTCGGAGATGAAAGCCTTTTTGCCACTCTCTTGGTTTCCCGTTTCCATCGATCCGCAAAATATGGCCTTCACCTTTCAGATGAAGCTGTCGCTTGATGCCACCGAGCATTGCCTCTTCAAGAACGTGAAACGTCTATGTGCTGGACATTGCTTGCACATTCGTCTTAACGATGTGCCCGTGATACGGCGTTGGTGGAACACGCTTGGGCAGCGGCCGCTCGTGCCAGGTACTGCTGAGGAGCAGGTAGAGCAATTTCGCAGCCTGTTCTTTGATGCTTGCAAAATCCGAATGCGCAGTGATGTTGCGCTCGGTACGACCCTGAGTGGTGGCCTAGATTCGAGTTCGATATTTTGTGTGATCAACGAGATTCGCAAGCGATCACCAGATACCTCAGGCCTCGCCGCTGAGTGGCAAAAATCAGTCACCGCATGCTTCCCGGGCTGTTTGAATGATGAAAGAGAGTATGCTCAGGTCATCGTCGATCATACACAAACTCAAGCTAACTTTCGAAACATCGATCCGCTCGACGTAATTTCCACCTTTGATCATGTGCTCTTTAGCGCCGAAGAGGTAAACGATCATCTGAATACGTACTGGCTCATCTACCGTGAACTGCGACGTGCGGGTGTTGTCGTCTGCCTCGATGGCCACGGTGGAGATGAGCTTCTCGGTGGATACCCATGGCACACGCAGACTGCGCGCATGGATGCCATGGTTTGGCCAATTGATACAACCGCAAAGTAGGTGGAGCTAAAGCAGACCGTGGAGGCGCTCTTTTACAAGGGGGTTTGGCCCGAGGCTCCACAATCTACGCTGGAATCGTGGGGACGCGTAGCGCCCCCCGATCTGCATGCGGAGGATTTCGAGCAGGACCGCTACGCGCTTTCCGACTGCGACGCGCTTCAGCGGCACCTCTACTATGATTACCACTACCGAATTCTACCCGGGCACTTGAAACGCTTCGATCACTGCGCTATGGCTCATGGGGTTGAGGCGCGCGCACCATTTATGGACTGGCGCCTGGCGTGCTACGCCTTCGCTCTGCCCGCAGATGCCAAAATCTCGCATGGTTTTACCAAACGAATCCTGCGAGAAGCGTTACGCGGCATCGTGCCTGAAAAAGTTCGCACGCGCCAGACGAAGATAGGCTTTTCAAGCCCGTTGCAGGAGTGGCTCGCGGGACCGCTCTTACCCTTCCTGAGAGATTCCGTGCATAGCCAAGCCTTTCTCCAATCCCCATTTTCAGATGGTCCCGCAATTCGGGATTATGTAGAGCTCTGTTGTGCGAAGGGTAGACTTCAAAACTTACAACCAGTGTGGGCGCATATTCAGGCTACTGCACTCAATGAAATATTTAGCACGCAGCGTTGGCGCCAATTCGTGGCACACCCTGAAGACATAGCTGATGGCACAGCAGCGGCAACTCCGTGAAGCTCAGGCTCCACAAATATCGAGGCACTACCACGCTATCTCTTGACGATCTCGCAAAGATCTTCCGCTTAATGACTGCGGAGCTTCAGATGCAAGCCAGACAATGGTATCTGCGCCATCGAGGGCTGAGCGCGGCGCCGCCTATGCGCGTGCGGTACCGAGGCGTCGTGCTGTCTGTATGCCGATGCCGTTCTCCCTATTCGCGCCGGTGATGAAAACGGTGTTCATGATTTATCCTCCGTACTCTGTTATCAGCTTTCTGCTGACAGCACCAGCTGCAGCCGACGGCCTTAGCCATGACTCCTGAAGACGAACCTCACCTCGTATACGTTTCAGGAGTCAAGGAGTACTAACTTCCCAACGCCGCCAAAAGCTCCTCCCTCGATGGATACTCATCTTCCTGGCGCTCGGGTGCGGGAGTGTGTTTAAACAGCCCCTGATTGCTATCCCCAAGCAGCGCCGCTTGAGCCCGGCTTTTTCGCGATAGGTTGGCGGCGATGAGATCGTCAACCTTGCAGGCTGAGAGCGAGATCACGCTGACGGTTCCTTTCTGACCGATGCGGTGCACGCGGTCGATGGATTGTAGCCAGTGTTCGGCGTTCCAGGTTTTATCGACATAAACCACGGTCTGAGCAGCGGTAAGCGTAATACCGACGCCGCCCGCGGCTGGTATGGCGACGAGCACCTTGGGTGCGGCTTCGTTCTGAAAGCGCCGAATTGTCTCCTGGCGTTCGTCGGCATCGACCTCGCCGCTAAACGGAGCCGCCCCGTAGCGGGCATAGCGCTGGCTGAGTTCGCGTACGTTTCCGAGGTAGTTGGTCCAGATGACGATCTTCTCTTCGCGCTCGGCGACGATCTCTTCGACGATCGAATCAAGTTCGAGAAACTTGACCGGGTCTCCCTTCCAGGTGGGGTCGATCAGGCGCGGGTTAGAGGCGGCTTGGACGGCGCGCAGGTACTGTTCGAGGATGCTGCTAATCTCACGGATGAACGTTTTGCCCGTTTTGGTGGTGACGCGCAGGAGCAGCTCGCGGCGGATTTCGTCGTAGCGCGAAAGCTGTTCGCCGCTTAGTTCGATATCGCGCACCGAAAAAAGCTTCGGCGGTAGTGAGACGACGTCCTCCTTCTTGCGCCGGAGCAAAAGCTCGTGTACTCGGCCGATAACCTCTTTGACTTCACGCGTACGGAAACGCTTGATGGCGTAGTCACTATAGTCATTTCCGAGCTCGGCGATCTGCGCCAGCCAGGTATAGTAGTTCTTGCCGAAGCGCTCGCCGCCATCGAGAATGTACATCTGCGCCCAGATGTCGGTGATATCTTTGGGGATAGGGGTGCCGCTGAGGAGTACTTTACGGCGAGCAAGCGTACTAAGCTGGGAGAGGACCTCAAAGGTTTTCGAGGCTGGATTTTTGGTGCGCTGCGACTCGTCGAGGCAGAGAAGCACCTTGCGCTCGCGCAGAATCTTGGCGATCTCCGGTGTGACGTAATCGAGTCTGAGGGCTTCGTAGTTTAAGGCTAGGCCATTGAGGGCCAGGTTGCCCTGGGTGAGGCGATAGAGATAGTACTTCTTGTCGCTCTTTTCGCCGGAGAGAACACCGAGATTGTGTGCCGGAAACCACTGCTTGGTCTCTCGTGCCCAGTTGCGCGTTAGTGAGTTAGGACAGATGACGAGCAGGAAATCACATTCACCCTTTGCTCGCAGAGCTTCAAAGTAGGTGAGCACGGAGAGGGTTTTGCCGAGCCCCATGTCATCGCCGAGGAAAGCTGAGGGTGTTTCACAAAGCCACTGCACGGCGACTCGTTGATGTGGAAAAAGTTTTGTGCCGATTTCGGGGCTGCTTAGGTTACTCGTGTCGAGAACGGCGTCGTTTAACTGCAGGAAGTGATCGCGGCGATTGAGGAGCTGCACCCTGCGGCGTGCACCGCTAAGACTTTCGCTGAAAGCAGGGCTCTGTGGCGGGGCTGAGAGTTTGAGGGAGAGGATAAAGCTGCCCACCGCTTCGTATGTCTTTGGCAGCAGCAGCGGGTGAGGTGCGAAGAAAAGATGCTCCTTGTGGTGCTGGTGGAAGCTGCGCGGGGTCTTGTACAGCGGATTTTTGGGATGACTATCGAACTGTGAAACGATCAGATCCGCCTTAGCAAGAAGCCCGGCCTGGCCATGTTCGTCAACCATCCAGCAGAGATCGGGCTGGGTTACGGTGAGAAGGGCCTCACTAAAGGAATGTATGTTCTTGGTAATTCTTTCCCCGAGGTGCTCCTTGCGTGATTCCAAAAAATGCTGCACGCCGTTAGTGAGAAATAGAGTGATGCCTTGACGTTGAGCCTGGTGCATTAGTTCTAGGAGATCGCTTTCGCCCATCTCCGTGCTGAGTGCTTTACGCTCGGCGTAGGCGTTTGTTTTGGGATAGAGCTCGCGTAGCTGCGGTGTTGTGGCGTAGTGCAGGACGAAGCAGGGATCGGTTGAGGTCTCGTGGCTGGTGACAAAGGGGACAAGCGCGCAGAGCTGTAGATCCTCAGCGCCTCCGGCTTGCGGCGTTTTAAGCATGGCCGCTCGCTTTGAGGCTGTCGCCTTGAGCCGCTCGCCACACTCTTTTTCAACGGCAAAGGTAAAGTCATGCTCGCGCGCGCGGCGCAGCAGATCGCCCAGAAACTGCGTCGGCACAAAGTAAGCCTGGTCACCCTGAATAAAATGGCTTTGGGGGATCTTTTCTATGAGCGCCGTGGCCTTTGAGTCGAAGCGTGGGACGATGCGCAGCGACGGTCCGCGTCCTGAAAAACGTACGGCGAAATCGGGGTAGGCTAGCCCGATGAGAGCTTCGGGGACGGTATAGGGATCTTTCTTAATGCTGCTTTGTGCCAACGTGATCTGAGCTTGGCGATCCTCCGGCGAGAGCAGGAGTGCCTGGCGTGGAAATGCGTAAAGAATCCGCTCTGCTGAAAAAAGAGGTAGCTCCTGCAGTTTGTCGAGCAGCGTGATCGGCAGCGACCAGGTTTTGTCCTCTTTGTCGAAGCGGGCATGGGCGAGGCGCTTTAGGGCAGCGAGGCGTTCAGGAGAATAGGAGAAAGCGATGCGTAGCGTCTCGGCCTCAAGCTGCACCTGACCCTCGTAGTGGCCGTCAAAGAAGCGTTTTCGAAAAACCTTGTGGGGTTGCTTTTTGCCCATATCGTATGATGCTAACCCACTGCAATTATTAATAAAATTGCAGCTACAGCAGTCGCCTTTAGTTTGTAGTAGTCTCCTGCCGACAACAATAGCGACTACTTCAGGGATAAGATAGTGGATCAAGAAACGGATCAGCCACAAGCTAAACAACTGCTGGTAACAGCGATGGCAGCACTGGGTGTCGTTTTCGGCGATATTGGTACGAGTCCGTTGTATGCACTGCGCGAGTGCTTTGCTGGAGTACTTGGAGTAGCGCTTGAGCCGGATAAGGTGTTCGGAGTGCTTTCTCTTATCGTCTGGGTGCTGATCGTTATAGTATCTATCAAATACGTGCTCTTCATTATGCGTGCTGATAATCGAGGGGAGGGTGGTGAACTCGCCCTGTTGGCACTGATTCACCCAAGTCATTCGCCGCTTAAGGGGGCAGCGACAAAAATTCCCATAGTATTGGGTTTATTCGGTGCGGCATTGCTCTATGGCGATGGGATGATCACCCCCGCAGTTTCAGTTCTGGCGGCGGTCGAGGGCTTAAATGTGGTGACACCGCTATTTGCAGACTATGTCCGACCGATTTCAATCGCAATTCTGATAGGTCTCTTCTGGGCGCAGAAGCAGGGGACGGGCAAAATCGGCAAGGTTTTTGGTCCGATACTTCTTGTGTGGTTTATAGTCATGGCGCTCTTGGGGATTCGAGGCATCACCCTTCATCCCTCCGTCCTTGCAGCGCTCTCGCCGCATTACGGGATAAAGTTTTTGGTCAATGATGGCTGGCATGCTTTTGCCGTACTTGGCAGTGTTTTCCTTGCCGTGACAGGAGCAGAGGCGCTCTTTGCAGATATGGGGCATTTCGGTCGGAGGCCGATCCAATTCGGGTGGTTTGTGCTGGTGTTTCCCTGCCTTTTGCTCAACTATTTTGGGCAAGCTGCATTGGTGCTGCACAGCCCCGAAGCAAGAATAAATCCATTTTTCTTGCTGGCTCCGGCATGGGGTTTGCTTCCGCTCGTTGTCTTGGCAACGATGGCGACGGTAATCGCCTCACAAGCTGTTATCGCGGGGGCATTCTCCATAACCCGCCAGGCTGTATTGTTGGGGTACCTTCCCCGCATCGGTGTTAACCATACCTCTTCCGATGAGATTGGCCAAATTTATGTGCCGATAGTCAACGTCTGTCTGCTGGCGGCGACCCTTTGGTTAGTGCTGGAGTTTCGCAGTTCAAGCAATCTCGCTGCCGCATACGGCATTGGGGTTTCAATGACTATGGTAATTGCCACGCTTTTGATGTTTTTTGTGACCAGGGAGGTGTGGGGATGGAAGCTCGGTTATTGTTTGGCTGCGATCGTTCCACTCTTGTGTATCGACCTCTGTCTTTTTGGGGCCAACATCCTTAAGATAGCGCATGGTGGCTGGTTTCCACTCCTGATCGGTGTGGTTATTTTCACCCTTATGGCCACCTGGCAGCGTGGGCGTGAGATCCTCGCCGAGCGTTTGCGCGCCGGGCTCTTACCGCTGGAATCATATATCCATGATCTCGCCGAAAACCCGCCGCTGCGTGTTCCCGGGACTGCAGTATTCTTAACCCGTAATGTTGATGGCGTGCCTCCAGCCCTGAGTCACCACGTTAATCATAGTAAGGTGCTGCACGAGCGTGTCGTTATTTTAGCGGTAGTCATTGAAGAGATCCCATATGTGAACTCCTATGACCGTGTGCAGGTTGAGGGGTTAGAGGAGGGGTTTTATCGCGTTCTGGCGCACTACGGATTTATGGAGAGCCCCAATGTTCCCGAGGTTCTTGCTCTGTGCAAGGAGCAGGGGGTTGAGTTTGATATTACGCAGACCACGTTTTTTCTCGGGCGTGAGACGATCATCGCCACGGATCGTCCGGGGATGGCCATCTGGCGTGAAGAGCTCTTTGCGCTCATGGCTCGTAACGCCGAGCGCCCCGGCGATTTCTTCAAGCTGCCGCGCGATAGGGTGGTGGAGATTGGGTTGCAGGTTGAGATCTAAGGTCCCGTCCTGGGATACGTAGAGCCTGTCCGGAAAGACCCTGTTTTCGAAAAGCTACTTTTCTGGAGAACGAAAAGCGGCAAGAAATTAATAAATTGCCCCCAGCAGGACAAAGCTGACGGCAGGCG
>CAIXSY010000419.1 GCA_903922175.1 uncultured delta proteobacterium | reverse complement strand
CGACCGCATGTCGTTCCCTTACGCCCAGATCGTTGGGAGCCGCGCGCAAAAAAACGCAGGCCGAAGGAATACGATCTGCTTACAAAACCTCGACAGGACTACAAAACAAACGCTGCATATGCTTAAGTTAACGCCATTCGGGACGCTACCCTTTTTCCTTTGTCACCGCGCTCCAATAAAGCGCTCGAAAAAAGTAACGTCCCCTTTCTTTCTCTACGTCCCCTTTCTTTCTCTGAAGCACTTTCCGAGTCCGGCAATCCTCAATTTGGCACCATCAAAGATGTTCTAGGCTCCCTGGGCTTACAACTTACAGTGGCTCGCAAACAGGCGGCTTAGTCCACTCGGTTAGATCTAGTGTTTTAGATGCCGCCCTACCTTGGTCTTGAGTACCAAGATCTTAAGAGTGAGGATACCAAGAGGTATGGGTGAAAATGAACCATACTCACCGATCCCGTCGTGTCTCTTCTGGTGACGCTAAAAACCCCTTTGCTATTCCTCGTGTAAAGCTGTTACAAGTTGCTTTGAGACTCTCTTTTCGCGAGTGATCTATGCACACATCTTCTCAATGTTTTTTCAAATGGCTAGCGGCGGTCGCTACCTCGACGCTTCTGGCGTGCGCCCCGCTTCGCCAGAACATTCCGCCGGGGGTGGTGCCAGCGGGTGAGCCGTGGTCTCCGGAAAAACAACTCATAGGAAGGCAAGCGGTATTGGAGACTCTCAAGGCCCATCCGATGACGTATGAGGCGCGCTACGTGTTACGCGCACAATCGGTTCTCGATCGCATCTTTAGCGCGATTAATTCTACTGAACAGTGGCACGTATTTGTCGTTGAAAATAGTGAGTGGAATGCCTTCTGCGCGCCCGGCAACAACATGGTCATCTACACCGGCTTGCTCAACTCCATGAGTGATAACGACGAACTGGCTGCGGTCCTCGGTCACGAGCTCTCGCATGACCTAGCGCGCCACGGTGATGACGAGTCGCTTAATCTTCTTACTGCCCTTACCGCGGAACTTGCCAAGTCGGCGGCCGAACGCACCTACCAAAAGACGGGCGATAAAGATCGCGCGATGAACGAAGCTATGGGCATCACCCTCATCGGAAACGGGTTGTTTATAGCTCCTTACAGTCAGTCTCAGGAGCTAGAAGCCGACCGCATTGGGCTTTTCTTGATGGCCGATGCGGGATTCAATCCAGAGAAGGCCCCAAACGTCTGGATGCGCAAAGCGCGCAAGAATAGCTCCTCGGCACTCGATAGTCTCTTAGGCACTCACCCGCCTTCTGCCGAGCGCGCCGCGGCACTGCTGCAGCTTCTGCCACTCGCCAAGCCGCGTTTTCTTAACTATTCGAAGAAGGGCAAAACAATCACGCTCACGGCACATTCCCGCGAAATTGCGCGCGACAATCGCGCGCTCGATCTAACCCGGGCAAGTGATCTGCTCGTCACGCAGGGAATTCAGTATTTTGAAGCAGCTCAGTACGACAGCGCCCGGCAACTGTACGAACGGGCGTTACAGGCCGACCCGCACAACGCCTATGCACTCAACGGTCTAGGGACCGTGGCGATGGCAAGTGGTAATCCCTCCCGTTCGCAACAGTATTTCGAGCGGATGCTCAAGCTGGCGCCCTACAGCGCCGCCGCCCACTATAATTTGGCGTGCACGCATTCGGTATTAGGACAAAACACCCAGGCATTAAAAGAGATCCAACAAGCAATCGCCATCAATCCGCAGTTGAAGTCAAAGGCGCTCGACGACGGTGATCTTGTCGGCATCCGGATGGACCCGCGTTTCGACCAAGCCCTCGCCAAGCAACGCGGTGGCGCTACATTCGTGATAAATTCGCTAGAATAGACCGCGAACTGCATCTCTAAACATCATAAAGTCTCGTGTCGCCGCTGTAGTTGATTTCGACTACGGCAAGCGCAGGCTTTCAGTCCAAGCCTTCGGTATCTGTCCTCCCCGTGCGCGTCCTAGCACCTCCTTTCGTGCGCGGTGAACTCTCTCATATGCCTTCAGGCGATGCCAGGACGTGCACGGGAGGACAGATACTGATGGGGGACCAAAAATCAAGAACTTAGACCTCTGCGAGCCACTGCGACGCGCCCCTTAGCGTACAATAATTAGTTATTGAGGAGTGCCCCTGCATAACTCCCTCACCGAGTGGTATACTTTGGAAGTTTAAATTTGACAGTGGCGCTTTCAAGCGAGCTTGCCTTGTTTTTCCCCGATACGACCGTGTAATGGTAGGAAACTTGTACTGACGTGATATTCTTTTTTGTTTTAAAATGGAATAAAGGGTAGCGTCCCCTTTATTTAGCCCGATTACAGATCAACGCTCGTCGGTCTGCGGCAGCTCATCCTCAGTTCTCGGCCTTGCCCTCGCCGTAAATCCCCAGTAGATTATCCCCCACGTTTATTTCGGATGTCCTTTCGGCACTGTCGCCGAAGCCCGAGAGAGCAAAGGATTGTTGTCGTATGGCCTTCGATCATTGGTTTACAAAGAAGTACCCTCAAATTCCGCTACGTGGAGCCTTAGTCGTGCTCAAGCTTGCCGCTGAGGGTTCAACCGTTCCCTTTATCGCCAGATACCGTAAAGAGCAGACCGGAAATCTTGATGAAGTGGCCGTTGCCAACGCCATCGACGCCAAAAAATACTGGGACGACTTACAGAGCCGCAAGGAGTTTGTCCTAGCGGAGATTGATTCTCAAGGCAAACTCACTCCTGAACTTCGCCAAGCGATCGAAGATACTGATGAGATCAATATCGTCGAAGACCTCTACCTTCCCTATAAAAAGAAGCGCAAGACGAAGGCCACGATAGCTAAGGAAGCAGGCCTTGAACCATTGGCCGAATGGATCTGGGCTTGCGGCCACGGAAGCGAGGAATCGCTCACCTCACTGGCGCAAAAAGCCAGCGAATTCATAAACAAAGGGACGGGAATCGAGAGTGCTGATGCGGCCATTACCGGGGCTCAGGATATTCTGATTGAAAGACTCGCCGAAATGGCAGATCTCCGACAGACGGTACGCACACAGATATTCGAACATGGTGTGCTGACAAGCACTAAGGGCGAAAAGGCCAAGGAGCACAGTAAGTACGAGAACTACTTTGAGTTTCACGAGGCGATCGGCAAGCTTCGACTCCCCCAAAACTCGCATCGCTACTTAGCCATGCGCCGTGGTGAAGCCGAAGGCGAGCTACGGCTCTCCATCGGCGGTGTCCCGGGCGATGAGACCTTCGAGATGCGACTTCTTGCCATATTCGAAGATGCAGCCTGCACCGAGCCGAGCTCCGCAGGAGCTGCGGTTCTAAAACTCACCGCACGCATCGCCCTCAATGTCTATGTAATGAGTTCGATCGCTGCCGAGGCGCACTCCGCGTTACATGCGGTCGCTGACGAAGCTGCGATTAAGGTTTTTGCCGAGAATATAAAAACCGTTCTGCTTGCCGCTCCTTTTGGCGCGCACACAGTTCTCGGAGTTGATCCGGGAATTCGAACGGGCTGCAAGCTTGCTCTGGTCAATGCCTCAGGCGCCTATGTCTCAAGCGCCGTCATCTCCCCGAGCTCATCTGCCGACCGTGAACACCTCGGAAAGTTATTGCAACATCTCTCGAAAAATGCAGCGCTAAAGGCGATTGCAGTGGGCAATGGAACAGCTGGACGAGAAACTGAGACCTTTTTTAGACAGCTCATCGATGAGCTTAAACTAAGCATCCCCGTCGTCATGGTAAGTGAATCAGGCGCCAGCATCTATAGCGCAAGTGCTGTTGCACGTGAGGAGTTTCCCGAGCTTGATCTTACGATTCGAGGAGCGATCTCAATCGCTCGGCGGCTCCAAGACCCCCTCGCCGAACTCGTAAAAACCGATCCCAAAAGCATCGGAGTCGGGCAATATCAGCACGACGTCTCCCCCGGCGCTCTAAAATCAGCCCTGGAACGGGTAGTTGAATCATCGGTGAACTCAGTTGGAGTCAGTCTCAACACCGCCTCCTATCATCTTTTAGCCTATGTCTCGGGCGTCGGCGAGGGCCTTGCCAAAAGCATCGTCGAGTATCGCGGAAAGAACGGGCTGTTTAAGTCCCGAAAGAAACTCCTCGATGTCCCACGATTCGGACCGAAAGCTTTCGAACAGGCCGCAGGCTTCCTGCGCATTGCTGGGGCGGAGAACCCCCTCGACAACACTGGCGTTCATCCCGAGCGCTACGAAGCGCTTGAATCCTACGCCTCAAGCAAGGGGCAGACTATCAAGGAGCTGATTGCTGCCGGAGCTTCGTCTCTAAAGAACGATGCCAGCCTAAAGGAAAAACTCGGCCCTTTCACCTTCGCCGACGTGGTCCAGGAGCTTGAAAAGCCGGGACGAGATCCGCGCGAACAGTTCACAACCTTCGAGTTTTCAAAAGACATTCACGAGCTAGCCGACCTCAAGGAGGGCCTGATCTGCCCCGGTATCGTCACCAACGTCACTAATTTCGGGGCCTTCGTTGACATCGGTGTACACCAAGACGGGCTCGTGCACATCTCGCAGCTCAGCGATTCCTTCGTCAGCAACCCGGCACAGGTGGTCCACCCCGGAGAAAGAGTCCAAGTTCGAGTACTTTCCGTCAACATTGAGAAGAAACAGATCTCACTCTCGATGAAGAAGGACAGCCCAAGCACAACTCAAAGCGCTCCTCGGCGCGATGATGCGCCACCACGTCAAAACCAGCCTAAGCACAATGAGCGCGGTCGCGGCCCACGCGAGGAGGAATTTAAGAACAACCCCTTTGCCGCCCTCGGAGCAGCGGTCGGTGCAAAACCAACAGCGAGTGGGCGACGATAAAGGGCAAGGTAGAGCATATCAACGCTTATGCTGCCCGTGGATAGATAATAAGTTGCGTGCATCTAAACAAAGCCACTGGCTTATTATTGGACTCATCAGAGACATGGGCGTCCCATATCTGAGTCGTTCGCCCGCTATGCGCCATGGTTGCCACACAAACAATACCACCCACGCGCACCGTTCTCACAAAATTACTCTTCAGCTCTATGGTGGTGAAGTTATGCGCCCCCTCGGGAAGATTATAAAATGTCCCGTACCCGCAGGTTGTATCCGCAAGGGCAACAATCGTAGCCGCGTGCAAATAGCCGTTGGGAGCAAATAGTTCGGGGCGTACCGTTAGACGGCTTCTTAACTCTCCCGTTCCGATGCCGATAAATTCAATTCCAATTAAACCGGGCAGATTTTCCTGTCCGCGGGCATTCATTTCCTCTAGAGTTGTCATGAATCAGAGTATAGCCTGAATGATTTGGAATTGCTCATTAATTGTGGGTAACTCTTTACCCTAGTCTTGGTTTTGGTCCTGGCCTGTAGTGAGCTTGTCGAACTGTCGCAATCCCTGGTCGCGGTCATTTTCTTGGCTTATTCGACCAAGACCGTGAAAACGACCAAGACTGTAGTACCCGGGCTTAATGAGCAGTTGAACCGAGCCGCGCATTCGCGCGGAAGCGAGAGTCGAGCATCCTGTAACCTATCTGAGATCTGCAGTCAGCTATCAGCTGCCTGCATCAGATTCAGCTGCAGCATCAGTTGCGGCCGCAGCCGACGACTTAGCCGTCTTGTCCTACGTAGCACTTGCCGCGAGGCAAGGCGAAGTAGGAAACTCCTGATCAGGCAGTAGACGCTACCGACCAGAACATCAGCTAACTGGGCGGCCTCTGCGCTGGGCTCCCTTCGACTCGGTCGCAAGCTCCCTCGCTCGGGCTAATGTCCAGAATTGCCTGACACTCTCCGACCGGACCAAAGGCCATGTGGAGGAATCTTTTCTGGTCGGCCTTCGTCCCACGACCCCGCCCTTCCGCCAGATTCAAAACAATGCTCGATGCCGCTCTGTCTACGTAGCAGCGCGTATTTTAGCGGCAGCCGACTACTGTAGCAGTAAGCTGACTGCAGAAAGCAGACAGCAGTTCGGCATTACCTCTGTCCCGCACTCAGTGCATCCGTTAAGCGTGAATCAGCGAACACCTCGTTCAGCGCCTCCTTCATTGCTCCCGAAAGTACATCTTCGACCGTAGTCTGACTCGGCAAAGGATGCGTGGTAATTTGGGTGCCGCTGTACTCTCCTTTGAAAAGCAGGCGACTGTATGCGTCGTATACCTCAAGATGAATATTGGCTGAGCCTTTAAGCTGAGTTGCCGGAAACTCGGGCTTGCCGACCACGCACCATTCGTTTATCTCGCCAGTCAACGTAACCGCTGCATCAAAAAGGCTCACTCGCCCACCGTGTGCCTTAATATAACGTTCGAAGGCTGACTGCAGCGCAAGACCGACATCCCCCTCCGCCGTAAGCGTCCTATCGCCTATGCGCGCCACCTCAGGCAACTTACGCTTGTCGCTAAAACGCTGCAGGCGCACCGTAACACCACTAAGTATCTGTGATACCGTAGCCTCAGATGGCTCGGGAACTTTGTCCACCAGAACCGAATCACCGATTATCAGAGTGCATGAGGCAAGTGCTGATATTAAGACTGCAAAAAATCCTCTTTGCCAAAAATTCATAAGTTCTCACTCAATCTTAATTTACGAAGCGCCCAATCCGCATGCTCACGCACAACCGCCGAGGCGTCGCTGCCTGCCGCTTCGTCAAGCACGTCGATACAGACCAACGATTTCGTGTTGGCCGCCGTCACCGCCGCATTACGTAACAACCCCTCGCGCCCCGCCCGCATCAACGGCGTTCCAGCGAAACGCTCGAGGAATGCTTCTGCCGATCTTAACCCAAGAACGCCAGGAAGGAAAAGGAGACCGCCACAGCCATTCTCAGCCTCAAACTCAGGGACTTCAGCAGGGCGCTCCTCTTTAAGGGCACGATGATTGAATGGGCAGACCTCCTGGCACAGGTCGCAGCCAAAGATCCACTCCCCCAGAGCCTCGCGCTCCCATTCTTCAAGACTCCCCCTCTTCTCAATGCTTAGATATGAGATACAACGCCTAGCATCAAGGCGGTACTCCTCGACCAATGCCCCCGTCGGGCACGCCGTGCGGCAGCGAGAGCAGCTGCCACAGCCACCCGCCCCTCCCCCTGCTGTAGGAACATCTTCGATAACAACATCCCAGAGGATCTCGGCCAGAAAGAAGAAAGACCCCTCCCCCTGGCGAATTAGCATGCTGTTCTTTCCCACAAATCCGAGGCCAGAGCCCTCGGCTACGGCTCGCTCCAGGAGTGGCAGGGCGTCAACCCCCAGTCGCCGCAACACGGGGGCCTGAAGATGCTGCTCCACGCGGCAGACGAGCCTCTCTAGCCGCTTTCTAAGGACCTTATGGTAGTCCCGCCCCCAGGCATAGCGTGCGACACGGCCATAACCAGGAGTAAGGGCCGGAAGGGCCCTCCTCGAATAGGCTAGCGCAAAGCTAATGATACTCTTGGCTTCTGGAAGTAACGCAAGGGGGTTGGCAAGCAATGCAGGATCGCGCCGCATATAGGCCATATCAGCAGCGAATCCTTGCTCCTGCCAATCCGCAAGGCGGCGACTGGGTTCGACGAGCAACGTCGGCTTGCCCACGCTCAAAACCCGCAGTCCACACTCGCTTGAGAGAAGCCGAAGTGTCGTTAGATCCATCCTCGGCGTTCCTTTGGTACTCATGGAGATCTTGCTATGGCTACTCTTCGCCTTCCGTCACGCGACTCACGTAGCGTCGCTGTGCCTACACTACCCCAGTTCCCATCCGATAGGCCAGAAACAAGCTCTAGCAGCCCCCACTCACCAACTGATTTCCCGTAATTGCTCATTAAGTGTGGGTAATTCTAAATCTTGAACATGAACTGGAACTGTTCCCGGCTCCTGCTCCTGCCCCTTATCCTCAGGAAAAGGAGCGGGAGCGGGAATCAGGAGCGGTTCAAGTGCAAGTTCAAGCAAGTTCCTTTTGCCCGGGATTATTGAGCAGATACGATTTCCCCCCCCCTCCCTTGAACAGAACTGTAACTTAACGTATGATGCCGCACGCTTCTTCGGTGATAAGACCGGTGGCGAGCACGGCCTAAAGCTGCGCTCCTCCTTTGGCTAAGTCACGATAAAGTGTGTCTCCATCGTCTAGCCCGGCCTAGGACACCTCCCTTTCACGGAGGTAACGGGGGTTCGAATCCCCCTGGGGACGCCACATTTCCAAATTAGTCACCGTGGCAGTCACAGTCATGGTCCAAATTCATGACTAAAATCTTAGACATACCTGATGAAATCTCTGATCAGTGTTACCTGTTGTTTCTTCGCATTATTAATCCAATCCAGCTTTGCACAGCAGCTTAAGGTAGGGTTTATCGCCCCCTTCTCTGGAGGCGCCAAATCTTATGGGGACGCTCTAAAGAATGGCTTTGAGATGGCCTTGCGTCAGAACAAAGATAACGCCGTTACGGTCATATATGAAGATGATGCATACACGCCAGCAAAGACCGTTGGCGCATTTAGGAAGTTAGTCGCTATTGATAAAGTCGATCTTCTAATCTCGTGCGCCTCAAGCCCGTCGGCGTCAATTGCGCCATTAGCCGAGCAGCATAAGATCCCTTTGATCGCCTGGGCAAGCGATGATCGCGTCGCAAAGGGACGCAGCTATGTTGTGCGATCTTGGGTAAGCGGTGGGAAAGAGGCTCAAGTTGCAGCGGAGGAGGCACGCAGTCGCGGGATAAAGAAGATCGCCTACCTATCGGTATCCACAGATTATGGGCGTTCGATAAAAGAGGGTATGGAGAAGTATTTCGGCATCAATAATATCTTAGTAAATGAGGAATATCTGCCTGACGCCATAGATTTTAAGCCATTCTTTCTTAAGGTAAAAACAGCTGGTGTTAAGGATGTCGGGGCATGCCTTGCGCCAGGCATGGGCGCACTTTTTGCGCGACAGGCAAGGGAGCTTGGCATGAAGATCTCCCTCTTCGGATGCGAATTTTTTCATGATATGAAACAGGTGCAACAGGCACAGGGGGCACTTATCGGAGCTTGGCTCGTCACCGGTGCGGCCGAGGATTGGTTTGTTGAAAAATACCGTCAGCAGTTTGGAAATGAAGATGTAATTTCCGGAGCGGCGATTCACTATGATATCGCAAATTTGCTGCAAAAAGTAGCTCGCGCGAAGGTAAAGGGAAAGGACATTATTCCAGCCCTGATTGCTGCAGGGAAGCAGAATGGCGCAATTGGGCCATTTCGTGTGATCTCTGAAGAGGCAGATCAATATTTTTCGATCCCCCTGGCGGTGAAAGAGATTACCGAATCAGGGTTTACCGTGAGGCGGCGGGCGGAATAAGAGACGATCTTATCACTCGTAGCCCCTGCACCGAACCAACTATCACCCAAAAAGGGGAGAACGACGAGGGACCTCCGTCGCCTCTAGCGGCGGAGGTCCTCGCATTTTTCGAGCAAGGAACGCTTACGCGAGGTAACTACTTCCTATCAACCTCAGCCATATGCAGCGCGAGGTCGAGGGTCTTGCAGGAATACCCCCACTCATTGTCGTACCAAGCCACGAGCTTAACAAAGTTGTCGTTAAGCGAGATTCCTGCCTTGGCATCAAAAACACAGGTACAGGTCTCACCGATAAAGTCGGAGGAGACGACCTCGTCCTCCGTGTAACCCAAAATGCCCTTGAGTTCGCCCTCAGAGGCAGCCTTCATGGCAGCTTTGATCTCGTCATACTTAGCCGCTTTAGACAAACGACAGGTAAGGTCGACCACAGAGACATCGGCCGTAGGAACACGGAAGGCCATACCCGTAAGCTTTCCTTTGAGATCCGGGATCACCATTCCGACCGCCTTCGCCGCACCCGTGCTTGAAGGTATGATATTAAACGCTGCCCCGCGGCCACCGCGCCAGTCCTTCTTGGAGGGTCCATCGACCGTCTTCTGAGTCGCCGTGGTGGCATGCACCGTGGTCATCAACGCTTCGAGGATGCCGAACTTGTCGTGAATAACCTTGGCCAGAGGAGCCAAACAGTTGGTCGTACACGATGCATTAGAAACGATGGTCATGTCTTTCGTATACTTAGTATGATTAACTCCCATGACAAACATCGGAGCATCTTTCGACGGAGCGGTGATGATAACCTTCTTTGCTCCCCCCTTAAGATGAGCGCTGGCTTTTTCAATCTCGGTGTAAACGCCGCTTGCTTCCAAAACATATTCGACTCCGCACGTCCCCCAGGGAATCTCTTCCGGCTTAGCGCACGCCGAGCATGCAATCTCGCGCCCATTAACAACAAGCTTGCCATTCTTTGCTTCCGCTGTTCCCTTAAAGCGTCCATGCACCGTGTCAAATTTCAACATGTAAACCATGTATTCCGGATCGATGAAGGGATCGTTAATCGCCACGACCTCAAACTTGGGGTTGGCAGCTGCCACACGAAGAACCAAACGCCCAATTCGTCCGAATCCATTGATGCCTATCTTTATTCCCATAAGTTTCTATCCTTCGAATGTTAAAATAATCCTTTAACGTCCCCCCTTCGCTCCCAAGACGGTTAATGGCGAAGGACGCAAACATCAAGCAGGTTCGCCCCTTCTAGAAATAGCATATCTTCCTAGGGGGGGCACAAGGCAAAATAAGTACCCACCTACCCAATATTCCGTCGGCCAATCCCTACCCCGTCCTTAAGCCTTTTTTAGCACCATAAAAGACATAACCGTCCATGGGGTAGCCCCACCCCCCCCCTCTACTCTTGGAGTCGCCAATAAACAGTGCTAGAGTCCACCCAAAACAGAACACCTAGGGTACAGTCGTGGAAGCAAAGAAGCTCGAAACCTCTCAGACACCAACAGCCAAAGAACGTCTTTTACGCTCAATTAGCACCCTCGATGGGCTAGGCGAGGTTGACTCCAAAATACGGGAAAAACTGACATCAGAGGCCACCCTGCTCCAAGAGATTGGGACCTACCTCCTCAATCTGGGTGGCAAGCGCATGCGCCCGGTGCTCGCCCTCATGGTGGGCAAAGCCTTTGGGCTCACCCCACCATCGCAGGACCTAATCCACGTCGCCGCTGGGATTGAGCTTATCCACATGGCGACCCTGCTGCACGATGACATCATCGACAAGTCCCCAGTGCGCCGGCATAAGGAATCAGCCTTTATAAAATATGGCGTCGACAACTCCCTCCTCGCTGGAGATTTCTTACTTACCCGCGCGTTTAGCCTCTGCGCCCATCTCGACAGCTTCATTATTGATGAAACCGAAAAAGCCTGCATCGATCTCACCGAGGGCGAGATCCTCGAAGTTCCACTCTACCGCGCCTTGCATACGGTGGATTCGTACCTAACCATCGCCCGTAAAAAAACAGCCTCTCTCTTTAGGTTGGCGACGATCTCAGGGACACATCTGGCGGGCGCGGGAGCCCAAGCAACCGAACACATGCGACGCTTCGGTGAGAGCCTCGGCCTCGCCTTCCAAATTCTCGACGACATCCTCGACGTCACCGCCGATGAAAATCTTTTGGGCAAGAAGTCCGGCATGGATCTTAAAGAGCGCAAGCCCTCGATCGTTAACGTCCTCTGGCTAAACTCAGGAAACCCACTAGCTAAAAAGCTGCTTCTGCCCCCCGGCGCCGAAGAGGAGGAATTTTGTACTGCGGCCCTTAAAGAATTAAAACAAAGCCCGGTGATCGAACAGGCCTCAGCCCTCGCCGCGAGCTACTCCGCCGATGCCGAACAGGCGCTTCACAGCGCCGCGAAAAGCGCCAAGAACGTCTCACTTGATGTCTTTGACGAGCTGCAGTCAGTGGTTGACTACACCACACGGCGGCTCGAATAGATCCTGGCCTGGCGGCCAGGATCTGGCATCAGAAAAATAGCAACGCGTATTCCAACGAAAGTGCCTTGACGCGAGAAAAGCGCAAATATCTCCTAAGCTGTTTTTGAAACATTTCACTATGTTTGGTACAATCGTCTAATGAACAATATCCATATCGAAAAACTAGCCGAAGCCGATCTAAGTAAATATAGGGAGCTACTAGGAGAGTGCTTCGGGGCGGCCAGTATGCCGGAGACGTACTCTGGGTTGTATGATTCCAACAACAACTACGACATCATAGTGGCTAAAGATGGTGATGAGCTTGTCGGCGCCATGACCCTGGTTAGAGTTGATTTATTTTCCTTTAAGGATCGCCCCTTCTTAATGTTGTTTGATGTTTGTGTCAGTGCGCACAGAAGAAAAGCGGGAGTGGCAACTAAGATAATGAAGTATATACGCGACTATGCCGTGAAGAATGGATACCACTCAATATCTCTAACCTGTAGAAATTCTGCTCATGACGCTCACAGCTTTTATGAGAGAATGGGCTTTGATAAGGTAGATAGTCGTAAATATTCGATGTTTTTTTAAGATGCCTGATGCCACCGCCAAGACTTTTTGTAGATGAGATAGTTGCGTGCCTTGTTTAACAACACGATCCAATACACAATAATATACCGGACTCGGTGATTTGAGACGTGCCGCCGAGATCTGGTAGCCCGCCGAGATCTGGTAGCAGGTAACTCTCCGTTAATTTAAACCATTTAAAACCGAAGCTCTCAATGTACGGTATTTCTTACTTTTTATTTACTGAGACGGGGAAAGTTGGGCCGCTATTACAGCCACTGCCTGAACAGAAACGATCTTCTGTCTCCAGTCCATACCGACTACGCAACCTTAATTTCGTACAATACAACAGCGGACGTTTCAATGTAACTGGCTACAAAATTGTGTCAAAACAGGTAGCTACGAAGAGAAGTTTTAGGCAGGTTGAAGTATCGAGGAGTTACCTCCTACCAGTTCTCGTTGGGGCTTGCCATTACGGCCCGGGCTGACGCGAGAATTCCCATCGGGGTTTCAGTGTCCCTAACTGGCCCCGCAGCACCCTGGGGAGCCGATGTTCGCGATGGGATCGAGTTCGCCAACAAACGATTCGGAAGAGAGAAGTATAAACTTATCGTGGAAGATGACGCTTGTTCGGCCAAGGAGGGGGTCAGCATAGCGCAAAAGTTTGTCAGTCGAGATAAGGTGAAGTTCGTTCTCGGCTATAATTGTAGCTCCGTTCTTCTTGCAGCTGCCCCAATCTATCGAGCTAACGGCGTGATGGTCATTGCATCGGGAGCGACAGCCAAGAGCGCCGACGACGGCTCGTATCTTTTTAGAACCTGGCCGAGAGATGAACTTGCGGCGTCCCTACTTGCCCGCTGGGCCGGGAATAAGTTTCAATCTATAGGTGTGCTTTCCGAACAGGCAGACTATGCGCAGCAGTTCGAGGCCGCATTTAGGCAAACTGCCAACGCTAACACAATTAAGCTTGTTGTAGCCTCCTTTCTCCCTGGAGCCACCGATTTTCGGACCCAGTTGCTGAGAATGAAGGTTCAAGGCGTTACTGCGATCCTCATCAATCCAGTTAGCGAGATCGCTTTCATTCAAATCCTAAAACAGCTCCGCGTTATCGATAACAAGATGCCAGTGCTGGGCGCTTTTTTCCCAGGCTCCTCGACTTTCATGAAGCTCGGCGACGGCCTTACAGATGGAGTGATCTACGTAGATGTGCCGAATTCCTCCGATATCCTTGCTGCCGAGGGAAGAAGTATTATGGCCGAATATCGAAAAGACTACGGAGCGGTGCGGTCCTGGGAGTTCATTGTAGGGTCGGCGATCGAGTCGTTTCGAACACTAGATCGGGTCATCCAAACCCCAAATCCAAGAGATCTCTTACTCAGCACAAAGTTTTCGGGTATCTATGGTCCTTATACCTACGGAAAAGACGGCTATGTACAAGAGGTCTACCATTCTCTCTACCGATACGTGGGCAAGAGTCGAGTTGCAGTTGCTCCGGAGTAGGCGGGAGAACAATTTTGAGAACCCTGTCGGAATCTGGTAGCAGGTAATTTTCAGTTACTTTAAAAGCCTAAATCAAATCCCCCCCTTACTTCCCTCCCTTAGTATCGTTCCGCGCACTCCCTGGGGGATAACGGGGGAAATAACGGGTGACCTCCGTCGCCGCGAGCGGTGGAGGTCCCTCGTCGCTAGCGCTCCTCGGGATGACAATTGGGTGCACTTTGACAGGGGGCGTAACGGTTACCCAACGGCGCCCTCCGTAAGATAGTCACTTGCACACTACAGAGGCAATTCACCCGTCATACACCTTCACCTCTAAGCTCACGCCCATGCCGGGCGTACACATGTTAGGTACACCCTGTTTTTTCGGATGCCAGACTGCTTCCGACGGTATTTGGCTCTACTTTGTCAGCACGCTGTTGACGCTAACGGTTCTCGCACCGAAGGTGGGCTAGAAGCGCGCGCTCACGCGCGCTTCTCCTGCCGAGGTTTTCGCAGACGACCTAACCACCTGTTTCTCCTAGCTAAATATTTCTTCATTTTTTGTGTAACACAATTTCGATCTCCCCCCATAACACTACGTAGACACGCTGTCTGCGACGCGTGTGCAATTGAATCCAGGTACTTCGCATAAGTTACCGCTGTGAAGCCACGGGGCTTAACAGCATGTTTTTGTGGTTATTTATTCGCCGCGACAGTTTCTCGGCCTTGAGGAGGAATGGCGCGATCAACGATGCGTACGAAAGGTTTTTCAGTAGGGACTACTCGATGAATTATTTTTCTAAGGAGAGCACTGTGAGTAACGACGGACTTCCTCAAATGGACCTGGCTTACATGGGTGGCAACGGTTATGACCCAGTCAATGAACTCATGCGCGCCATAATCCTGCGCACGATTGAAGACCTCAACTCAACAGGCGAGCTCTATCAGGAAGCACTGGATTACCTCATGAACGACGAAGAGGAGTACATCTTCTCTTTTAAGGCGATCTGCAAGCATATCGGATTCGACCCGGAAAAGACACGCTTCGCTATTCTCAACGCCGATCATAAGATCAGCACACGCCGCCGCGCTGCCTAGGCTGCGCTGTGGATAATCTGCATCATTTTATCGACACCACTAAGTTTCTTCCTCTTCATATCTTTCAGATGGGTGGTCTCATCTGCTGTTAGGAAGTTTCGTTTTTCAAGAGAAGCTATTTTCTCCTCTAGGGCAAGGTGCTCTCTGTGCAAGCGCCGCAAAACAATATTGCCCGGGCTTAGCTTAGAGATCAGGTCCTTGTCGGCTTGTTCCATAACACATCTCCTTCTTCATTCATTGATTACACGCGGCATACTATAGCCCGAAAACAATAATAGAAACAGCCCTCCGCCGGAGCAGAATACTGCCGCACGCATGACAACGGCTATGTGAGAAAACGCGCAGAGCGCTAGGTTAAAATATCTGCCGGGGGAATTTCTGTCATCAACGAGCATCTTCTATTATTGTACGGGCCGGGGAGGTATTAGTCAAAAGGAATATATCCGGTAACTGCTAGCCCCTAATCGGCTAGCGCTGACGTCAAACTGACCTTGGACGTTAGCCTCACCGGTTCTCAGAAATGGTCATTTGTTGAGGTTATTTGCGCAGCTTGACGAGGGGGAGAGTAGTTACCCCAGAACAACATATGAAAGATTCCTACCGCTTGAGGCACCGTCACGCCGGTACGAATGCAGGTTGCTGCCACATATCGTACATAATCCGCTGTGGTAAATAACCGCCTCTGGATACAATGCACGCACCATCCGCTCACAGGTTGCGCCTAAATCGAGGAGCGCCTTGCCGTCAGAGCGAGGATGAATCAGCGCATGCTCCCCCAGTGCAGCAATAACCTCAGCACCAACTTCGTAGCATTCCGGCCCGGCATGGGGACCGATCGCCAGAGTCAAACGATCTCGACGCGACAGCTTTTCTAGAGTCAGCGGAATCAAGGCCGAGGCCAAACCGCGCCAGCCGGCATGTATGAGAGCACACTCATCGCCGGCATCGACAATGATCGGGATACAATCGGCAGTCTTGATACCAACAATGGTGGCGGGCTTGCCTTCAAGCTTAACCGCTTTGCGCAATAAAATTGCATCTGCTTTTGGAGGCAGCAAACGAAGTGCGGGATCCCCGAGCTGTAGCCCACGAAGGTCCCACAGCCCCTGGCCATGAACCTGCTGCGAATTTAAAAAAGTTGCCGCCCCATAGGCTGTGCACAGCTCAGCGATACTTGCGTTATCCTCGCCGTGAACAAAGTTCTGAGTACTATCGCTAAAGCCATGACGCAAACCAAGCGCTTCCAGCGGACGACAGACGAAGTGACTCACGCCACCTGTTTTGCAATGCGCAAAGGCCTTAGTCCCGGTCATGTTCCTCGTAGTCGGCTAAGCAGTAATTCAAAATCTGCGGGAAGTTCGCTTGTAAAACGCAGCATCTCCCCAGAAATCGGGTGTCGAAAGCCCAGGAGGAAGGCGTGGAGCGCCTGACGCCCCATATCAGCGGCCACTTGAGCAATCTCGCGCGGCAGCCCGCCAGGCGCGGTATAGGTCTCATCACCGAGCAGCGGCGCCCCAATGCTCGTCATGTGCACGCGGATCTGATGCGTCCTCCCCGTTTCAAGTCGCACCTCAAGCAGAGCGGCATACGGCAGACGCTCTACCACGCGCCAATGGGTTACGGCGTGCTTACCACCCTCGGTCACGACACTAAACTCCTTACGTCTCGTAGGGTGGCGCCCGAGTGCGGCCGAAATCGTTCCACTTTCAGTGCGCGCCACGGCATGCTTGGCGCGTGGGGCTGAAAGAACCACGGCATAATAGGCACGCTCAACCGTGCGTGCGGCGAACTGCTCAACAAGACGCACATGCGCTTCAACCGTCTTGGCCAGAACCACCACGCCCGTCGTGTCCTTATCAAGGCGGTGCACCACTCCCGGGCGAAGTACCGCTTGCCCTGGAAGTTGATCGCTTAAGCGCCCCACAACGGCATTCACCAGTGTCCGCGTGCGATTTCCTGCCCCCGGATGCATCGAGAGTCCTGCGGGTTTATCGATCACAAGGATCGATTCATCTTCATACAGAATCTTAAGGTCAAAGGCATACGGCACCAGGGTCGTCGGCTCCGGCTCCGGCGGCAGAAGTAGGACGCACGCCCCCGGGCGTAACGGAGCACCAGCTTTCAGAACGACGACACCATCGACACTAACGGCGCCGCGCTCAATCCACAGTTTAATCTGCGAACGGCTGAGCCCTTTTAGATCAGGAACAGCCGTCAGCTGCTCCAAGATAAACTTGTCCAAACGGGAAAGTAAACTCCCTTGATAGAGGAACTCTAGTCGTCGCTGCTCAGCACACATCGCGCCACCTCCATATCCTTACGGATCTGGGTAACCAGCGTCTCGATCCCTTGAAATTTCTGCTCTCCACGCAACCGCTTCACGAGATGCACCTTGATGCGCTCTCCGTAGAAGTCCTGGCCATGATAATCCATAAGGTGAGTTTCAACCACAGTGCGCGACCCACCAAATGTTGGTCGCATGCCAACGTTCGTCACCGAGGCATGGCGTACGCCGTCAATTTCAGCCCACGCCGCATAAACCCCAAGAGCCGGGAGTACCTGCCGCGAGGGCGCAAGATTTGCCGTGGGGATGCCAATGGTGCTGCCACGCCGATCACCATGTACGACCAAGCCATCGAGGATGTAAGTACGCCCGAGTAGGACGGCTGCCTGGTCGACGCTGCCCTCCTCTATCAAGCGGCGGATAACTCCCGAGCTAACCTTCTTTCCGTTGAGCGCATAAAATGGCAGCACCGTCAGGCGTTTCCCCTTGGCCAAAAACTGCGCCTGCAGATATTCAGGTGTCCCCTCGCGATCGTGGCCAACACAGGCGTCCGGACCAACAACAAGCGATTCTATCGCCAGAGCATCAAAAAGAACTCCATGAATGAACTCATGTGCAGAAAGTCTAGAAACTTCAGGGGTAAAATGCAGCAGCGCAAAGGCATCAAGCCCCGCCGCAGCAAGCAACTCTACCTTTTGGCGAAGCGGCGTAAGCACACGCACCTTCTCTTGGCTTCGCAGTACCTCCAACGGATGAGGATAAAATGACAAGAGCAAGAGCGTGCCGCCGCCCAAAGCGTCGCGCTCCTGTCGCAGCTGCGCTACTATCTGCTGATGTCCAAGATGAACACCATCAAAATTGCCCAGCGTCGCCACCACCGGCGGGACCAAGGCAGATCTCCCCCTCTCGGGGAAAGCCCGCCACGAGCCTCGTAATAAGGTTAGTTTTTCTCGCACACGAACTTTACGGCAAACTTCTCAGCCTCTCCCGAGCGCGGGCTGCATCTTCAGTTTTTGGGTAATCAGTTACTAACTTCTTTAAGGTTGTCTTGGCTGTCTGCACATCACCGAGACGCTCGAACACCGCTGATTGTCGCAGGAGCGCGGGGGCGGCCTTTTTATGCTTGGGATAATCCGCCACGACGGAATGATAGGCCTGAAGCGCCTCGCGGTTATTCGAGACGCCGTCGCGGCACACCCCCATCCAGAAGAGCACGTCAGCGGCCCACTGCGTGCCACGAGAAAGGTTAAGCGCCTCACGGAGACGGTCTTCAGCATCGCCGAACTTCCCCTCTCTCAACTCTTGAAAAGCCTCACGAAACAAGGGAGCTATCTCGGGCGGCATCCTCTCGACTGACTCCTCATCGCTATCGAGAAGTAACGCCGGAACGATCGCCGGTGGCGGCACTCGACGCTTCAAATCCGAAAGATCATTCTTCAAAGTACTGAGATCCGCGCCAAGTTTTATTTTTTGGGAATACTCAAGCTCCTCGACTCGCCCGGAGATCTGTCGTACCTGGTTTTCAAGAGAGGATATCTTCGTCGTCTGCTCAGCTTGAAAGGAGCGCAGATCGTTCATACTCGACTGCAGCCGGCGCAGATCGTCCTGAATATTGGCGACTCCGCACGAGCACACTCCGACAAGAACCAGCGCCGTCGCGACACTGCGCAACCCACCAAGCACTAACCATCGCCACGCCATTGTTATCCCCTATTAATAAAACAATGGCCGCGCGGCAGACTGTGCCGCACGGCCATAACGAATAAAAGCACAATCAGATCAAGCCGACAATCATTGTACCGTCTTAAAATGATCACGTCTGTTCTTAGCCCAAGCAGCCTCGTTATGAGCTGGATCTAGTGGGAGCTCTTCGCCATAGCTAATCGAGCTTAGACGATCAGCTGCGATACCGAGCGAGCGCAATACTTCGATCGCCGCCTGTGCACGCTTAGCACCTAAAGCCATATTATACTCGTTTGTGCCACGCTCGTCACAATGCCCCTCTGCCTGAACCTTGACCGCCGGGTTCTTGCTCAGCCAATCCGCGTTGACCTGCAGAACCGACTTTGCCGTCGCATCGATGACGTACGAATCAAACGCAAAATTCACATCTCGAATAGGAGAAGCCTCGCCAGCGACCGGCACATTTTCATCTCCAGGACCAACTTTTCGTGTGCGGCAAGAGCAAGCTCCAAGCACCATAACCAAACTAAGAACCGATAAAACTCTTAGAATACGCATAAATTCCTCCAACTCTAACTTTAAACTGAAACACACCCCCTCCCGTTACCGGGAGAATCGCCGCTCAAATCTGACCCTTTTGCGCCACTAACGCTCTTGACGGCCTATTAAAAGCGGTGATCTCTCAAGTACTTCCGCCGTAGGATTCCCGCGGCAGTAGGCTATAGGCCGGTCGTAAGACCACTAATAAGCATCAGTGATTAAGCCAGCTATATAACCGCTGTTCAAATTACTGCACAAACAACACATGTGCAAGACGAAATATCCATCAAACTAGGGAATCACCGGCCCCCAGCTCGGCTGATAGTCACCGCCGCGAGCGGAGGTAAGCTGCTTCATGTTACTACCGTCGCTTCTCATAAGGGCAAGAGAGAAACCCTGGCGCTTTCCAAACGTTGTTGCAAAAACAAGGTACCTTCCATCAGGAGACCAGTCTGGATCCTCATTGTCTCCAACGCTTGTCAACTGCAGCGGGTTGGCTCCCTGGGGATCCGTCACAAAGATCTGAAACCCAGAGTCGGCGCGACAGACAAAAGCGATCTTATCACCCTCGGGCGCCCAGCGCGGGGAGGTGCAGTAACTGGAGCTAACAAAGCTGATGCGGTGAGCATTTGCGCCGCTAGCATCCATCACGTATATCTGTGGCCCCCCTGACCGGTTAGAGCAGAAGACAACCTTCGAATCATCAGGAGACCAATCCGGCGAGACATCGATCGCCCCGTTTTGGCTAGTCAGCCTGCGCACAACCTGCCCTTGAGAATTAATCAGGACGATGTCGGAGTCCTGCGACTGACTCACCGAGGTCAACAGCTTCGTGCCGTCATGCGAGAAACGAGCACCGATCTCAAGATCCGAGCCCGTGGTGATCTGCCGAGAACGCCGCGAGGCGATGTCGAGAGTAAACAGATCCGGCATGCGCCGACGGTACGAGGTGTAGATCAATGACTTACCGGAGCGATCCCAAGAAGCCGACAGAGCGAGGGACTTCTCGTCGGTAAGCTGGCGCACGTTACTTCCATCCATATCCATCACAAAGATCTCTTTAAAGCGCCCGATACGCGAGGAAAAAGAGATCTGCGTGCCAAAGATACCAGCTTTCCCCGTAAAGAATCTCATGATCTCATTGGCAAACTTGTGTGCAATGCGCGGTACCTGGGATTCATCCCCCTCATACTCCTTGCCGAACACGATGCGCTGCTTTTGAACATCGTGCAGATAAAGCTGGGCCGTCAATGTCCCCTGCGACGTTGCCGTAATTACGCCTCGTACCAATCCTTCGGCGCCGATCACCGACCAGTCCGAGTAGGCGAAGCCGTCGGGACCAGCACACTTGCCGGGGGTCTCGACATACGATCCTGGGTTAAGCACCTCAAAATAGCCGGAGAGCTCAAGATCACGAGCGATAATCCGCGGAATCTCACGACTAGCGGCTGAGTCACCTACCTGAAGACACAGCTGCGGCAGTGCGATGGGAAAAAGCTTCCCTGCACCACGAATATAGATATCCGTTTGGGCACTCGCCAGCGAAGCGGACAGGAGAGAAAAGATGGCAATAAGAATGTTCTTCATGGGCTGCATAGTAACGGAACTCTCTGGTTAGGGAAAGGCAGCACCACCGCCTCCTGAAGTGCATACGTATCCCAGGACGGGACCTACTCAAGCTCCTGAGGATCAAATACCATGCGCACCTCTTTGAATGCTGAGTAGACCTTCTCAGGCGGAGGAGGCACCGGGTCGGCTTTGGCAAGAGCCCGCAGCACGGAATCGTCGAATTCACGGCTGCCGGAGCCATCAACCATGCGCACATCCTTAATTGCTCCATCCGGCTCTATACGGAAGTAGACCCGCGCCCGATAGCCCGAGGCGTGATCGTTCCAACGCCACCCCCTATGCACATGAGACTTAAGCAGGTTGAGATAGGCGATAAATTCGGGAGAAGCCAGCACGCCACCTCCCATCCCCTTTCCGCCCTGCAGCGCAGCACCAAAGCCCTTACCACCGGCGTCTGCAGACTCGCCTAGATAGCGCTGCATCGCACGTTGGTACTCCTTGTCGGGGTCAACAACCTCTGCCTTTTTTACGGGTGTGGGCTTCGGCTGCTTAACACCGAGCTTATCATTTACTACCTTCTTTGGATCAACCTTTGGCGTTGGTAGCGGCTTCGGCGTTGGTGCAGGTTTCTTAGTTGCCAAAGAAACCTCAGCATCCACTACCTTTACCTTCGGATCCTCTTTCGGATCAGCTTTCGCCACCTCCTTCGGCTTTGTTTCGGGAGGCGTGCTTACATTTTTTGGGGGAGCAAGTGGCGTAGGCTTGTCGGTTTGCGGCACCTGCGTACGCCCACCAAGGGTTTTGCCACCCTCGATAGAGACCGAATATACGATCGGACGGGCGAATTCAGCAGGTATTGAATGCGGACGATAAAATATAAAAAAGAAGATCGTGAGATGCAACCCCAGCGCAAGGCAGAAGCCAGCCAGCCAGTACTCTTCTGTTTCAGTTTCTGTTTTGCGAAGTGCCACGTTCATAACAACACAGCGGAGCTCATTAAACCTAAACCTGCCTCGCCCTTGGGCGTGGCCTCTATTCGAAGAGCCCTATCACTTAAAAAAGACGTGCGCTACTTCGATCTCTCTTCCGCCGGATCTGAGACCAAGCCGATCTGATGAATGCCGCCTTCATGCAGCTTTCCCATCACCTGCATGATCACGCCATAGGAAAGCCCCGCATCCCCCTTAATATAGATCTTGCGCTCTTCCGCTGGACGCTTTTCTAAGATCGCCCCTATTTTTTTTCCAAGGTCTTTGAGCTCAACCCGATTGCCTGAGCCCAGATACAACGCCCCGGCTTTATCAATCGAGAGCACGACCTGCTCCGCCGTGCCCTGCAGCGGAGCACTGGTTGCTTTAGGAAGGGTGACCTCAACACCCTGCTGCAGGAGCGGTGCGGTTACCATAAAAATCACCAACAGTACCAACATCACGTCGACCAACGGCGTCACGTTAATTGTGGCCGAAAGCGAGAATTCATCTGAGCCGTGGTTAAATGACATCGCGCTTAAGCCCCCAAGTAACGACGGGAGACATTGACGAAATCACGGGCGAACTTATCCATCGATTCACGAAAGCGACGCACCGCCATGGCGAAATAGTTGTAAGCGACTGCGGCGGGAATCGCCGCTGCAAGCCCAATCGCCGTAGCCACAAGCGCCTCAGAGATCCCCGGAGCCACAGCCTGAATCGTGCTGTTTTTAGCAAAGCTCAATCCGTGGAAGGCGGTCATGATCCCCCAGACCGTGCCAAAAAGTCCGATAAAGGGCGCTGCACTGGCTACCGTTGCCAGAAAGGTAACCCCCTTCTCGAGTTTGGCCGCTTCATCTAACTCGGCGCGACGCAACGCCCGCTCGATAGTGTCGAGGTCACCGTTAATGTCGCGCCGCTGACCACCGCGTGCTTCTTGCAAGATGTGCGAGAGTTCGCGGTAACCACTGTGAAATATCTTAGCCAGCGGACTACCACTTAATCGATTCGACGAATCGTCGACCTTCGCAAAATCACGCGTCTCCCAAAAAAGCGCACTAAACTCCTCAGAATCAGATCTGGCCCGCCGCAGCTGCAGAAACTTAGCTATCGTTATAGTCCAACCTGCGACAGAGAGGACGATCAGCAGAGCCAAGACCGCCTTAACCACCGGGCCCGAACCCAACATCATCGCCAATACACCAGTACTTGCTTCGACTTCCATATGTCTAAATTACCCAATTATCGAAATTGCTCAATAACCCCGGGCGACTTAAGAATTCGCGCTCGTGGTCATGGTCGAAGAGTTTGCTGAATCGGCTAGTTACATCGACCACGTTCACGTTTCTCCTACCCACACTTATTCAGCAATTACCCAATTATTTATGTATCCCTATAATATTCCACACAAATCACGCCCACACCAGAGAGTGTAAGCAGGTTAAAGTAAGAAAATTTTGCGCACCTTTCCCTCTTTTACTTTTGTGCTACATCAAGTATTAATCCAGTGCAATCTCAACGAGTTAACAATTTACACCTGGACTCTTATGGCACAGAAGCACATCCTCGTCGGCAACTGGAAGATGAACTTAGGCCCGGCAAAAGCCATGGAAATGGCGGCCCACTTCCTACCGCTGGCAAAGAACCTCCAGAAGAGCGAGATCTGGGTTACCCCTCCGTTCACGAGTATCGCCGCGGTGACCGATGTCCTCAAAGGTTCAAAGATACGCGTAGGGGCACAAAACGTACACTGGGCCGAAAGCGGAGCGTTCACGGGCGAGGTCTCCGTGGCGATGTTGCGCGAATGCGGCTGCTCCTATGCGATTACGGGCCACTCCGAGCGACGCCATGTTTTCGGAGAAACGAGTGAGCTTGTAGCGAAGCGCACCCTTGGCGCCCTTAAATCTGGACTGTGCGTGATCCTGTGCGTCGGAGAAAAACTCGACGAACGTGAGAATGGGGCAACGCTTGAGGTGATTAAGGCGCAGCTCGCCCCAGTACTTAAAGAGCTGACCCCGGAGTTGGCCAAAAATTTGGTCCTTGCCTATGAACCCGTGTGGGCGATCGGAACCGGCAAAGTTGCAGCGATTAAGGACATCGAAGAAACCCACCAGGGCATTATTGGCCACTGGCAGAAGAGCTGTGCTGCCCCCTGCCCGCCCATACTGTACGGAGGATCGGTCGATCCCGACAACGCCACGGCAATTCTTAAGGTGCAAGGTGTTGGCGGCTGCCTTATTGGCGGGGCCAGTATTCACCCTGAGAAATTTCCTAAGCTTGTGGCGATTGCGGAGCAATAAGCAGCGCGCTATCGCGCGCTACTAGCCCACCTTCGGGGTGAGAAGCCAAAGCGAAAACACTTCGCGGACAAGCAGACGCTGAACCGAGCCGCGCATTCGTGTGGTGCCTTCTGTAAGCCGCTGTCTCCGTCTTTTGCTGCAATGTGTTTCACCAACCTCCAGACCACGGCTCAGCGAAAGCAGTGACGGGAGTGCCCTGCAAGCAGCTTTCTGCTGACGGCACCAGCTGCAGCTTCGGCTGACGAGCACAGCCTTAGCGTTAGAGGCTGTTATCACCCATCAAGCAAAATAAAAGGTCTTTATTTTCAGCTAGTTGCAACTTTCCATATTCCGCTCCTGGCATTTGTGCATCAAATCTATAGGAGAAAATGTAGCTTTAAAGGTACGCCACCATGGAAGAGCACAACCAGGACGAAACCAAGGACGAAATAGTCGACGGTCCAAAGATCGCAGCGGAGATCCTTAACCGCATGGATCCATCGAACAAAGAAAAGATCGTCAAAGCTATTCAGACCGTCAGCCCCGAGATCGCCACCCGCATCGAGGATAACCTCTACAACTTTGATGATATCGCTGAGCTAGCACCACAGGGGGTGCAGACCCTACTCAAGGAGGTCAGCGAACGAGACGTTCTTCTCTCGCTCAAGACCGCCAGCACCCTCGTTAAAGACACGCTTTTTTCCAACATGTCAGAACGCAAACGTCAGATAGTGCAGAGCGACTTTGAAGCGCTGCCGCAGGTACGCCTCAGCGAAGTTCAAGACGCGCAGCGTCGGATCTTAAAAAAACTAGACGACCTGAGAACGAGCGGAGCCATTCGGACACGCACCAAACATGATGTTTGGGTGTAACATCTAAACGAGGCTTCGCCTCAGACCGACGAGGCTTGATCTGTAATCTGCTTTCAGAGATCTGCTGGCAGCTTTCCGCTGACTGCAACTGATGCAGTCAGCAGAAATCTGACAGATCGCCCCCGTCTCGGCTCTCGCCGAGCCGTGGTCTGGAGGTTGGTGAAACACCTTGCGGCGAGAGACGGAGATAGCGGCCTACAGAAGGCACGAAGCTCTTCCGCGCGAATACGCGGGCCGGCTCAACATGCCTTTTGACATCCCCCCGCCCCCCCTGCTACTAACACTGCATGCATAAGATCTCCGATGCTCTGCGCCACATCGCCGAACATAATTCATTCATCCAATATGGCCTCCAACACCGCCTGCTGAACCTTTCCCAGCTAGCTCGATTCCTGCAGCCTCTGATCGCTGCGCGCACCAAAAAAGAGGTCGGCGCTTCGGCGCTGCATATGAGTCTTTCGCGATTACAGGGCACGATGCGCAAAACCGAGCGCCGCAGTACGGAATCGGAGTTCTCACTCGGCCAGATCTCGGTGCAACCGAACCTAGCCATCCTTACGGTTGAGAAAAACCGCGAAACCCAGCGCCGAGCTGGCCTCGTTCTCACCAAGGTGCAAAATGCCGGTGGCTACATCACCATTACCGAGGGCTTGAGTGAGATTACCATGATCCTCGATCGAGCCATGCTGGCCGAGGCTATCGAGATCCTCAAAACTAAGCCTCTTCTCAAGAACGAGCGCGTCGCCGCCATTAGCGCCAAATTCAGTCCCAAGTACGTGCGCACCCCCGGCTTTCTGTTTAGTATTTTGCAGTGCCTCTATTTCCAAAGCATCAACATTGTCGAGATCTCATCGACCTCAACCGAAATTATCTTTTACCTTGCGGAAAGCGAGGTAAAGCTGGCGTTCGACACCCTCTATAACAAGTTCGGACAGCGCTAATTTCCTTAAGAATAATAGAGCTGTTACAATACGCAGAGCTATCGAGCGTCGATGTTGGCCCTCAAGGGATACGGGTAAATAAAAACACAGCAAATTGTAGCTACGACCATGCCCACCATAGGAATCGCTCAGAGAAGCAATCCACCGATCGACAACGCCGCCACTATCGTTCGGGATGCCGCCGCCGCACTTTTTAGTCCACAGCTGCGATTTCTTCACCCCGACCAAATAAACAGCTGCCTTTCAGTCGTAAAAAAAATTCTGCTATTGGGGAAGGGAGAAAAGATTACCTTGCTTGCCGATACCGTCGCATCTGCCGCCCTATCGAACCCTGAGGATTGGGACAGACCTCTGCAAACTCTGCAGATCGCCACCCAAGAGATGCAAAGATTGCAGAGCCTGTGGACCACAGAACCCCAAAATACTAACTCACGGGCATTTCGATCACGGGCAGAGGGGAGTCCCGCTGCATTGCGAGCCTATCTTCGAATAGCACTCGGGAATGCCGCCAACCAGAGCGCGCTTGTCCCATTTCGGGGAGAAGCTCTACCTACTGAGTTAGAAAGAATAGTAAGGGCGGCAGTAGACCTTCGTCATCGCCAGCCAAGACTTGATCAGCAGGCCTGGAGCTCCTACCTTTCGGCACTTCGAGAAGAGCCGATCACGGCCAAGCTAGTCGGCTTTATATGGCGAATGGCAAATTTTGCCCCCCCGGATACGCAACCGGAGGAGATCTGGATTTCTCACGCCATAAAATTTGAAAAAGAAGTCATTACGAAATTACTCCAGGATGACACGCAGCTTCTCCCTCTTCGAGCCGCACTGGAAAGCGAACTTTTAGACCTCTACCACGCCCTAGAAAAGAAACAGGTTAAACCTGGAAAGAGAGCCGATTTAATTGTGCAATTCACCGATCATGTGCAGCGGCACAAGTCAGCGGAGTCGTCCCCCTTCCCGCCCATACCAAATGGGCATGAATCTGAGGTTTATTCTTTCTGCGTGAGCGAACTTAAAAATACACAGGCACCGCGAATGGTACTCCCGCTCTTACGCACGGCGCTCGGAGCACTCAGCTTATCTGCCGACGAATTCAAGACCGCGGAACAAGCTCAAAAGAGTCTCAATCACTTACTAGACTGTACGCTTGCTCTAAGTTTAGCCGGAGGAAGGCGGGTTTTCTCAAGAAACACATTTCCAGAGATAGCCCAACTCCTCGCGTCTGCTCCCCTCGTTGATGCGAGCAACTTGGCCCACGCTATATCTCGGCAACTGAAAAGCGCGTTTGCGGATGATAGGACACAAAGAGAAGATCAGATTTGGTTTAGGAGTAAGTATATCGAGATCCTCGCCAGCTTGACTGCCACTAGCCACGCTGCCGAGGGAAAGGCTGCGGCATCAGCCACCATCATTGAAGCTTGGAACATAGATAGCAGACCGACCATACTTGACGCTGCAAGCGCCGGGGTACTCAAGCTCAATGATACTTCGGCCATCGATGTAGCTACGGCACTCGGCGCAGCTCAAGCCCTCATTCACGACTACTGCACCTCAAGGCGAGATAACAAGCTGCAGTTCTCCAAGATATTTGGTCCGACCGAGGGAAAAGCTTATCCCGTAGGCGCACGAGCTGAACCTGTGAGTGTAATACAGGCTGCCCTTAGCCTAATCGATAGTAATCGCGAGACGCACGCTGCTTGGGCATCTGCGGTTACTAAAATAATTTCGGATTATCGCGATGGACTTTCTCCACTGCAGCTGCTTCGAATCATTCGATTAAATAAGATCATAGCTGTGCTTGGTACTTTGTAATGAATTAACTATGCAACCAAATAGGCGTACCTACCGCACTAAATGCCCCTAAGTGCACAGGCGTTACAATGTTTCATACAAGCGATGGAGAATACGCGCAGTCTACGTTATTATGTGTGAAATCTTACTTAGGAGAATACGTATGAAAGGTAAACGTCTTATGGCCAGCTGCTCAGCTCTCATCGTCTGTGCTCAAATTTTAAGCGGCTGTGCCACCTATAGAGACGCGGCACTGCAAGGCGCCTCAGATCTCGGCACTATCGTCGGCACCGCGGTTGGTGTACCGCTTGGCGCAACGGCGGTAGCCCTTGACGAGTCTATCAACGCCACGGCCAATGCGCTCAGGCGCCCCCGGCTTTATCAGCAGAACACACCATCCTCGCTGGTACAGCAGAGTGCCCTGCCCTCAAGCTATTCTAACTGGCCCCGAGCTCGAACCGAGCTCATTATTATCACCGATCCGCAATATCTACCTATGAGGACTGTGCCGCCCACTCAAGTTACCTACGCAAGCAATTCAAGTCGAAGAGCGATCCCTCCCGTGCGAGAAGCAACGGTAGCGGAGGTAAGCTTTTGGCAGCCGAAAAAAGAAAAGTAGGCAGGGAGACTAGATTCCTTGACACTTAAAACGTGTACTAGATGAGTTGCATTTTCGAAGCGAGATTCTAGCCAAACACATTTGAAATTTGGGAAATCCCGACAGCTTTTGATGAAATGCGAGCGTTGAATACATT
>CAIXSY010000418.1 GCA_903922175.1 uncultured delta proteobacterium | reverse complement strand
CTATTATAGCGTGCCTCTTTCGGGCTTAACCTCGAAATTGGCCACGTATACTACTCTACTATTTCACTTATTTCTCCCGTCCTATCGCGCTTTCGCTGTTTCCGGACAGGCTCTAAGTAACACATAGCGAGCTCCTCAATAGGCTGTGCAATGTTGGCTCTGCTTGTCTGCACGGCGCTTGTGGGAGAGGTTCTCGCACCGAAGGTGGGCTAGGAGCGCGCGCAAGCGCGCTCCTAGCGGATCCGATCATAAGCATCGCTAACATTGTAGTAGCGGCGCAGGTCTTTTATGGATAGTTGGGAAAGTCGCGGGCTCTGGCGAACCGCACGATCATACTTTAGGATCGCGAAGGCTTGGAAGTTGCGGAATCTCTCCCTTGCGGCGAAGTCGTTAGCCTCATCTTGAGCCTTGGCAATAGGCCGACAGATAAAAAACCAGACTGCACATATGCAAAGGGTAACAATCAGCAGCATCTTGCCTATCTAATCGGTAGGGATTCTAAAACTCTTAAATCCTACTTAAGCTTAATACTCGCAGTGCATCCTGCTGAAGCTCCGAGGATGCTACGCCCCCTGACGTTTTGTTTAGCCGGTAATAGCAATTTAGCTATGCCCTTGCGGCCGGTCTTCGACGAGCCGAATTTTCTGGCAGCTTTGCTCCGGCCCTGCTTGCTCTTAAACGTGACCTTGACCTTCGTAGGCCCAGCTTTTTTCTCTGTTATAAGCTTGTACCTCAACATCCCTTTCTTGAGAGAAAGCTTGCACGTTACTACAGGAATACGTTTGATCTCTACCGGAGTGGGGGTTGGCGTAGCTGTTGGTGTTGGCGTCGGAGTAACCGTCGCTGTCGGCGTGGCTATTGGTATAGGCGTCGGCGTGGCCGTCGGAGTTGGCGTAGCTGTTGGTGTTGGCGTCGGCGTGGCCGTCGGAGTTGGCGTGGCTGTTGGTGTTGGTGTCGGCGTGGCCGTCGGAGTTGGCGTAGCTGTTGGTGTTGGTGTCGGCGTGGCCGTCGGAGTTGGCGTAGCTGTTGGTGTCGGCGTTGGTATCTGGTAATTAAATCCCGACCTCCAGATAGCCGGCTGGTGATCCGGGTTGGCTACAACGATAGTCTGATTTCCAACGCCGGGTGGCGTTGTCGCTATGAGCGTTGTCCTGCTAACAAATACAAGTGCGGGTGCATTTGCCCCTCCAAATTTAACTAAGGGCCCATCTTTCATGATGTCCGCCCCCATAACAAAGTTATCGCCCGTAATTGTTACTGTTGTTCCACCTGTAGTCGGTCCAAATTTTGGAGAGATATCGGTGATGCTCGGCGGCGGATCATAACGATAGGCCTTAGACAAGGTGCCAGACTTTTCATCGGCGTTAGTTACCCGAACATCTACCTGAGTAGGTGCTGTAATAAAGGGGATGATGGTCGGGGTTGTTACCCTAAGATGGTTAGCATCGACGAAGGTAACATCCCCAGCCAGATTACTGCCAAATCTAACGCTCGATAGACTTGGAGCATTAACGAAATTTGCTCCCTGGATAACAACCGATGTTCCCCCCCAGGCTGGACCGAAGGAAGGGGTGACGGATGTAACCACGGGAGCTGGCACCATGAAGCTCGCGGCTATAGTGTGAGCCGCTGTAATAGTACTAAGTGTATATGAGAAAGAATTTGGGGGTAGGGTTACGGCCACACCGTCAACGAGTAAGCGATCAACAACATAGCCGCTGTCAGGTGCCAGCGTGAAGACTTGATTCGCTCCGTGGTTGACGCTCACGGATCCCGATGGAGTGATCGTACCGCCGGAACCGGCACTGGCCGTAATAGTCCAAGCATTGGTGAAATATGCCGTTAGCGTGTGATTTGCAATGATGTTGGTAAACGGATAGCTGCTAGGCTGACAAGGATATAAAGGATAGAATGATGTGTTACCATCGTAGTCTACTCTATCGATACATTTTCCTGCATTGGGCGTTACCGTAAAGGTTTGGCTCCCTGCTGGCGTCACATTAACAACCCCGGATGGAGTAATCGTACCGCCTCCTCCCGGGGCCACAGAGGCAGTGAACGTATAGCCATCCTCGACGAAATAGGCTCTCAGCGTATGATTTACGGTGATATTAGTGAATGGATAACTGTTCGGCTGCCTTGGATAATGGGGACGGTACGTCACCTTCACCTGAGTATTCTCATCGAGCACCACCCGGTCGATTTTATACCCCACATTGGGAGTCACCACAAATGTCTGGCTTCCGTTCTTAGAAACAGAGACATTGCCTGAGGGGCTTATCGATCCTCCTGCACCTGCTGACGCCGTAAACGTAAAGTAGGTCTTCGACGTATTTACCATTCGGCGATCTTGCGCGCCCCCGTCCGCGGTGCTCGTTACGACATCAAGCCATAAGTAATGATTCCCATCGGGAACCGCACTCAAATTCCACGTAGTTAAGAGGCCCTCTGTGGGCTGTGCTGTCGTTGAGGTTGCAATCTTTGTAAAGGGGCCGCCGATAGCGTCAGCATAATACAGATCCCAGCGGACGAAGTTCGGGCCGGCGGCGATGCCGTATATGGGAAGTGTTGTGGCGTCGAGTAGATCGACGGTTGTTGGACTGGTAATTAAGGCCTCAGCCGACTCAGGTACGGCTAGAGCATTTAGAATATTTAGGCGCCCGAAGCCTGAATTAATATCCCAACCTGGCGCATCAACGGGGGCGGCGCCTTTGCGTAATGCTTGACGAATCTGCTCAACGCTCCATGGGGAGCTCTGATTTTTATTGATCAGAAGCGCCGCCACGCCGGAGACAAAAGGGGCCGCCATTGAAGTGCCGCCCAGACGCATATATTGATACTGCCCCGTGCCGTGTAAGAAACCGGGATAGGGGAAGAGAGCGCTAATTGGGCTAACCGGCGAAACTCTTGATGAAATTAAAGAGAGGATGTCATAGTCTGGTGCAAAAACATAAGGGTCGACAGCACATCCAGGTGCGGTGATATCCACTGAGCCGTAATTTGAAAAGCCACACCGTAGATCATTTTCGTCAGAGGCGGCGACAACGATCGGCAGATGAAAATTTTGCGGCGAGATGGTTTTAATATCTTTACTCTCATTACCGGCTGCGAAAACAACGACGACGCCAGCGCTATGAGCGTAAGATACGGCATCTTCAACGACAGGGTTGGTTATGCAATCGCCATCGCATCCCCAGCTATTATTAATAACATCGGCACCATTATCCACGGCATAACGTATGCCAGCAGCCAGTCTATCCATCGTTCCGGCGCCCCTGGCATCAACCGCTCTGACTGCCATTATCTTGGCACGTGGTGCCACTCCGACGACCCCTAAACTGTTATTGCCGGAGGCGGCGATTATTCCAGCGACATGAGTTCCATGTCCGCAGGTATCCATCGGGTCGTCGGGAGTGGTTGTAAGCACGGTGAAGTCCCGCCCAATACTATTGCTTGTGATTTCAGTCGCGGAGATCACGTGGTCGTGATTGGTGTCTAAGTCGTTTAGGTCCTTTTTCCCATCTCCGTTGGTATCGCCAACGACGTTGGGATTGACCCACACGTTATCCCAGATGTCTGGATGGTTATAGTCAAGACCACTATCGACCACCGCCACTACAACATCTTGCCCCTGGTACGTATCCCACACCTGTTCGGGCTGAATCTTCTTTAAGGCCCACATGTTCTCGTAGTCGGCCTGTGTACCTAACTGCCCCCATGCCCCTTGAGTGTTATAATATTGGTCATTCGGCGTTAAGCTCGTCGTCGCAGTAAAATTTGGTGTGGCGTATTCGACGTTGGGGTCGCTTTCAACAAAGTCCTTTGCCGCCGCTGCCGGGTCTTCGGCTGGGTCTACATTGAAGACGTATGTGTGATAGAGTGCGGGCGGCTTTTCATTCTTGCCGACACGTTGCGCTCGCTTGGAGAAGTGTGCCGAGTTTTTGTTCCAGCGCTCTTCGAATTTCACCCGACGCTCGGCAAGTGTCGATGGTGGAGTAGCCTTGAGAAGAGAGGAAGCTTCATCATCCTCAAAAACAGGCGTTACTGCGCTTACCTTATGCTTGGCGACGAGATCTTCAGAGGATCCATCCGGCTTTTTCTTGGTCATCGCAAAGGGCTTCTTCTGCGCGAATAAGACATCAGCCGGTTGGGTTAAGCTGTCTCTATATTTAATAATGACTTGGGCCGGCAACCGGGCCGGATTTTTCTGTGTCCTAATCGCCGGGGGAGATGATGGTGGCGTTGTTGCGTTTTGAGCGATCACGCCAGGAGCGCTTGGTTGTGCCGCGGTCGTCAGCACTGTTTGCGCATTTACATTCGAATTAGTCGAGGCGAATCCAGCTCCGGCAACTGTATTGCCCGAAGCCCCACGTGGCGTGATCGTTCCTGACAGAGCCGTCGTCGACGCCCCCCGCTTATCTCCCGGCTCAGTGCCCTGAGCAGTGGCCTTTACCTCTGCCGTCAGGGATGGACCGCTTATAGGCAGACTATGTACCATCTCAGAAACTGCGCGCACGGCAAATTCCTTTTTCTCAAGGCTAAAACTACCCTTCAAAGAAAGTTGAGCCGCTTCGGCGATGGGCGGTGATTTCTCTATCCCTTGTGGGCAATTCTCGAGACAAACGGAGGCCGCGATCGGCATCACGGCGCCGCTTGCAAGCTGCGCATTGAATGTAAAGGACTGGTAGGTTACGCCGTTCTGCTTGTTGGTGGCGTAAACATTAAGTACCTTGCCGTTGACCGAGAGCTCATCATCGAGAGCAAGAACCGAGGTCGCCGCAACTGTTTTCTTCGTCCTGGCGAGTAGTCCTTGGACCTTAACCCGGCTGCCAAGAGGTAATACATGCGGAAGGACAATGGTCTGTTTCGCTGCAGGATAACCCGCCTCGAACAGCTCGACGATTACCGGCCGGCCATTATCTTCACGCATAACGGTAATCTTGTGCGGGCTGACCTTACCGGCCTTAACTTCGCCAGCTTTGTCCGAGCCTAGGCTCTTCACGACCCCGACAAAAGACTCTGGCGTGCCATGTCGTTGCTCACGTGGAGTGCCGATAGCGAATATTATCAGCACTGCGTTAAGGCAAATTAGTGTTAGCAATCTCCAGCTTCGCGTAGTATTCATAGTAAGCTACCTCAGAGAGCATCTGATCTTTAACCGTCCAAGAACGACAACGAGTGAGAAATTTACTTAGCCTGATGCCTATTATCGGTAGTTCGATTAATAATCTGAAGTGGTTAAAGGACCACGTAATTGCTCAATACGTGTTGGTAGGAGAATCGTGAACGTGGTCGATGTAACTAGTCGCCTTTTCTCACGAAGTGAGAAAAGGCGATCTAAGCTCGCCCCTTACCGAACAGGGGTGTTTTTGAAGAAACGCGCTGGCTTTCAGGAATGAATAGGGTAATTGAGAGTCTGTGAGAAGGGGCGGCTAGCCAATTCAGCACACTCTTCGACCGCGACCGTTCGACAAGCTCACGACAGGCCACGCTCACGAATTATTAAGCTACCCTGGGCTATTGAGCAGTTACACCACACTCACAATACTTCTTTGCCCGGGATTATTGCGAAGTTTCTACCTGCGCAGCGTTCAGAAACGCAGGCATAATGCGCATCTGAATCTCCATTGCATCTGCCTAGTACTTACCGTATCGTCTCGCCATGCGATTTTCAGTTCTTTCGAGTGGTAGTAAGGCTAACTGCACCTATCTTGAGGCAGCCGGGGTGAGACTTCTCATTGACTGCGGCCTCTCTGGGCTGCAGACGGAGCGGCGTCTAAGTTCACTGGGCATCGACCCGGCAACGCTCGATGCCATACTGGTGACCCATGAGCATAGCGACCACCTTCACGGCGTGCACACCCTTAGTCGCAAGTACCGTCTGCCGGTCTATGCCAATAAAGCTACGGCCCAGTTTCTCAAGCCACTTTTTAACACAATTAATTTTCAGAGCGGAGAGCCATTTTCGATTAAAGAGGTGCGCGTAGCTCCGTTCAGTATCACCCACGATGCCTCTGATCCGGTCGGTTTTACTTTTCTGGCCGAGGGCTTCAAGTTTGTTCAAGTCACCGACCTTGGCAAGGTAACGCCCCTGGTGCGCGACGCCGCCACAAATTGTAACGCCATCGTACTTGAGTCAAATCACGATCCGGTGATGCTCAGCGAGTGCGGCTATCCATGGGAGCTTAAGCAACGCATCGCCTCAACCCACGGACACCTAAGTAACCACGAGGCTGGAAGTCTGCTGGCCGAGGTGATGCACCCAGAGCTCTCTCATGTCGTTTTAGCGCATTTGAGTGAAAACAGTAACACTCCCGACTTGGCCGAGCGTACCGTACGCGGCTTGATCGACGATTTGGCCGTAAGTTCTGTAAAATACCTGACTTGCGCCTGCATAGCCCAGGCAACCCCACTTTTTGAGGTGGGTGAAGAGAGCGTTTGCGAGATGGCGGCGACGGGGTAGGAAGTTATGGCTGCGGCCGCAGCTGGTGCAGTCAGCAGAAAGCTGATTGCAGATCGCTGAGTACAGATTACAGAGGGCAGAGGTGCTTGTACGGGCCAGTTTAACGCCCGACGCTCTGAGGCGGAAACTCGTTAGTCCTACACTCCTCAACCATACTATGCTACAACCTCTCCTAGGAGGACCGTTATGATCCCAAGATATTCCCGTGCGCAGATGAGCGAGATCTGGACCGATGAAACGCGCTTTCGCATCTGGCTGGAGGTTGAGACCCTGGCACTCGAACAGATGGTGCAAGAAGGGGTTGCGCCAGTTGAAGCACTGAAAGAGGTCCAAGCTAAAGCCAGCTTCAAGGCTGAACGTGTGCTTGAGATCGAAGAGCAGGTTAAGCACGACGTTATCGCCTTTCTCACCAATATTTCCGAGACGGTCGGCCCGGCGGCGCGATTCCTCCACCGCGGCATGACCTCAAGTGACTTACTCGATACCAGCTTCGCCGTGCAGCTACGTCGCGCCGGAACACTTATCGTGCAGGGGATTGACGAGGCCTTGGCGGCATTACGCACACGCATCGAGGAGCATCGCCACACCCCCTGCATCGGCCGCAGCCATGGGATCCATGCAGAACCGACGACATTCGGTGTCAAACTGGCTTCCTGGTATGCCGAGCTTAATCGCAACCGCGAGCGAATGCTGCAGGCAATTGAGCAGATCTCCTATGGTAAGATCTCCGGCGCCGTTGGCACCTATGCTTCGGTGTCACCCGCCGTCGAAGCCTTTGTCATGCAGCGCCTGGGGTTGCAGCCTGAAACGGTGGCCACGCAGATCGTCCCACGTGACCGTCACGCTGCTTTCTTTAATGCGCTGGCGCTGCTTGCCTCAGGCATCGAACGCGCCGCCGTCGAAGTTCGCCACCTCCAGCGCACCGAGGTGCGCGAAGCCGAGGAAAAATTTTCCGTCGGTCAAAAAGGCTCATCAGCCATGCCGCACAAGCGTAATCCTATTTTAAGCGAAAATTTGAGCGGCTTGGCCCGCCTCGTCCGCGGCTATGCTATCTCCGCCATGGAGAATATTCCGCTCTGGCATGAGCGCGACATTAGCCATAGTTCGGTAGAACGTGTGATTGCTCCCGATGCCTGTATCGTCGTCGACTTCATGCTGGCGCGCTTTCGTTCTCTGATAAGCGGGCTTGTCGTGCATGAACAGCGCATGCGCGAGAATCTGGATTACTCACGCGGATTGGTCTTTTCAGGGACACTGCTTATTGCGCTCGTCGATCATGGCGTTACCCGCGAAGATGCCTATCGCCTCGTGCAAAAGCACGCCCTCGCCGCTTGGGACGGCGGAGGAACGTTGCAGGAACGCATCCTTGGCGACGCTGATATCCTTGCCCAGGTGCCGCGCGCCAAGCTCGATGCCGTCTTTGACCTTAAACATCACTTTGCGCATGTTGATCTGATCATCGATCGAGCACTCGGGGGGGGCTAAATTGCGCTCTACGAAAGCTTTGGCGTCGCCTCTGTGCCAAAACGGGGACGGAGCTGCTGACCACATTCGCCCCGAGCCGGGCCGAGATCGTGTATAGTGAAGAGGCCTATCGAGAGCTCGCATACTAATCCTCGGCCATGCGCGAGATTTTCCAAGTTTTCGGCAGCAGGCTATCCAATTTTCATAGACAGCTGAGGCCGTAGCTGCAGCTGTTGCAGTCATCAGAAAGCTGATTACAGATCGCTGAAAGCGGATTACAGCCCCTAAGGCGCCCGTCTTCGCACCGGCACAATCTTCTTATCAAGAAGAACCGTACTGAAGGCGAAGTGCCAGCGGAAGGTATGGCTACGCTTATTCTTCTGCCACCGCCCTTCATGACTAACGACGCCTTGAATCTGTTGCCCAGCCCCCGTCGTCGATGAGATCTCCACGTTATCGTCGTGCCCACTCCATGCGCGCGGACGCTCAAACTCGACCACAGGAACTCTACCATCAAACATGAAACCGTCTTCGTGCGAGTAGAAGCCAACGACATACCTCGTTAGTGCATTAACATCGTAGTTGCCATGGTAAGAGCCGAAATAGAGCGTCAGCTTCAGGTCCGCACGGGCAATAAACGACTCGATATCGACCTCACTTTTCGGTTCACGTTTCTCGCTGAAAAAGTAGATGGCGATGCTGTGACTGTGATCATCGACAAGAGCCAAGGTGTGCTTTAAAAGAATACGGTCGCCATCGACCTCCCCGTAACTTGTCGCTAGCGCTTGATTGGTAATCGGATCACTCGGAGAAGACGATGATGATGACGGGCTATTTGCTGGGATGAGACTATCTGCGGGTACAACCTCATTTGCTATCGGGGTAAATGATCGCGGGGCAGGAGGCGCGACGACATGGGACACCCGCGCACGCAGCGCCGCATTGGTCAGAGTAACGAATCGAACGCTGGCGACGGGCAGAAGTATAGCCAGGGCTGCGCCGACAATAATGCGCCACAGCGGGAGCACGAGGCGTCGACAGACGATACTTCCACAGATAAGGTCGTGCAGAGCCTGCTTATCAACAGTTATTACGCACAGGGAAAAGCCGAGACATAACGGAATAGCCGAAAGGACTTTAGCTAGATTTCTGGCCGCTGCATGAGCAAATGATAGCGCCATGCGCGTCTCTTTCTCGGCCACGACCAAGCCAAGGAGCATCTTGCCCGGCGTGGCGGCAAAGTAGGCCTCGAACAAAGCGAAGTAGAGGATCGCTATCGAGCCTGTGATCAAGAGGAGAAGGAAGAGGGAGGGGAAATGCTTACAAAAAAGCTCAAATGCGGAGGCGCTACTAGCTGTCCCCGCTCCGCTAAGTGCAATTCGCCAGGCGTCCCACTGGGCTCCCCACGTATAAAGAGTCCCAGGACTAGCAAGCGTCAGAAGATAGACAAAGAGGGGCAAGCTAGAGAGCATGAGCACGAGAGCGCAGTCGCTGGCGGTCGCTAGTGAGCGAATTCCAAATCCTGCTGGTACAAAGTCATCGCCTAACGTCTCCGTTTCGAGAAGGATCTCGTCCCCAAGGGGAGCCTCGGAGTTGCGACGCCTCTCGTTAGGACCAGCCGCAACCTGAGCGTTTTTTACCAAGCCCGATAGGCCTTGGCTTGGTCTGTGCGCAGATGAACTCATCCGAAGAACTCCCCCTCTTGCGCCCTCGCTGGGGCGAGATCAAAGCAACGAGCTGGGTCGGGCCAATACCTCATGAATCTTCTCCTCAAGGTGTAAGAACTGAATCGGCTTTGGCAGATAGGCCGACACGCCCGCTTGTCGCGCTTGTTCAATAAATGCCTCCCCTTTGAGAGAGGCCAGCATAACGAATGGAACATTCTCATACCCGGCATGCGCTCGCACCTGACGGCAGAGCTCGCAGGCAGGAAGGTCGGCCATCTCATGGTCCGAAAAGATAATCTGGACGGCCTTGTTCTGAATGGCTTCCAGAGCATCTGCGCCCGATGCGGCTTCGACAACATCATTAAATCCGAGGCTCTTCAGAAAGACTCGCACCGCTCTGCGCGAGCTCGGCACTTCATCGACGACAAGGACTGTTGACTGATATACACTATCTTTAATCATTGTGGTAAATATCCAAATTTTTAGACTACTCAACCGTTAATCTCGGCAGAGGAAGGTTTCAGCTTGAGCAGGTAAAATAGAACGGCGGTTGTGATGGTGGTTGTGACTGCATCAGGTGCAGTTAGCTGAAAGCTGACAGCAGATATCTGAAAGCAGATTACAGAAGGCAGGCGGCAGTCGTGTTCTTGACTGAAATCGTTGACCAATTGACCATGCCCAGGATTTAGGACCAGGACCATAACCAAGACTATGGGTAACTACTCTCCCGCTGCTTGAGCCGTGCTAATAACCCCAACAAAATGACCATTCCCGTAAACCGATGACGCTGACCTCCAAGGTCTAACGCCGGACGTCTGACCTCGACGCTTTCCGTCCGGCGCTAGACGTTTGACGTCAGCGTTAGTCGGTGATGGGCGCGTAGTTAGAGCCTGTCCGGAAACAGCGAAAGCGCGATAGGACGGGAGAAATAAGTGAAATAGTAGAGTAGTATACGTAGCCAATTTCGAGGTTAAGCCCGAAAGAGGCACGCTATAATAGCGCCGACTAGTGAATTTTGAGG
>CAIXSY010000417.1 GCA_903922175.1 uncultured delta proteobacterium | reverse complement strand
CTCCGCGCTCGTACTCTAACACTACTTGGCGTTTCAACGCTTCACTATACCGTTTTACCACCTTTACTGTCTTTCTTCTTAGGTCCCGTCCCATAGTACCACTGCCTCCTGATGTGTATACTTATCTCAGGACGGGACCTTGACCGACCATGACCATGACTGAGAATAGGATGATGCCTGGACTGAGATTGAGTTTCGTGCCCTCGTAGACTTGTTAGTAGTAGTGAGCCTTCTGTCTTCGCCCAGCCTTGCGGAGTAGAAAGCTGACGGCAGATCGCTGATAACGGCTTACAAAAGACAGATTACCCCATTACCCCTCTTTCAAACCCCCCTCTTGACGGATTCTGCCAGCGTGTCATTCTGCACGTGGTCAGATTTAAGGAGAATACAGTGGAACAGAAGAAACCCGAGGCGACCCCGGTCCAAGGCGATGAAGTAGTAGGAGCCGGTATTTTTGATGACGAAGTGATGCGCCGTACGGTCCTCGAGGACCCGCTGGCGAAGTTTGTGAACAAGAATTGGCTCCAGATCATCGGCGTATTGATCGTCGTGGCAGTGGTCTATTTCGGCTATGTTCAATTCATGAGCGCCTATCAGACGAGAATGAGTGGCGCAGCTGATCTGTATCGCAAGGTGCGTGAAGAGTACGCCGCCCTGACTGAAACACGGGCTTCGGCGGTAAAAGAGACCGATGCCAAGAAGAAAGAGGAGTTAACTAAGTCCACGCAGGAGTCCTCACGTAAGCTTTCCGAGTCAATTCGCGCGCTTGGTGACGCTTCCTATCCCTACAGTGAGATAGCGCGTATTTACCAGGCCCTGGTCCTGATCACAGTCCCTCCAGGGGGAGCGCTGACCGCTGATGTTAAGGCGGCGCGCCAAGTGCTGCAGCCCCTCAATTGGGAGCAAGAAAAGACAGGATCCCCAAAACGTCTTTTAGCAGAGCTGCGTGCGCTCTTGCTAGGAAGGACACTGCTTGATGATCCATCAACCATAGCCGAAGGGCGATCGATGCTTAAAACCCTGGCACAACGCGGCGCTGTAGTTCACACCGCTGCGGCGCTATCGCTTTCTCAGATAGCCTCTACTGACGAGGAAAAGAAGGAGGCCAAGGCAGTTCTAGAGAGCTTACGCAGTCAGCATGTTGAACAAGGCGAGGTGATTGATTCGGAGCTGCAGAGGTACTAAGGGCCTGCGATTAAAAAAATGTGGCAACTTTGCATCCCATCTTCGGCCCATCTTTGAACGTTCTTCGGACGACAAATCCTCTCTATAGTTCACTATAGCTCCGGTTTTTCGTCCTCAGAACGTTCAAATCTGAACCAAATCTGGGCGCACACTTGCCACATTTATTTAATCGCAGGCCCTAACTCATCGCCACGCCAGGACCGTCCTGGGCTTTTGCGGAATCGCCCTTTTTGCCGTCCAATTTGTCGTCTTGATCGTTTTCTTTCTTTTCGGCAGCTTCTTTGGCCGGACTGTCGCCGTGCTTCTTTAGCTTAGCTACGAGCGAAGTGATCTTGAAGCGGAACACCTGGAAGCGCGAGAGGAACTTGTCAATCAGGGCCTTGATGGTGCGGGCTAGCCAATTGATAAAGCGATCAAAGATCGTCTGTGGAGCCGCCTGCTGCATGCGCGCGACAACTTTTTTTTCTATTTTCGGTGTACGTACGTTCGAAGTTGTCACCGTGGAGGTTTTAGTTGTCTGACTTAGTGCGCGGCTTGTCTGCGTTACCGTTGGGCGTGGCTGAGCGCCGAATGAAAGACCGTTAAGCTGGGATGGGGCTGTCAATTTTGCAGCCGGCGTTGCGGCACTCTTTGTTTCGGCCTGTTGCTTTTGTGCCCCGATACTCGCATTTTTAAATGGATTCGATGACCCGGTCTTGACCTGTGGTTGGACGACGCGTCGATCGGTTGATTGTGCAGTGTTACTCATAGTCTTGTCGCCGTGAGGGGTTCCACGCTACTCAACCTCGAAGACTCAAGGACTGGTGAGCAAGGAATAGAACCTCTTTTTAATAAACAATAACCGCTAGGACAGTAACTGAGTATCCTTATCAACAAGTTCCCATACAAGACGGTCATAAGTCAAAGTAATCTATACATAGTAAAAACAGCACGTTGTGTACAAAGCAAGTAACTGCTCAATAACCTCGGATGACTTAATAATTCGTGATCTTGGTCGTGCTCGTGGTCCTGGTCTAAATATTCCTCAAATCAACTAGTTATATCGACCACGTTCACGACCACGCTCACGATTCGCCTACCCGGACTTAAGCAATTACCAACGTACCAACGCAACCACCTACCCTGAGTTATGGGCACTCTTAGGAATTATGTGCGCTATATAGAACACTTGCTCTAGGAGCCTATGCAGCAGGCCTCAAGTATCGTATCTGTCCGGCAATTCATTCTTTGGAGATCCTTTGACTCGCGCGCTAAAAATTGTGTTGAATAGCTCAATGGGGTGCGCGCTCGCTCAGGATAGTTTCTGGCTATTTTTTCAATTTAGGGACAGAAACTAGTATTTTTATTCAATCACGTTTTCTTTATGGCTTGAAAGAAGAAGCAGGTGTTACTATCTAAAGCGTATGTCCAATTACTTCGTTCCATATTTAGGCAGACGCCCGGCTCCGGCGTTGATAAATGGGCATAAGCTTTTGATCATGGCTCAAGAGGAGTCGGTTTTCGATGAGCAGTTAGGACTGATAGGTGCTGATCGTGTGAAGCGCGTCCGGGTAAGCGAAAACAGGGAGGAGCAGGAGCGCAAGCTTGCTCAGATGGCTAAGTCGGTAAAGGCTGGCCTCGTCATTGCCCCCGGTGAGGTTTCAGTCATCGACGTGATTAGAAATCTTGAGCTACAGCTCCCCTGGATTCAGTAGGGTCGAGTGGAAAAAAACTATTGTAAATTAGCAATGAGGATCTCATTGGGGCCAGTGTCCTTAGGGCGGGCTTTGGTGCTGGTCTTTATGCTGCTCACGTTTGCTATTTGTGGGTGTGAGCCAACGGTGCGCGAGCGGCCGTACGGTTACATTCGACTAGGGCCGATTCAGGATTTTCTGGCTGAGGAGACCTATCGTCCTGATATGCGTTTATTAATTCGCCGTGATGTGGGTGGTTTTTCTGCGATGAGTACGGAGTGTACCAAAGACCTTACCACGCTCGAGATACAGCAACTTCCCGCTGGGGAAAAGATCTGGGTTTCACGCTATAGCGCAAGCACCTATGCGTATGATGGCAAGCTGCGAAGTGGTCCGGCGCAGCACGATCTGCCCTATTTTGAGCTGCGTTTTGAGCCTGGTAAATATGGTGGTCCGGTAGATACGCTCTACGCGGTTATTGGGCCGGAGAAGGGGAAGGATTGGCGTCTGAAGGTGCCAACGTCGTAGCCTTCGAAAAATCAAGTTGCATCAGCCTGGCGTGGTTGTACCACAGATAGATGTCACGGAGGTTTTTTAACTGCTTCGCGTCTTGAGTTGGCTCAAAAACAAGATCGATGGTGTGGGCGAAGGTATCTCGCGGAAAGTCGAAGCGCACATCGCGGCTGCGGCCGTGTTCAAGCAGCATAATCTGTGATGGTGGTGGCGACAACATGGTGCCATTTTCGCCGCTGAGCGAGAACTGCATCGGCTCAAATCCACGCTGTGCATATTCTTGGTCGCGAATTTCAATCGTAACCCGTACCAGCGGTGCCTCGACGGAGATCGCTTTTAGTTCAATCTTTCCCGCGGGTGGCATCTGAAACAAGCGTAACGTATTGCCGCCCCAGAGCGATAAGCTGACGATCAGAAGAACGATGCCGTTGCGTAGATCCATGAGTGAGGTCAGGGTGGGTGAGCTGCGCAGCACCAGTGAGGCGAGACGCTCTTTGCGGTAGGGGTCGAGATGTTGCGCATGCCACTCTGACTCCGAGAGCATGAGTATGCCGTAAGCGATGCCAAGGAAAGAGCTGAGTACCCAAGCGAGAGGCTCAATCAGCTTCGCAAGTAATGCGCTGGGGAGGTGACGACCGTCTGGGTAGAAGGCGAGTGCCAGGCCACTGAGTAGAAACATCGCGCCCATGGTCGGGATCTCAATTCGCAACGGGAGGTCGCGTTGTTTGATGATCTGAAGGCGGGCTTCGCGAAATACCTGGGAGATGCTGGTTGTGTGTTGCAGCAGGGGGAAGAAATAAAAATAAAAGAGATAGGCGCAAACGATGCCCAACCCAAGTAAGACGAGTGCCAGTGAGCGTAGGTTGGGACTCTGTGCGACCTTGATGGCTGCCAGGGGGACGGTGCATGCTCCCCACAGGAGTAAGCCAATGATCACCATCAAGGTAAGAGCCCAGGGGCTCCATCTCCAAGGGCCTGTTTTGAGGGAGCGCAGGCAGCGATATCCCCAGATATACAGGGCAATCATCTCGAGAGCGCGCTCAAAGAGTGTCAGCGGAAGTAGGTAGGTGGCCGAAGAAAGAGAAAAACTCACTTCAAGTACACCCGGCAGGGTGAGAAGAGCGTACCAGACAAGCACCGCCTTCCATTCCTGGCGCATGAGGGCAGCCGCCAAAACAGGGGCTGGTGGGGGATCATTGGAAGGGGGTGTTTTTTTCGTCTGTCTGAGCATAAACGCTGTTAGTAGGTCATACGATCGGAGGAGTAGTCTTTCAAGCCCTTGGTTCTGGTTTTGGTCCAGACCGGCAGTGAACTTGTCAAATAGGTCAAAACTCCTGCTTGCTACTCGGGCCGATATCAGAGATCTGCCAGCTTCCTTCTTACTGGAACCTAACTAAGAGCAAAAGTGAGCAGATGGCCAGCCCAATTCCAACATATTCGCGCGGGGTGGGGGATTCGTTGAAAAAAATAACACCAGTCGCTGTCAGGATAAGAACGATTGATATTGAGTATAGGACTCCTATCTGGGATAGGTTAAGGTACTTCAAAGCGAAGAACCAACCAATGGCGGTCGAGGAGTGTAGCACAAACCCTAACAGGAAGAGCCTATTACTGAAGAATCCTGCCTGCCCACCGGCTATCTTAAGAAAGTAGTCGGCGGCGCAGCCGACGAGGCACAAGACTTCAACTAGGCAGATAATCAAAAATGTGCGAACCATAAATCACCGTGAGTCAGACTTTTATTCCGTGGTTCCCAAGCGAGACACCGCGCATCCGCTCAACGGTGAAAAAGTTATTCTTTGATGGCGCATATTGTCGCGACGCGGTCTAACCCCTCGGCCACTAGACCCTCCACGTGGTGAATCTCTATCGAAGCCTTATGCAGCGGAAAGCCATTCGAAACAAGAGCCTTTTCTATCAGGGCCATATTCACAGAGGCAATAGGTATCCGAAGCGTTGTCAGATCTACATCATGAATAGCGTAAAAGGAGGTCTCGTAGAGACAGGCTAGATACAGAACCCCCTTATTACTAACTAAGCTCCCTAGGTTTCTTAACACCGACAACCACTCAGCGCTACTAACAGCGGCCTGTTCGGTCGCGTAAAAACAGCTTACTGCTTTATACTGCCTAGCCACCGAAATGGGGCTTTGCCGTCGCAGGTCGCCAGTAACAATAGATGTGAGCTTATCTCTTAATGCTTGCTCTCGTGCAAAAACCGCATCTTCGGTGGGGTCGATACCTTCCGCCTGTAATACATAGGCAACGCTTTCTGACCAGTCATGGGCGCCTGCCTTGCCCATCGCCCATGCGCTCACCTGCTCAAGATTAGCCTCTAGATAGTCTGACAATATAAAAGAATCCACGTAGGGAACGAAGGGAATGGCGTGCGAGATTGTAGGGCCGCAGCCAACTTCAAGCAGCACAGGGCCTCCACGCGCCTTACCAGCCTCTGCCACTAGAAAATCAAGGATCAATTTCTCGTCATGAAACATCTGACCCGGATAGCACGATTTAAGGTACCAGCTAGCATAGATACCGGGATCTATTTCTTCAAACGGAGTAAGCGCCGCAGAACCCACCTGGGAAGCACTTAATACGCTCTTCCTCGTGGCGGAACGATCCGAACGTAGTCGCAGCGGCTCCTCGAACATCTAAAATACCTGCCTTAGTCTTACATTATTATAACGAGCTATGATGTAGGATCTTTTGCCCCTGATATTACGAGATTTGGGGAACCTAAGCAAACTGACGCAAAAGGAGGACGGAGGATGCAAAGGACAAATACAAAAGGAAGATGTGCTTTGAAATGAGGGGACGACTACTTATTTTCAGGACAATGTTTTGCCTCTGTGGCGAGAGGTGCTCCAACAGGGGCATTCGATCTAATTGAGACATCTATCTTGCCGTCTCGAAATGTCGCGTGTCCGATGTAGCAACATGGCGGCGCGAAGCCGTTAAACGCGCTAGCAGTAGCTACCGTGTAGGCCCCGAGGTTCGGACTATACAACAAATCGCCGCTGCTGAGGTCTAATGGAAGCGTTACGTTCTTGGCAACCACATCTAGCGAATCGCAGGTAGGACCAGCAACTACCCACGTGCCATTAATCGGCGGATCTCGATTCGTTGATTTGTTGCATATCGGACCCACACGGTAGAACTCGAACGAGTGCTGCTCGTACAATTTTATGGAGTAGCATCCATAAATTCCATCATCGATGTAAGCCCAACGCTGCCCGTCCCGGATGTTTGTGCCAGACACTGAGGTGACTACTCCCCCTGCGTCACTCACCAAGCATCTACCGGGTTCCGCCATCACCTCGTATCCGGCACTGGTCGCCTCTTGGCACGCTTTCCCCACGGCCGCGTAGAATGCAGGAAGGCTGATGCCTGCACGTGCTGCTGTTGCCATATCACAGAAACCACCGCCAATGTTTATGCCCGGCAGCCTAACATGGAAGCGATGTCTGGCTTCCTCTGCTACTGACAGCGCAGTTCGTATTCCGAGTAAGTAGTTACCTGCGTTGATGCACTGCGTGCCGACATGAAAGCTGACACCCCCTAACTCCATCCCAAGACGAGAGGCTCTTTCGATAATGTCGATGGCCTCAGTAGGGGTGCAGCCAAATTTAGTGTTTAGGTCAACTTCAACCCCACTGGTTTTTATACGTAAACGCACGAACAACTTAGGCGAATGAGTGTATTGCTTCTCCTGTCGGAAGGCGTAAATTCGCTCAACCTCGTCCAAAGTATCTACGGTGCAGCACGCAACAGAATGAGTAAACATCTTGTTCAGCGTCTCGGGAGTCTTAATAGGAGCAGAAAGAAAGAGTCGATCCCCCGGTACCCCGATAGAGGTGGCGCTAATAATCTCCCCCGCAGAAGCAACATCAAGCGTTAGTCCTTGTTCCACGAAAAAGTGTATCAGGCTCGGCGTGGAGTTTGCCTTTACCGCATAACAAAGACGAACATTAGGAAGACCGTCTCGTAGGAGTCTAAGCGCGCTTGCAACGCGGTCTTGGTCGATAAAAAGAAACGGTGTGCGAAGTTTGTGTTCGCCAACTAGCGAGGTCACGAGTAAGTTAATTTGTTCTAGCTGCTCTGCATCCATGTAATATTTATTGTGCGCAGATCAAATTTAACAATCTCAATATTAAGTTCAGGTAATTCTCTAGGGATATTTTAGGCGTCTTAATCACATAAATCTAGTAATGATATTCCGATCCTTGCTTGACTTTGAACCAGCGTAATGCAAACTTCATAACTATCGGAAATGTAAGTCTTTTTGAGGCTGCTTTTACCGTCTAGGGAGCCCATGAGCAAAGTTCATGTATACAACGAGTGGGATCCGCTCGAAGAGGTAATCGTTGGTCGTGCAGAGAATGCGCAGATCGCCAAGTGTGATAAGGGGTTATTCGCCGTTGAGTATCGAGATCTTGGATTGCCCTACCAAGTTCCCTCTGGTCTCTATCCAGAGCAATGCATCGCTGAGACCATTGAAGACCTAGATACGCTTGTCAGGGAACTCGAAAAGCTCGGGGTCACTGTTCGCCGCCCAGAGATCTTCGATCACGCCAGGATGTTTGCGACGCCAGACTGGAATTCCGATGGGCAATACAACTATTGCCCCCGTGATATCTTTGTTTGCGCCGGGGACGCGATTATCGAGGCGCCTATGACACTTCGCGCCCGACAGTACGAAACTTTATCTTATAAGCCAATCCTTCTTGATTACTTGCGCAGCGGCGCCAAGTGGCTTAGTGCGCCTAAACCGCGACTGCTCGATTCCATGTATAAGATTCCGCAAAAGGATTGGGAGCTTGCCATACAAGAGATAGAGCCTCTCTTTGACGCCGCCAACATACTACGAATCGGCAGAGATATTCTTTACCTCGTCTCCGATACAGGGAACAGAATAGGCGCTCAATGGCTACAGTCAGCACTCGGCAGCGAATATCGAGTGCATGCCTATGATAATATATACACGGGTAGTCACATCGACACTACATTGGCTCTCGTCAAGCCAGGCGTAGTTGTTGCCTGTGCCGATCGCATTTCAAAAGAGAACTTACCGCCACTTTTCCGGAAGTGGGACGTAATCTACATGAACGACGTCTACGATGTCGGGTTTACCAATATCCCCTATGCATCTAAGTGGATTGGGCTTAATTTTCTAATGATCACACCAGCGCTGGCTGTTGTAGATAAAAATCAAGTTGCGCTCATAAAAGAGCTGGAGAAGCGCGGAGTTGACGTGCTCCCACTTCAACTTCGCCATTCCCGAACAATGGGAGGTGGCTTTCACTGCGTCACGATGGACGTGCGGCGAAAAGGAGCCCTTGAGGACTACTGCTCATAGCTCACGTTACGAGCAGTGACATTGCTATGATTGCAAGCACCAAGCCGATCCACTGCCGCGTGGATGGCTGGTCGTTAAAAAAGAAGATTCCTATCAGGACTGTCGAGAGGCAAAGTATCAACGTTATCCACGCCGAAGCTACGGCTAGTGGGTATTTCTGATTTAAGTATCCAAAAAGTATGTAGCTAAGAGGGGCTAGGATCACAGCCAACGCTAGCGAAACCAGTGAGCCATTTTTCCCCCAGTGGGCGGCTAAGGTGTCACAGATTACGAACATGCTTGCGCATGCCATTAAGACTACGAAGCGAATAATTGGTGAGTCGAGCATGGAGATGTGGGGCATGGTTTAAAGCTCAAGGGCAAGGTTACTTACTTCGATCTTAACGCAGAAAGGACTATCCAGCCGCCACTATAAGCAAGCCCAGCGTGCCGCATGGAGCGAGAGAGATTTAAAATCTCAAAGTTTTGGCTCGCAAGAAAATCAACTATTGTTTTTTCTGAGATATTGGGCGAGGGCTGTGCGAACTGGCCCAGCTGCCAACTAGAGCAGTCAACTGCAGCGGACATAATAAATGCTGAGCCGGGCGCGACCATATCCGTAATTCGCCCCAGGCACCTCAAAAAGTCTTTCTCGTTCTCTGTAATAGCATCGGCTACAAACTGCATTGAGATTAACTCATACTCGTGCGGCTTAACTGAAACTGGGAAGGGTGGATCACGAAATAGATCAACCTCTACGGGCACACGGGCAGATCTAAGCTTATCGAGGAGCGCCAGAATTTCAGTGGCTTTTTTTTCGGGATGGTTGAAGATCTTAATAAGCATTGGCACATAGTTTTTCCAATACTCAATAGGCATATTTTGAAGACAGCGTCGGTTGTCCCCGTAATAATCGGAGAGCTGAACCTCCGAAACGCAGGTTGCCATCGCAAGTAGCGGAGCTAACGCCGGGCCGGTTGAGACATCAAGCATCCTGAGCGGTCTTCCCTTGAAGTGACGCTGAACAGCCAGCGCCGCCTCCTGATATGCAAGCATTAGCACGGCATTATCGGCCCAGCCAACCGGCGAGTCGGGAAGCTCAGGCCAATACTGCTTTAGATAAATCAGGCTGTAGTGACTGAGTAATTCACTTAGTTCATTGTCAGCGATGGCCAGATTTTTTGCTGCCATAACGGTCGATAAATATTGGTTCTAAGTACCATTACCCTAAAGACAAAGCCAATCCAAAACTTACTTAGTTTAACTCGGATTTGAGGACTAAGCCACCTGCGGGGCGACTTTGCAACCCCTTTGTATCACTAAAGAAAAGCGTAGGGTATGTCGATAGTGTTAGGGCGCACAGAGCCTCGTCATACCTATAGGGGATTATGAAGTTACAAGCACGAACCGCACTAGTACCACTTATCACCGTCACGCTGCTTAGCATCGGCGTGTTTGTATTGGTAAGTAAACTTACCATTAGTAGCTTCAGTAGCATCGAATCAGAGGTTTTGCATAGGCAGGTCGACCGCGTCAATAACGCTATTAGCAACCTAGTAGATGAACATGCCAAGAAGATTGTCGATTGGGCACAGTGGGACAGAACGTACGATTTTATGCAGTCGCAGGCGCGTTCATATATCGAGGAGAATCTTAACGCTAAAACGCTGGTTGCATTAGGCCTTGATTCGGCGATGTACTTCACCCCAGAGCTGAAGCTGCACTACGGCGTAACCGTCAGTGGTGCTAACGTAAGCATAGTCACGCCTGGCCTAGTAGAAGAAGTGAGGAAACTCTTGCAGCGTTCTAACTTACAGGCCACTCAGGGACTTGTGCGCTTACGGAATGACGTGTTTATGTTCGCGGCCTCACCGATATTGCCAAACAAGGGCGACCAGCCTCCTCGTGGCATTTTGGTCGCCACATCTAAGTTCTCGCCTGAGACCGTCGCCTTAATTGGGCACCTCACCAGCCTAAAGCTTAGGTTTTGGCAGAAAGAAGAGCTAACGCCTGACGCAGCCATTACAACGGCAACGATGGAGATCACGCATGGAGCGCCTATTGTGATCAACTCGGTGGCAGAGGATATCGCCTATGCATACAGTGCAGCAAAAGACACAAGCGGCAACCCTGTTATGTTTTTCAGATTGGAAGATTCACGTAAGATCGTAACCGCAGGCATCAATGTTCGCACTGTCTCTACCTTTACCGTTGTAGGGATCGGATTACTAACAATTCTCCTGTTAGTCTTAGTCATTAACTTATCGGCAACAAGGCGCATAGAACAGTTCTCGGAACAGGTAAAAAACATCGTTGCTTCCAGTGACGCATCAAAGCGTCTCTTGGATATTGCGTCGAATAGCCGATCTTTACGCTATAAGACCACCGGTGGGGTGCTTCTGGTCTTTGCGGTGACGACCGTAGTCATGAGCACATTACTAAATCGGCATTTTCTACGTGGCTTTGAGAATATAGAAGAGCAGATGATGCGAGAGGACACCGGGCGCGCGACTCGCGCGCTTACTGCCCGCCTTGATAAACTTAAGGGAAAAACAATTGATTGGGCGCAATGGGACGACACCTATCAGTTTATTCAAGACCATAACCAGGACTACATTACGGCAAACCTGGGGTACGACACTCTCGGACCAATGAAAATGAAATATGTTCTCTTCTTCGACTCAGAAAATAGACTCGTAGACGGACGAGAGGTGCGGCCTAAGGAAGAGACTGTCGTTGCTCTTGATGATGTCACAAGTAGGAGCATCGCTGATGCTCACGCAATATCGCGGGCCTCTCAGCCTGTTGCTGGATTTCTATCGCTACCTGGTGGCACCATTCTTGCGGCGGCGAGTCCCATTCTTGATACAGAACGAAAGGGAAACAGTCGCGGGAGCATGGTTTTCGGATTTTCTGCGGATGATGACTTAGCGCATGAGCTTGGTAGCCAAACCCGCCTTAATCTTCATTTCCGGCAGAAGCTGCCAACTGCTGGCCTAGAGCAGGGGGGGGCTATTATTACCCGCCTCTCCCAAGACGAGCTCGAAGGCGACGCCACCGTTCCTGACGTAATGGGCAAACCGACGCTAGGAGTTGTCGTAGAATCTGCCCGTCCGATCTATGAGCAAGGCCTACTTGCGGCCAGGATATTACCGATATACCTCATAGTCGGTGGGGTCATCTGCTCTCTATTCACTCTGGTTTGGGTCAATAGGGTCCTATTGTCGCGCATACAACAGATCGGGAAAGAGGCTGACTCTATTAAACGGTCTGCCGATACTTCTATTAGAGTTACGGATACTGGAACAGATGAGTTATCTGGTCTAGCGCGCGATATAAACTCAATGCTGGCGGCACTACAGATAACGCAAGTTGAATTGGCAAAAGCAAAGAAAGCCGCCGAACACGCCAATCGCGCCAAATCAATGTTCATCGCTAAGGTAAGCCATGAGCTACGAAACCCGATTCATGGGATTCGTCTTGTGAATGATCTGATAATGAAGCGCGAGGGCTCCAGGGCAGTGCGTGATCTGGTGCGGATGGGCGATTCGGCGGCAGAGAGTTTACTCACTATTGTTGATGAAATCCTGGACGTAACCAAGGCGGAAGCTGGGCAACTTACTTTTGAGAAAATACCGTACGAAATGCGGCAGATAGTGCGCGAAACAATGCAAGTGATGGCAACGCGATTGGAGGGAAAATATCGCGGAACCGGTAATCCAAGGGTGCAGTTGGTCTGTGACGTCCATTCTGTCGTGCCGCAGTGGCTGAAGGGGGACCCGACTCGATTAAAACAGATCTTGATTAATCTCCTTTCGAATGCAATCAAGTTTACAGAAAATGGTTTTGTCGGGCTTGAGATTAAGATGGAGGGTGAGAACTCGGCCGGGCCGATCCTTCAGATCGTGGTTTGGGATACGGGCATTGGGATACCAGAGGAGAAGCAGCAAACGATCTTTGAGCCATTTAAGCAGGCAGACGAGACGACTACGAGAAAATATCAGGGCACGGGACTTGGGCTCTCGATTGTAAAGCAGTTCACCGAAGGCATGGGCGGAGATGTAGCGCTGCGAAGCAGCACCGAAGGCAGTGTTTTTACGGTTACGCTGCCACAAGAGGTAGTGCACGAGGTAGTACAAGTGGTAATAGGTGACTCGTCGTCAGCTCATGGACGTGCAATCAGCGAGAAAAAGCTCCCCGCTAATTCCCTGCTCTTGGCACAACCCTCACCGATAAGCGAAGTTCTTACGCGCAATCTTTCGAGCCTGGGTGTGCCGATAAGCCTTATAGATCCGATTGCAGAGCACGATGGCGCTAGGCTGCGCCAAGAGATCGCCAACGTGGATATGCTCGTGGTATCGGAGGAGGCTTTTGGCGTGCCGGAGATCTGGGGGATAGTCGAAGACAGAATTTGCTCGCGGGCCAACGGCGTCATTGCCATGCTTCGACCGGCAAGTATTGACCTGGCTGAGAAGTTATACAAACTGAAATTTAAATATGTGCTTTCGACCCCAGTTCTTGCTGATGATCTGCTTCTCGCCTATCAGGATGAGCTGCCGAGGCCGGATGCAGGCGCGCCGCACGAATCTGTAGCGATATCCAGTTCACAGCGAAAACTGAATGTGCTGATAGCCGATGATGCCGCAACCAATCGGTATATTCTTGAGGAATTACTCATAGAAGGGGGCCACACCGTTGTGCCCGTAAGTGATGGCAGTGAAGTTGTAGAGCATCTTCGTGCTATGATTATGGGCAAACCAGGAGCACAATCTTTCGACCTCGTGATCACCGACGTCACTATGCCGATTATGAATGGCGATGAAGCCGTCAGAATAATTCGTGGGCTTGAAGACCAACACACAGCCGGAAAACACATACCGGTCATTGCCCTTACCGGACATGTTTTTCCAGATGAGCTGGATAAGATTAAGAGCTCTGGCGTTGATGCTATAATCACTAAGCCGATGACACCAGAGAAGCTCGCCGCCGAGATCAGGTGTCGGTTCCCTGCGTAGGCCTCCCCGTGTAGGTCAGCAATCTTTGTAACTATTCAGCACGATATTATCTAGACACGTCGTAGCAGTGGAGGGGCGCAAAAGCCACAATTAACGCGGAGGATGAGGAGTCAGCGAAGGCAGCGGAGGGGAAATTTTCCCTCCGCTGCGGCGACGCGCCCAAAATGTGCTGAATCGCCGCCAGCGGTGCAAATTTCAAGCCTGAATCTCCACGTAGCTGCCTCGGATGCAGTCCGCAGAAAGCTGACAGCGGTTCTCTGAAAGCGGATTACAGAATGCAGACAGCAAGCGGCTGGCACCTGTGAACAGATACCTTTTATCCCCACTCCCCCAAAAAACATCCCTCAAGAAACTGCTTTGGCAATCCGAATATCTAGCTGTTGCCGAGGTGATCTTAGCGGGCGTAATTGTTCAATAACGCTGTCTATCGTCTATACTTTTAACGGGGAGTCGATCGATGTCTTCTGAGCAGAATAATAAGAATCCTACCCATGATAGAGATCTCTTTTGGCGGTCTATTCTTGAAGGTATTCGCTCGACGCACCAGCTCTTTTCGCCCGTGGTAAGCAATTTGTGTAAATCGCCAACGTGCGTTGGTGACAGGTCAGCACTGGTCCAGTATGAGTACCTGCTTTCGCAGATTGACGACTCCCTGGAACTTGCCCAGCCAATTTCCGATATACGCGGCACGCTGAGCGAAACAAACCTCTCTCAAGTGGCCGAAGATTTCGGTGAGGCCTATGCCAGGCGCTTTAGTCATGCTGCGGCAGAGCGTGTTGCCGTGTGTGTCGATTCGAATCTTCCACGCGTCAAAGCTCACCCGGAAACTATTTACCGCATTCTTGACTGTCTCGTGCGCTCGGCTCAGCGTGGTGAAGTAAGCAATCAGGCTGATTACAAACAGGTAGTGCTTGAGATGCGCAGTGTTGATGCCGACCCCGGATACTGCCGCATGATTTTAGTTTGTCGCGGCGTTATCGCAGCCGCACAAGCCATTAATTTGGGTCAAGATGTTAAAGCCTTTAGGCACGGCTTCAATGCCGAGGCGAGCGCGCGTTATGGGATTGAACTATGCGCAGCGATGCATCTTGCGCTTCAACTCGGCGCCACGGTGATGGTCGATGCTCCGGATTCTGCCGAACCAGCGCTTGTATTCGAGTTCGACTTTGAAAAGGTAACGCTGAGTAGTGAGGAAACAGGGAAGGGTGGAGCCATCCCCGAGATGTTCCTTTTCTGCTCTCAGTCGAAGGCGCTGCGCGACTCGCTAAGGCTCGTAGGGGATTTTCATCATATGCGCTGTGAGCCCGTGGAGTCTGTTGCCAGTCTGCGGCCCGGGAAGTGGCTTTTGTTCGATGCTGCAGAATACGCGCAGAACGGTTTTAGAGAGTATGACATGGCGATTAATCCACGAGAGACGATTCTAATTCTTAAATCAGGTGATCTCGCGCAGCGTCACTATCTGTCGCATCGGGGCTTTCGTCACTTTATGACAAGTCCGATCGTGTCGAGTAGGCTGTTGAGAGCCTTTAATGGTGGGGACGAGTACTGCGCCGTTGACCGGGCGCAACCGGAAGAGGGCAAGACGCCCCTGCGGGTCTTGGTGGTTGATGACACAGAGACGACCCGGATACTGCTTAGAGAACAGCTTGAGTCTCGTGGGCATTTTGTTTCTGAGGCCACAGACGGATCTGAACTCGTTCGACGGATCAAAGACGGTGAGAGATATGATATTATATTTTGTGATATCGTCATGTCTGGGATGAATGGTATTGTCGCTGTTGATGCGATGCGTGAGGTGCAGAAGCAACGAGGCGAATGTACACCTGTCGCCTTCATGACTGCCTATGCAGCGCTTAGTGAGGGGCGTGCTCATGATGATAAAACACGCCAATCCGTATTAAGGAAGCCTATCGACCCTAATCAGATTGACGATCTTTTGTTGAAGTTGGCGCTCCAGCCTCAGAACGGCTCCACGTCAGCGGTCACCGAAATTATTGACATTGATGACCTGCGTAACCGATGTGGTGGAAAAGCGAAGACTATGATCCGTGTCCTAGAATCATTCATCGAAGCGGCATACGGCTGTCTGCCAAAGTTGCGCAGCACGGCGATACAGTCGGACATCGGCGCCATGTCACGTATGGTGCACACTCTTAAGGGCCTCCTTAGGGATGCCGGCGCAAAAGACAGGGAATCTACGATCGATAGGATAGAGTCTAAGCTGCATGCCGCGCAGCAGCTTGTGGATAATGATATCTATTGTCTTGAGGGACTGATTCAATCCGCTTGTCGTAGCGCGGTAGCGGTCAAGGGTGTGCTTCATAACGAGCCGAGGTAACGAGCATGCCAGCGGTTGATTCTCTTTTACTTCTCGGTGTTCAAGACGAGAAGTTGTGTGCTTTCCTTAAGAAAATGGGGTATGCGCTCGTGTATCAAGAGCAGGAACGGCCGCTAGCGGAATTTTTGGACAAGACCAATGTCGACTGTGTGCTGCTCGATCTGAGCACTCAGATTGAGGGTGTTAACCTCTGCGAATATCTGCGTAGCGAGGATCGCACTCGCAAGGTCCCGATCATCTGTCTTGGTGGTAGCACCGATCAGGTCTCCGCTCTGCAGCAGGCCGGACATGAGCGTCTTGAGATGGTCGAAGCACCGTTCTCTATCGGCAAATTGGTCAGTCGTATCGCCACCCAGCTTCGTTTGCGTAAGATGGCGGGGGCTGAAGTTGAGGGAGCTTCTTTGGGAGAGATGCTCGCCGCACAGCGCGATATCAGCGAGCATATTCGCAAGGAGATTGACGAAGCGCGCAAGATTCAGCGTGATCTGCTGCCTAAAGAATTGCCCAGCGATACGCGTTATGAACTTGCCGTAAACTATCAGCCGCTTGAAGATGTGGGAGGTGATTGGTTCTATGCGCAAAAAGAGTACGAAGACAAGCTCACCATTCAGATCGCTGACGTTACGGGGCATGGGCTTTCCGCTGCCTTTATCGGCAGCATGACGAAATTGGCGTTTTCTGCGGTGGCGATCGAGGCGCCGCATGAACGCCTGACTCAGATAAACAAGCTGATGACGCCGCAGCTTCCCGAGGGACGATTCGTAACGGTCAATAGTGTTCTCTATGACCCAACGAGTGGCAAGCTGCAGCTCGCTCGTGGCGGGCATCCACCGGTGCTCGTGCTTAGCCGTAGAAATGGGTTGGTCAGTTCGCTGCAGCCCAATGGATTTGCGATCGGGTTTTTCGAGGATACCGAGTACGAGCACGCTGAGGCTATCCTCGATCCAGGCGATGTCGCCATCGTATTTACGGATGGTATTACCGAGGCACAGAACCGCAAGTTCGAGTGCTATGGCTTGGCCCGGCTGTCGCACGTCTTGACCGAATCTCTGGTGACTGCCGGTGCGGAGGATGTGCTCTGCGCGATCCTCGACGACTTTCAAAAGTTTCTTGATGGGCGGGTGCTCAAAGACGACGTCACCTTGATCGTCTTGCGGCGGGTTAAATAGGTCCTGTCCTGGCGGACAGAACCTAGCCTATTGCCTTGAGGATGCGCGTCAGGCCTAATGCCACAATTTCTACATGCGTATGGGCATCGGATTTAATGTACGTTTTAGAGGATCCAATGATAGTCCGAGCTGCTCAAGCGTAAGCACGCCAAGAAGGCTACTATCATCAGGCTCGCCAAGAATGACTTGGCAATGGGCTTCTCGTCCGCCAAAGCGGAGGCGGGCTGCCCCTACTTTTCGCCGTGAGAGGCGTCCATCTGCCATTGAAACTGCAACCTCTGATTCAGGCTCGACCCCCAGGCTTTTCCACAAAAATAGATCATTTATTGTAGTACAGAGGATCAGCGCTTCTAATCAGTACTCAGTTGGGGAAGAGTAGGGTAAGCTTGTTTACCCACCATGTCATTGGATAACCGATCATGGTTACACCAATGGTAACCGATTCCCAGAGCTACTCAAGTATTGGTGATTCTTTTTTTACCCCGCCCAGATTTAAATGAATTACTACCCCGCCGTCCCCGCCCCAGAGGAGTGGCCCCAAGGTACCCCGACCGAGGCGAGGGCATGCTCTTCGTGGAACTTCGCGCGATCGTCGCGGATCTTCGCGTAACATCTATTTAAACGCACACGTATCACCTAAAGAATTCAAGTTACACGAAGGTCCG
>CAIXSY010000416.1 GCA_903922175.1 uncultured delta proteobacterium | reverse complement strand
TTAGCCTCAAAATTCACTAGTCAGTCCTATTATAACATGCCTTTTTCGGGCATAACCTCGAAATTGGCCACGTATCCTACCATACTATTTCACTTATTTCTCCCGTCCTATCGCACTTTCGCTATTTCCGGACAGGCTCTACATACTCTCCATTCTTTCCCGGGTGACCTTCAGCAAAAGATTGAAGCGGCAAAATCAGCATTAGGCAAATCATCAACGTATTAGTGGAGCGCATAAATCTCAAGTTCCGAAGGCGGTATAGCTGCGTGTTGTACTTAGCCACCCCATGCTATCGCCTGCAACTCTCTTAAGCAACCGCACCAATTAATTCATGCGGCGATTAAATCGATTATCTCATGCTGTGGTAACTGCTCAATAAGTGTGGAAAATTCTAAATCCTGAACATGAACTGGAACTGTCCCGTATCCTCCTGATTGGAATAGGAAAAGGAGCGGGCTTCGACCGTGAGCTACCCTCGGCCTGAGCTCGGGTCGAAGGCGGCCGAACGGAGCAGGAATCAGGAGCGGTTCAAGTGCAAGTTCAAGCGAATTCCTTTGCTCGGGGTTATTGAGCATTTACCATGGCCACGCGCGAGCATAAGACGAAGTTCAAATATAAAATGCAACTTATCGAGGGTAGGTTTGTATGTAATTAGCAGCGCGCGGAGCGCGCTACTAGTAGAGTTCAAACGGCACAGCCTTGCCGCCTGGACTGTTGGCGATCTTTTTCCATTCAGTCTCTTTTCCGGCAACTTTGCCGGAGCAGAAGCGGTTGTTGCGGTTTTCTCTCTTGGAGCAGTCGGCGTAGACGCCGCCCTTATCGGTCCAGATGCTGCGAAGTCCGATCACGTTGAGAATTGGATCAAACGCTGGTCCGGCGACGATCATCACCAAAAGCACGGCGGCGATCGCCGAGAGGGTATAGCCGACGGCATTTATGGCAAATTTCCGGCGTCGTTCGTTTTGGAATTGACGAAGTTTAGCTTCGGCGATGGAATCTATCTTTTGAGTGCTGGCCATAAGCTTGGTAGTTTGGGCTGGTAATTGAGTTATCGGCAGGAATCGTACTTTTCCAAAGAGTCTGTAGTGTGGTCTAATTTTCGGGCCTGGTCCCTTGTTTTTACTAGTGATTTAAGGGTGTTATCTACTATAGCCGGAATTGCTCAATAACTCTGGGTAGCTTAATAATTCGTGAGCGTGGTCGTGCTCGTGGTCGCGGTCGAAGAGTGTGCTGAATCGGCTAGTTACATCGACCAGGACCACGACCAGGAGCACTACCACGATATTCTTTACCCAGACTTATTGAGCAGCTACCTATAGCCGGGGTAGCCACACACTTAATTGGCTGGTTACATTTTTCCCTACCCGACCCCCTCAGCCGCATTGATATAAAGACATCTGTGGTGTACAAACAGCCGTTTGAGTTAGGTAGTCTTGCCCGTTCCGTTTCATGTGAGTGGCCTTAAATTGAGCTTTAAAAGCATAAGGTATGGCTGAGGAGCAGGTTGAAAATAACAGCTCGGGGGTAGTTTTACCGGCGGAGTTTACAGCCGAGCCGCGCTCTGTCGCCACGCACTTCTGGATCAGCTCTTATCCTTTCTTTGAAAGCACACTTATCCTCCTTCCGGGTTCTCCGCGCACGTTGGATGCACCTAAGCCGATAGATGGCCAGCGCATGAGTGTTGCTCTACGGGTGTATGACGCGGATGGCGCATTGGTTAACGATGCACAGCTTGAATTTCCATCCAATGAATTACAATTTTTCGAGCTTGAGCCCCTTCTCGGTGCCTGTAAGCTTGAGTCGGGGATGAAGCATGCCCACCTTGTGGTTGAGAGCGAGGAGGGGACGGGTGTGTATTGTCGCATGCATACGCGCGAGTCAGCGGCGTTGCTGGGGGAGCCGATATCGGTAACGCCCACACAGGGTACATTTTTCCCGCTAACCTTCGCCTCAGATCGGGCTAACCTCCTCTGTTTGGTTAACCGTGGTGAGAGTGAGGCGACGTTGCGTTGTCGATTGTTTGTTGGAAAAAGATCGCCAGAGGCATCTTGGGCTGTCCCCGCATTCGCCTCGCGAGTCGTTAATGTTGAGGCTGAGTTTCGCGAATATGCGCTGACCGAAGAGGGGGCGCAGCTGCAGGCTTATCTGCGTCTTGGAACGAAGGCAGGGGATCTGGGAGTGCAGCTGATTGAACGTACTGACGGTCCTAAGGAAGCAGGTTTTTTTACGGCGGTGAGTTAGGAATGGGGAGTGTGCAGTCAGTAAAATGGGTGAGCTTGGGTGTTTCGAACGCGCTTACTCGGACCGTTGTCCATTTTTTCCCCAGCGAGGGTGGAGTTACCGCACCTTACCCGGCAACCTGTGCGCTGCGAATATTTGGGCAGGGACTAATCGAAAAAAAGGTGGTGATTGAGGGGGCGCGCCTTAGTCATCCGGATGGGGTTCGTGTTGAGGATGCCTTCCCGGCGCTTAAGTCAGATCAGATTGGATTGATCGGACTTGAAATTGAAGTGGCGACGCCGCAAGCACGGGTGGATATAAGCTCTTCCTGTTGCGTTGTTGAGCTTGCCTCTAAGGGGCACTCGGCCAAGTTTTGGCCTAAGCGGCTTTTGCCGATTCCCACCGCGTCGCAGCTGTTACTGCAGCCCAAAAAGAACGAAGAGGAGCAGCCTGTTCGTCCGTCCTTGCCGCGAGTGGTTGCTGCATTACGCGATTCCTTTAGTACGAGCTCGATTGTCGTGATCAATGGTGGCAGCGATGCCTATCGTCCGGGACTGTGTGCGGTAACGGCGAGCGCTGAAGCGCAGGAGATGACACTGCCGACGCTATCGGCTGGCAGTGCAACGGAGACGGCTCTTGAGGATGGATTTTTCAGTGACGCATTAATGCGTGAGTGTAGTTGGGGACTTTCGAGGGTAAAATCTTTGGTGCTGCGTGATGCAGTTTCGATGGAGTCGAAGGCGGTGTTTTTGGTCTATCGAGACGCGCTGACGCGGCGCCCCGTTTCGGTGTTTGCGCTATGAAGATTGCAGTTCATAACCCTTTCGGTAGTCTGAGTGAGGAGGCGGGTGTAATCTACCTACTCGCTCGGTATCTGCGGCGTATTTTTCCGGAGATTGTGCAGCTGCGTTGCGGTGGTGCGTTTTCGCTGTGTGATCGTGACGCAGAAAACAGCTGGCGTCGCGGGTTTCACACATGTTTCCAGTGCATGCAAGATCAGAGTGATTTGGCGGGGTGGGCCGATCTGGGCGTGGCCAGTCTCACCTCCTATCTTGAGGCTGAGGAGCTCATAGAGACGCGCAAGTGGGTCTCCTTTGCCGATGCGGAGAGCCTCGCCGAGATATCATTTAAGGGCATTGTGCCGTTTCCCTATATTCGCGGATCGATAAAGAACCGTTTCGGTATAGATGATCCACAGCTGCACAATCACCATCACGAGCAGATGGTGCGTCGGCTTATGCTTTCGGCGGTACGCACCTGCCTAGCCACTCGCCGGTTTAATGATCAGTTTAAGCCTGGCCTCAGTATTGTTGCTGGGGGCGATGATTTTGTCTCGCATAGTGTGCTCGGACAGTCGCGCAGCCAGGGAATTCCCGTGGCACTCGTGCGCTGGGATATCGCCGGTCGGGCTGTTAAGGTCTTTCACCCGCAGAGCAACGAGGTGTTCTCCTGTGGCTTGGTGTTGGAGGGGCTCTCCTCAATGCGCGGCGAGATCAAGACCTGGCCCTTGGAGCTGCTCAATATCATCGAGGACCTGGCTGCATTTCTTGATATCAACACACATCAGTTGCCGCTGCCCGTAGCAAGTGCCGCGCAGGCGAGGCACTAGGATCGCTATGGTGCAAGTAGATACATGGGTTTGGGGCAACGAGAAGATCCTTTGGGGATATGATCTCTCGCATAAATATACCTACAAGACTCTCGAACCAAAGAAGGGGCGGCTAGGTTGTTTGAGTTTGCAATATCACCACGAAAAGAGTGAAACGTGGGCGATATTTCGCGGCGTGGCGTGGGCGCTTGTCGTTGTTGATGATACGGTGTGTACTCGGATTATGCGTCCAGGAGACGTGCAGAATCTAGCAGCATTAGCCGTGCATACGATCACGGCTATCAGTGATGATCTGGTTGTGCTTGAGGCCTCGACACCGGATCGGCATGCAGCAGATAAAAGTCTTCCCAAAGATGTTGTGCGACTGCACTGTCTGTTTGGTAGGCCGTGTGTGAAGCCAAAAGATGATCGGGAGGCGGCCATGCTGAAACGCTGCATCGATGTAATTGACGAGGCCATGCTGTGTATTGATCGGGGCAAGCTTCCCCCGGAATATAGCCGTGCATTCCTTGATACTCATGGGGCATTTTCTATTCTGTGATATGTTGAGTGCCGTCTGCCCGCTAACTGCCTTCTGTAATCTGTTAGCAGCTCTCTGCTGACTGCATCCGATGCAGCTGCAACTCGCGGCAGCTGCCCGCTGGCGGTGGTTATTTACCCACACAAAAGCGCGAAGAGCCAAACTAATATTACCTATGACGCTTTTTTTGCCCCGATGCGGATCGTTTCCTCGGTAGCGGGCTGACCATGGACGCAGGCTTCGCGCATGTCACAACGCCGGCACTTGCGCGGGTGTGGGGCAGGGACGGCGGCGGCGCCATGGAGGATAGCTTGCATCTCGTCGATCATCTTTTGCAGCCAGGCCTGGCGCTCGGCTGAATTTTCGATCTTAAACTTGCGGCACTTCGGGCCAAGGATGAGATATCCGTAAGGCGGGCGCTTGCCTTCGAACTCCTCGATCAGGCGCATATAGACCAGTACTTGCGCGATATAGCGGTCGCGAATCTTATTCGCTAGAGGTTTGCGTTCAACGGGGATGATAAAACCATCTTCAAGAATAATCGCGTCGGGACGTCCGGCGAGTCCCTGCCGCTGTGAGACATAATGTCGCGCCTCTGCGTTTATGCTGCCGTCGAGGCTGACCGTTGGAGTTTGTTGGTCAATTCCGGTTTCTTTACGTTTTTTTCGGGCGAAGATGTTTACTGAATCAAGAACGACGATGCAGCAGACGACGAGCACGGCAAATAAAATTATGTTGGTGTCGAGTGTGGCGATCTGCAGGAATAGGCGCTGCACGTAGGTGATGGTAGCGTCGATCATGACAGACCTCCGCGGAGTAGGATGTAAATTAAAGCGGCAACGAGCAGGAGCGCGAGGACCAGGCGAACTCTATGTTTGAGGTACGCCGCCTCTTCGAACTTCGTTACCCATTCTTTATGTAATTTTTGGCCGGTGACGACACTCTCGGCTCGAATGCTCCGCGCTTTTTTAATCGCCTTGAGGCGCCATGCCTCGGGGCAGACGGTGTAGGCGCCGATCTCTCCAGCTGAGATTGTAAAACGACCATCTTCGTTTTTACGCGCCATAGTACCAAGTTGTAAAAGAGCAGACTAAGTTTCTACCCTTAGTTATGCAGCATTTCGAGTGGGATGATACATAAGAAAGAAAATAATTTCGCTGGGTAATCTAGGTAGTTAGTTAGTGTTGGTGTAATTGTTCAATAAGTGTGGGTACTACAGTCTTGGTTCTGGTTTTAGTCCTGGTCTGGCTTCTTGGTCTTTTCCATGGTCTTGACGATGACCAGGATTTAGGACTCAACAGTTGACGGTATAGCAGCTAATGTCCATTGCCTCATCAGGAGTTTTCCCCTTCGCTCGACCTTCCCACTTCGCCTGGCCTTGCGGCCAGTGCTTCGTGGGACAGGTGC
>CAIXSY010000415.1 GCA_903922175.1 uncultured delta proteobacterium | reverse complement strand
TTGTAAAATGATTGTCTCAATCTCGTAATTACGACCGACGATTGCACTTCCTCGTGATATGTGCGAAAAAGTGTTCGTCTCAATAGCGAAACAATAGCTTGATAAATCAAATAGTTAGGGGATATATGGCAGGGCGAACGGTTAAATGTAAGAAGCTTGGAATGGAGATGCCTGGTCTTGAAAAAGCGCCCTTTGGCGGGGAAACAGGGAAATTAATTTATGAAAACATCTCTGAACAGGCCTGGCGCCAGTGGAAAGACGATATGCAGCTCAAGGTAATCAACGAATACCGCCTTAATATGGGACTTAAAGAGGATTATCTCGTGCTTGTTGAGCAGATGCTGCGATTTCTTAATTTAAAAGAGGGAGGCGTTGCCGAAGTTGAAAATGCAGCGCGAGGAGAGGCTAAGAAATAGCAGCTTAAAGAACTTTCTTTCCCGCTGGTGCTGCGTTGCTACGCCGTAAACGCGGCGAATCAAAGATGATCCGCATGCTGTGTGCGGTGTTATCCTTGAGCGCTCGTGAGGCATAAGCCGCAAAGCCTAATTTGGCTAGTGGCGTGTTGGGGCGGGCATGGGTCAACATGCGTGCGGTAAGGATTGCAGCCTCGTCGGCAACCCCTGCAACGCGCATTCTGCCGGCGAATTCCCCGGCCGAGAGTGTGCCCGTAAAACTTCCCGTAATGACCTCAGTTTCTTTGCAGCACTCTAAGAGCGCCCAGGCGATGGTGCCGCGGGTTGCGGTCGGCAGCTCTGGCTGCTGAACGTTTGTGGAGTTAACGAGGTCGCGGGCCGTGCGCAGCACGTCGAGCACTGAGACTCCCCACTGAAAAGGGCGTAAGAAAGCGGTATAATTGTCGTACTTGTAGATAGTATCGTAGCTGTAGGAAATAATCGGTCCGGATCTATCCTGCGAGTGTATTGGTCCATCAGCCTCAAGTTCTCTAAGAATCGAGGTGAATATATCCGCAGGGCTGTACAGAGCATCTGAGAAGGTAAGTGAGTTAATCTTGCTCAAAAATGGATCCGCTGGCAAAGCGATACTGTAGAGGGTGTCACCGAACTCGTTAGGCGAGCTCTTGGCAACGAGGATGACCTCACCGTTTGAAGCGACGCATCGGCATATCTGCTTGCAGCGTGAGTGAATCTTGCAGTTTGCCGCAATTCGTAGGGCTGAACCTGCATCATAGTCCGCAGCGCTTTTTTCGTGGACGGCGTTGCTTGTGAGCGTAAATGAAGGTGTGAAGATTCGGGAGAAGTCTGAATGTAGGCTGCCAGCAAAAGATATCATCTGTAAATTCATAGCCAAGCACGTTTAATTGTATCTAGTCAGCAGCATGTGTAACTGGTCAGATTTTGGCCTGAATCGAGGCGCGAGTGGCCGTAGGTGTGATGGCTTCCTATAAGACGCCAACTCTCAAGCTGTTTTTTACCTTCGCTCCGATCTCTGCTCCACTGATCCTAAGCGCAAGTATTGCGTAGGAAATGAATTGAGTGGGGTCACTGTGAGACAAACGTAAGTTTACTTTTATCGACCTACTTACCATAGCAATATTGTGAGATAAATTATAGAATTTGTAAATACCTGAATTTACAGTAGTTTAATTCTACCTACTGCGTATCCGTATGTGTTCACGGGGTGTCTAGGAGCTAATATATGCATTCCTCAGCGTTGAACCGACCCGCGCATTCGCGCGGAAGAGACAAGACTAGTGCCGCCTGCCTGCTACCTGCCTTCTGTAATCTGCTTTCAGAGATCTGCCGGCAGCTTTCTGCTGACTGCATCTGATGCAGCTGCAGCCTTCGGCCGCAGCCCACGGCCTTAGCCGTCTTGTCCCCCGTAGCCTCGACCGCAGCCTGTCTCGCCATAGCTTCGGCCGCGAGGCCGAGCGAAGGCGGAAGGTCGAGCGAAGGGGGAAACTCCTGATGAGGCAATAGACGTTAGCGGCCACTACGTCAGCTAACTTGATGGCATCAGCACTCGGCTCAGGGCTAATGTCTAGAATCGCCTGATACTCTTTGGCCGATCTAAGGGCCATAGGGAAGAATATTTCCTGGTCAGCTTTCGTCCCGCGCCATTTTCTGGGGGGTGATAAATCCTGTTTTATAGGCTAGGCTGTGGCTACTATGAAGAAACTTTGCTTGTTCGTTGTGCTTAATGTTTGCTGCTGGTCTCAGGTGTACGCTGAATTCCTTAAGACTGGTGTTGATGTATATCAAAGTATGGGGAAGCGTACCAAGGTCATTATCACCAATGAGCCCTCGGGTATCTTTCTTCTTTACGGGCCAGAGGTTGATCTGCAGGTTTTTAATCCAGCCGAGGTCAAGAATGATGAGGTGCAAGCGCACGCGTTTCTACGCTTTGACCACGAGGTTAATCGCTACACGGCATTAGTGATTGGAAAGCGTGAGTATCGAGTGAGTGGTAGCTTTACGTTGAAACTCGGCAATCTTCGACTTACCGTTGATAATAGTAATCCTTACTGTTCTATCGTTGTTGACGCGCTCGGCAAAGAGGGCGCAAAGCCCGAGATTTTAGGATTATTGGGACTGTCGGCAATCGTCAATTTCTCGGGACAGCAGGCAGTGGCGCTGCTCGAAGCTAATCAATTAAGCGAGTATCGTGGTGTGGTGGACCCCTATTACGTTCGAGATGGGCAGATCTATGTGAAAGACCGACCGATTGGTAGTAATGCCCTCGGCATCGCCTTTGAGAGCCGCAACGAGTGTCTGAGTAATCGCGCGCGCATCGTTCCTGGGGAGGAACTGCGTCGAATTAGCGCAGCTAAGAGTCGTGAGGATGGTAAGAAAGCGCTTGCGGCATTGCTCGAGGGTGCTTCGAAAAAGTCGCCCCTGCGCGGTCTGCTTAGGCTGCGAGTAATGCAAGACTCCTTGATTGCATTTGATCCTTCAAGTGGCGTGATTAATGTTGTCAAGAAGACCGGAAGCGGTGCTCAAAATCCAATTATTTGTAGTATGGATGAAGTTAGATTTTAGTTTTCGCCGCTTGCCGCTTGGATTGATTCGAGGAATTTCTGGCGCATCATTTCACGGCGGGCTTCCCATGACATGTCGTTTGAGTCTTCTGCTTCAGGAGCTGCGGGTGGTTCACCGGCGTTGTTAGGCCCGGCATTGCCTGTTTTGCTTCCAGTTTCGCTCGCTGTCTCGAGCATCTTGAGCAGCTCACCAACCTTGGGTGATGTTGTCGGAGCTTCGGGCTTGCTGTTTTCTTCCTCAGATGATGGTGATGCTGAGTTGTTCTTTCCCTCGAAGGCGGCAAGTACCGCCTGTTTTATCTGCATAGGATACTGATCGAGTAGAAGGCGCGCGTGGGTCGGCACTTCGGGAACAATATGGAGAGGTTGGCTCAGTGACACAGGTTTGTTTTTTTCAGGCAATGGCTTCAGAGACGGGGTAGAGGTTGGATCGGCTTTTGGCGGCATAAGAACAGCCGCTGGCTCTGGAGTCGGTATCTCCGTGGTGCTTACGGCTGCAATGGTCTGCCCCGGTGGTGGTCCGACACGCAATTCTTCACGCAGCATGAGAGATTTATAAGCGAAGGTGAGCACGACACCCCCAAGGAGAAGGGAGACTGCGATGGGAGAGATCGGCAAGGGCGTTTTGAGTATCTTCCAAACTTTAGCAGCGATCGAGGAGGCCTCCATCTCGGCGCCGGTGCGTTTCAAGATAGCTACTACGGGTTGGGGCGCAGGAGAAGCGAGAGGGACTTCGGATGTGGGCATCGATACTGCGGCAGGCACAACCGCAGTCAAGGGACCGCTGGGCTGTATTTGCGGCTTTTCCAAGAGTTCTTTACGGAGTAGTGCGATCTCCGAACGTAATTCTGAGGGGGCAGAAGAGAAGCCGATAGTCTTCTGACGGCTTTCACCAACCTGGACGCGTACGATGCGTTCGTTATCGATCCAGCATTCGGGGCGGGAAGATAGAGCTGTGACGACGACGATTCCGTTGCTGTTGTGCGCAAAGTGTAGGACGAGTTCGGCGTAGCGCTCACGCCATGCTCCGTGAACCGCTTCGAAGGGATCGTTAAGCACGATTACCTTGCCGCGAGTGTGGGTAGCCCCAAGAATTCGTAGCATTCGTGCTTCAGCCTGCGGCAGGCTTTTGCAGCTTATCGTTTGGACATGCTCCAGTCCGTAGGCGGTAAGGGTTGATTCTACGGCATCCTCTGGAACGCCGCATGATTTCAGGAAATCAGTCGCACTCTCCTGTTCGTCGAGAAACTGCTCGCCAAACCCCACTAGAATATGCTCGAAGGAGTTGTATTCGTTCAATCCAACAGTAATAACAAAACGCTCTGCACCCGAAGCTCCAGCAAGGGCTCGCTGAAAGGGTTTGAGATCAGAAGGCGCATAGGCACGCAACACGGTAACCTGTCCCGCTGGGCAAGTTACGGTGCGTAGCAGCTGTCCCGAGTGTGAGAGCTGCTTTATGACGAGATCAATTGAAGGCATTAGTTTCCCTCTTCCTATTGTATACGTCGGCAGCCGAAGTCGAAATAAGTAGAAAAAAACTAATTTTTAGCAGATCGCTAGGAACGTAACGAGGTTTTAGATCTTGGAATATGCTAAGTATTTATCACGTTTTTGGGGCACCGCTGCAGTGTAGGCACGTGAAAGCACTTAGAATCGCGAAGGAAGCGGAGGGGGAAGTTCCCCCCTCCGCTTCCTTCGCTCCCTCCTCATCCTCTGCGTTAATTGCAGCCTTTGTGCACCTCCACTGCGACAACGTGCCTAGATAATATCGTGCTGAATAATTACATTTAGTGAAGATGAGTGCGACTATGGATAAAGAAGAAGCGTAACTACTCGCCCCCTCGTCTAGCTGCGCAAATAACCTCAACAAATGACCA
>CAIXSY010000414.1 GCA_903922175.1 uncultured delta proteobacterium | reverse complement strand
TAGATTTGGGCTTAAATGTAAAAGTCGATGTCGAAGAGGATAAGGCCACGGCCAAGCAGGAGTTCATGACCAAGTGAAAAAACTTTCTGGTCGGGGTACTAGTTACGAACAAATGCTCACCTCTCCTTGTCCAAATTCAAATTTTTGTGCGAGAATCATCGGCGCACAAAAACACAGAACCATTTACTTACCCGCGTTTACTTGGAGGCCTATTATCGTGTCTTTAGCTAAATCATCCTCTGCCGTTATCTTATCGCTTTTATTGTGCTCGTTCTCGGCCTTCGCCGCTCACAAGAAGAGATCTCACACCACTACCCATAAAACTGTCGTGGCTCAGCCTCTCCAATCCTCGCCGACTAAGGAGGCTGCAAGCGGGTGCGACACGACGTTGCTGATGGATGCAGCTTCGGGCGAGATCCTCGGCCAGAAAAACATTCACCTCTCGCGACCACCAGCATCGATGGTCAAAATGATGGTGGCTTATGTTGTCCTGCAAAAGATCAAAGACGGGGCCATAAGCTTAGATACTAAGGTCAGCGTTTCAGCGACGGCATCAAAGATCGGCGGATCTCAGGTCTACCTAAAGGAGGGTGAAGGGTTTACCGTGAACGAACTTTTGCAGGCTCTCCTTATACAGTCAGCTAACGATGCGGCGTATGCTCTCGCCGAGCACATCGCCGGAACCCCGGCTGGGTTTGTTGAGATCATGAATGTGACCGCAAAAAAACTTGGCATGAACGAAAGTACTTTTCACTCCCCGCACGGCCTACCTCCCGGGCGTGGTCAAGAGCCGGATCTGGCCTCTGCCTACGACATGTCCATCCTTGGACGAGCCATGATTACCAACTTTCCCCAGGCCCTACAATTTACCTCGATCGGTGAACAACCTTTTCGCGACGGCACCTTTATCATGCGTAACCATAACAAACTCGTTAATTCGTTCCCTGGCTGTGACGGCATCAAAACCGGCTACTACACCCAGGCAGGATTTTGTCTGACAGCTACGGCGAAAAGAAATGGAGTGCGCTTAATCGCCGTGCTGATGGGATGCGCCAAGTCGAAAGAGCGGGATGCGCTCGCAGCACAGATGCTCGGTACAGGCTTCGCCAGCTACAACTCAGTTAAGGTCGTGGAAAAAAGTGCTGCCGTAGAACGCTCTATCGCCGTAAACGGAGGGGCCAAAAACCAGATTCTGCCGCTAACCGCCGATAGCTTGACCCTGCTCCTGCGCGATGGTGACGAGAAAAAGCTCTCACGCGAGCTTCAGATGCCTAAAGACTTAACTGCGCCACTAACCAAGGGCGCTAACTGCGGGGCCTTGGTTCTCAAACTCAATGGTCAAGAGGTTGGGCGCGTCGGCCTCATCTCCCCTGAAGATGTTCCCAAAGCTGGGGTAGGACAACGGTTTATGGGGATCTTCGGTGGGTAGAATGTAGCCCGTGCACGATATTCGTTACCCGGATTTAATGAGCAATTACACATGGCGGTCGTTTTTTGCCCACATTTTCAGCGAAGAGCCAGAGCAATACACGACCTGCGTACGCCTGAGGTGCATTCGTTCGGGGCTTTATTTCTGCGCTGACGCAACGTATCATACTTTAGGACCATGGCTATCGAACGTAAAATACTCACCGCTACCGCCCTTTCCACCTGGCGTGAGCAATTGCGCCGAGAGGGCAAACGTCTGGTAGTTACCAATGGCTGCTTCGATATACTCCACCTCGGTCATGTTACCTATCTAGAGAATGCACGCGCACTGGGGGACGCCCTCCTCGTCGGGGTAAATAGCGATAGCACCGTCCGCGAGCTCAAGGGGCCGACGAGACCGATTAACTCCGAGCGTGAGCGCGCCGCAATACTTGCCGCTCTAGAGGCTGTTGACGCTGCTTCAATCTTTAACGAACTGAGAGCAACCAGCTTTCTAGAACGCATCCGCCCGGACATATATGTCAAAGGTGGCGACTACACATTAGAAACAATATGCCAGGAGGAGCGCCGATTGCTTGAACAGATGGGAGCAAAGATCGTCATCCTTCCGGTAGTACATGGCAAATCAACAACAACACTACTGGAAAAAATAGCGCAGCGTTAGCTAACTATATTTATGAATACAAAAAGACCCAACCTGCATGCTCCAATCGCGCCACTTGGCCGAATGAGATCTGCACCACGAACTGCACCGGCCTCCTACCGTGAGTTTTCAGCATCCGAGCTCTTCTGCCCGAAATGTAAACGCGCCATGCCCGTGCGTGAAAAATTACTCCTCGTGCTCCCTTCGGGCGACATTTATGACTATGCCTGCAAAGGATGCGGATCGTCGCTGGGATCGAAAACGACCTAACACAGGCATATGAGAGTAAGACGCTCAACTAATTCCGGCAAAAAAACTGGCGCTAATCCAAAACACGGTCTGGCTCGAGTACTCTCAAAGCTCGGAGCCTGCTCACGCGCTGAGGCGAGTTCCTTGATTAGAGCGGGGCGGGTAACCGTAAATGGTCACAGCGTGCACCGCCCTGAGCAATCCGTACCACAAGGTGCAGAATTACAGATTGACGGCCAAACAGTAACTACAGTTGAGCGAATATACCTAGCACTAAACAAGCCACGTGGGTTGGTCACGACATCGAGCGATGAAAAAGGGCGCGCCACTGTCTTCGAATGTTTTGCGGGAACAGATCTTCCCCACCTCTCCGCAGTAGGGCGGCTCGATCAGGCTAGTGAAGGCCTGCTCCTATTTACCAATGACACCGCTTGGGCTGCTGCCCTCACCGACCCGGCGCAGCATGTCGACAAGATCTACCATGTGCAGATCGGAGTCGTGGCCGATAAAGACCTCCTACGAAAACTCGAGGCTGGCGTCACAGATGAGGGTGAGTTTCTAGCTGTTAAGCACGCCCGCCTACTGCGCCATGGCGAACATACCTCCTGGCTTGAGCTTACCATCGATGAAGGCCGTAATAGACACCTACGGCGCCTGTTTGCTGCTTTTACTATCGAGGTACAACGCCTAATAAGGGTGTCAATTGGCCCACTTGCGCTTGGTGACCTAGCCAAAGGCATATGGCGGAAATTGACCCCTGCTGAGGTCGTAGGATTGAGACCAGGCGCCAAGATGCCTTGTATTCGGGGCAAGAATACATAAGAATACTCCCCTATGTTGTCAACTGTGATCATTGGGGTTGGATCATACGCCCCTCCTACACTTCTTAAGAACGAAGACTTTCTCGCTAAGGGAATTGACACCACCGATGAATGGATTCGCAGTCGCACGGGTATCCGTGAACGTCATATTACCGACGGCTCGGAGAGCACCACGGACTTAGCCACGAATGCGGCGCGAGCAGCGATAGCCAATGCCGGGATCGAAACAAGCTCGATAGAGCTAATCGTCGTGGCAACGCTGACTCCTGAGCGCCCCATGCCCTCGGCCGCTTGCGCTATACAGCAGAGGTTGGGACTTCCCGGTGTCCCAGCGATGGATGTTGCCGCTGCCTGTAGCGGCTTTATCTACGGCCTATCTGTAGCCGATGGACTGATGCGAGCTCGCGGATACAAGACCGTGCTGGTCATTGGCGCCGATATCCTTTCGAGTATCACCAATTGGGCAGATCGCAGTACCTGCGTGCTTTTTGGCGACGGCGCTGGAGCGGTAATTCTTAAGGCAAGCGAGGAAGAACATCGGGGGATTACTGATATCGTGCTCGGTGCCGACGGTAACGCCTCCGAACTCCTAACCTTGGAGCGCGGCGGAACAATCTTCATGAACGGCAAAGAGGTATTCAAACTCGCTGTAACCGTCATGGGCAACGTCGCCCAGTCTCTTCTAGAACGTAATCAGATCACGAAGGACGACCTAGCGCTGGTTATCCCACATCAAGCCAATAACCGCATCATCGAAGCCATAGCTAGCAAGATTGATGTTCCGATTGAACGCTTTCACGTCAATGTTGAGCGCTACGGCAACACCTCGGCTGCCTCAATCCCGATCGCTCTCGCCGAAGCTGTTGCCGCCGGACGCCTTAAACGCAACGACTGGCTCCTGCTCGTAGCCTTTGGTGGTGGACTGACCTGGGGTGGCGCGCTTATTCGGTGGTAATTATTCAATGGTAAGACGGAAACTTTCGTCCGATTTCTCCGAACAATAAGGGTTGAAATAACTTTACCTTTACTGTTTTGGAGAACCCATGGAAAATATTAGCCTTTCTGCATACGCCCCTATGCTCAACATACCGGGCACGTTCGACACTGAGTTAAGCGGCGGACCGGGGGGAAACACACCTCCACCGATCTATTCTCAGCCGACTCAAACAACGGTCAACATTCCGCTCATGGCGGAGCCCGCAAGTTCACCCTCCTCCTTTTGGCCGCGCTTCTGGGGCGCCGCAAAGGCCACTGGTGGTGCGATCGAAACTGCCGCTGGCGTCGGCGTTGGCCTCGTCACCGCATGGACTGGAATTGGGGCACTTGCAGGCGGCGCGGTGGCTCTCCATGGAGCTGACACCGTTACCGCAGGCCTACGTCAACTTATCAGCGGACAGGAAACTAAGACCCTTACCTCGCAGGGGATTGGTGCACTTACCGGAAGCGACACCACCGGAGAGATCGTCGATGCCGGAATCGGGCTCATCGGAACGGCCGGGGTCGGCGCCGCTGCCGGATTCGCACGCGCTGAACAGATAGCTGAAAAAACTATCACCTGGACCAGAAGTCTACCTGCCGGAAGCGGCTACACTGACACCTTTGGATCGATGGTGCTCTCAAAGCTTGGAAGTGCAGTTGATCGCGCTCAGGTACTCCTTCACGAACAGATGCATAGCTTTCTCAGCCCAGGTTTAGGCGACACCTTCGCCGGAATTAGAGCCGGACTAAGCCGATTCCTGTACTCGCAATCAAGCCTTGCCCGCTACACCGAAGAAGCACTGGCCGAAAGTGCCGCGCAGCTCGGAACAAGAACTATGACCAACAGCAGCGCCATCCTGGCCCTTAAGACCGGACTCGAATTTCCGATCGTTCAAGGCTATGTAACCGCACCGCGTGTTCTTACTGAAGCCACCGGTGTCGGCGCAAAGCTTGCGTCAACCGAAAATCAGGTCGAGAATGCAGTTCGTGATAATCTATAAGAAGAGTAACTGCTCGCCCCTAATCGGCTAACGCTGACGTCAAACGTCTAGCGCCGGACGTAAAGCGTCGAGGTCTGACGTCCGGCGTTAGACCTTGGACGTCAGCGTCATCGGTTCTGAGAAGGGGCATTTTGCTGGGGTTACTCGCGTAGTTTACGAAGGGAGCGAGTAGTTACAAAGAAGAATGAGTAACTGCTCGTGAACATGGTCCTGATTCTTGGCCATGACCAAGAATTTGGACCATGACCAGCACCAGGACTAAGAATACCCTGCTGAAGCACTTCCGGCTAAAGCCGAAGGTTTATAACCTGCAAGATGGAACAATGAATAATTATGAGGATGAGGCATATGAACTTCCCTTGGCAACAGAAACTATCAATCGATGAAGCCCGTGCTCTTGCGCAGCAGATCTGCACCGAGCGCGGCTGGTTTTTTAACGAGCCGATCCGGATCAGCATCGGATTACTGTCATGGACGATTACAACCAATGCCATGGCCCGAGGCGCCAATGCACAGATTCAGGTCAGCCGCTTTGATAAAAAGGTGGTTAGGGCGGTGTTTTTGCCTCGCTAGATTCCTTGAGTCTTGGAACGTGTACTAGATGAGTTGCATTTTCGAAGCGAGATTCTAGCCAAACACATTTGAAATTTGGGAGATCCCGACAGCTTTTGATGAAATGCGAGCGTTGAATACATTTTGGACAAACCTCCGGTTTGACTGTGTTTCTTTGAATGTGTTTGGCTATGTTGTCCATTCCTACTACGCCCTGCCTCGCGGCAGGTGCTTCGTAGGACATGCCGGGGGTAGAAACTTCTTGCCCGCTTATTTGTTCGACTGCTTTTGTGCAACAGATGGGCAAGAAGTTTCTAAATTTGCCATCACTCTTCCTACCCGATTCAGCAGGATCGTAGAGTACCCTTGACGCGATGAGCCCTTGGCCCTCAGGCCATACTCCGGATTAGGCAAAAGAGATTAGCTGCCAGCAGATCTCTGAACGCAGATTACAGATCAACGCTCGTCGGTCTGAGGCAGAGCCTCACTAGAACTCCTGAAACAATCGCTTTCCATCAACTCGTCCCATATTGAATAACACCTTCTTCTCTTCATTAAGGTAGGAGGCGAGGATCTTGCCGATAAAGATAACATGGTCACCACTGTCAACTATCTTCTCCACCCGACACTCGAAATTTATCGTCAGATGCCTCTGGGCTATTTCAAAACATATACCGCGGCTACCCGCTTCTTACCTTTAAAATCAGAGACCTGCTCGTTGAGCCACAGGGGCTTAGCCTGCCGAAGCTCTCGGTCGAGCCATGGGCGAAGAGAAGCATAGGTCGCCGGTTCAAGGTTTATCAATAGATATCGTGCGCCCAGATCGCGGTAGCGCTGTAGCGCATATTGATCACCCTCCACATAGAGCCCCAATCGGTTGGCGTAATAGTTTATAGAATTATACCGACTAACATCTGTAAGCACAGCAATTAGATCCGACTGTTGCGTGAGTGAAGATATTTCAGCGGCGCAGACCTCGACGTCAGGATTGGGTTTAAGCGCCTTAGCAAGGCTCATCCCAGCAAATCCGCCATTAAGTAACAACAGACAAGCAAAAAACATAAAACTACTTCTTTGCCCATAGCGTGAACCAACCAGCGTCGTAATTTTGGCCAGGGCCATCGCACTCAGATAAACCAACGGCGGAAATGCCAAGAGGAAATAGTAGCTATGAAAAGGCAGCTTGTCCGCAGTGAGAATAGCGTAGAGCAGTACACAACAGAGCCACTGCTTGACCCAAGCCGGAGGTGACTCGACCTCATACCAGTCTGAGTGAGACCAACGGCGAACGTATCGACTGGCCGCTCCGGCAATGTAGAACAGCACCACAGCAGCCCCAACAGCATAGCCAAAATATTGAAACCACATCTTAATCAGAGTCAGGTACAACTTTAGAGAGAAGATAACCCGAATCTTCTCGTGCACTGAATGTGAGAGCAGATCATGGTCTCCGAACTGAAAGGCACTGTAAACGTGCCACGACACAACTGGTGTAAGCACCGCAGCTATAAGCAACACCCTGACCAGCAAGCGTCTGTCGATCCGCAACCACACTTCCTGACTGAACGACCTCGGCGTTATAAAAATCAGCGCAAACACCGCTGCATATGATTTAAAAAGCGCAGCCACCGCGATAGACAGAGCAGCCAGGGCTAGATCATAAGCCGAGCCCTGCTGGCTATATCGAGCCCACCATAAAAAACCGAGGCTGACACAAGCGAGCATGGCGACATCACTCATGATCGCCTGACCGAAATAAGCGAGGGGAAAGCTACTCAAATAAATCGCCGCACACACCATCGGCAAAAATGGGTCTTTGGATCCCACTCGTGCCAAGGCAAACAAACAGATTCCACCTAACACCCAGAAGACGAGAGAAACGAGCCGAGAGGAGACCTCAACACTTACTCCACTTCGTGCCAACAGAGCAGAGAGTAGGTGATAGAGCGGAAACTCTTCATACACCGGGAAGCCGTCTGGGATGGCGCTTGGTAATGCCTGACGAATACCGTCCCAGCTAATGGGGACGACAACATCGCGTGGTTGCAGCAGATTTCTCAGATCATGAGAGATCGCCCGTACGGTGGCTAACGTGGTGATCTGATTCCAGCTGTGCAGGTAACCTGTCGGTGGCCGCGACAGCTGTGGCAGCCATTGAACCACGAGCGCCAGAAAAAGAACCAGCAGCAAAAGAACGTACGGTAAGCGCCATGAATTGGCTGAGGAATAGGCAGAGGAACAATTGGTGCGATGCTGAGTAAGTTGCACGACACATATTTCTAAGCTGCCGATAGATTTTCAGCAAGGCGAGAAAAGCTTGCGTGCAATCTGCTTCTTCCCCCATTCCCACATAAACCAGATCTACAATCACACCCGCCTCTTTCAGCCTTCGAGTGGACCACTTGCAGCCCCTGATGTCGTACTTTTCGCCCACGAACGCCTATGGCGTACACCAGAGCGATTGCGCGATGCCTGGCTTACCTTAAGCTCCTCCCCGGCTCTCGCGCAGCGCTATGCCGAGAAGGTCACCGCCGATCCGATGCTCCTCACCCTACTTCAAAGATGGAGTGGTGTGTCGGACACGGAATTGCGGTAACTGCTCGCCCCTAATTGGCTAACGCCCTCTCGGCTAGCTGCTATCAGCTTTCTGATTTCAGCTTTCCACTAACTGCATCAGCAGCGGACTTCGGCTGCGGCCGACGGCCTGACATATAAAGCACGAACCGCTTGCGCCTGCGGTCGTGAAAATTGGCTATGCCTTCAACACACTACTTTCCCGTGAAATTAGCCAGACACCCCGCCCTAGGCTATTTTTCCCAGAGACGGCGCGCGCGTTATCTGAGAAAACTGATCATGATAAATAAAGTGTAACGCGAAGGAACGAAGCACGCGAAGGTGTGGTAAACACCATCCCCCCTTCGCGTCCTTCGTTCCTTCGCGTTACAAATTCTTCATGATTTATGCAGCAGAGAGAACAGTTATTACCCCAGACCCGCCTCAAATCAGCGAGGCCTTCGTATTATTGTGTATTGAAATGTATTGCTAAGCAAGGCACAGGTCCATGTATTAAAATCAGCTACTTACGATCTGCCCTCTGCATTCGGTAGTCAGCTTGCTGCGACAGCAATCTGCGCCTGTCATCGACTGCAGCGGGTAACTGTAGCGGATGCCGTCCATAGAAAGCTGGCGGCAGATAGCTGATAGCGGACCTTTTCCAAGCGGCAGAAGGCCACTTTGGCACCCAGTACTCAGTTCATTTCGCGGTCTTCTGTCGTTTGTTATCCAGCACGTTCAAATCAAGCTCATAACACTAGACTGCTGCCACGAGTACTTGCCTCAGCTTGTGTGCACGGCCTTAGCGCGGAAAGGTTCTCGCACCGAAGGTGGGATAGGTCTACCCTTTTTGTGGCGTTATCAACGGCTGCAGCATGGTGCAAGAAAAGGGTAGACCTCCGTCCGCCATAAACGCTCTTTTTATGTCAAGACTTTTTGCGAACGGTATAGCTCTCACTCGTACGATTCAGGTATATGACTAAACGCTATCGGTGCATGCGAGACCTCGTCGAGATCATCACTCGTTCCAAAAACAACCAAGTTTTTTCTGTGCCTCTTGTTCAACTTGTCCAGCGTAGCCATAAGACGGGTCTGTTTTACATCTTCGAGCAATGACAACTGGTGCTTGTTAGCGGGGACGAGCGAACTCAAGGTGACACCGATGCGCAAGATATTATCTTGCGGCGCGTGCGCCCACAGCGCCGCCAGCTCTGCCAAAAGCAGGGCACTATCTTGCGTCTCAAAGAATCGGGCCCGTTTTTCCCAGTCCTCGGCCTCCGAATGTCTTCGCAAAAGCCTCAAACTCAGTTGCAAGGATTGTGTATAAAAGCCCTCCTCACGCAGGCGCATCGCCGCTTTGGTAAGAAGCGCAACTAAATTTGACCAAGCGTGCTGAGGTGTACGAATGCCGGGAGCAAGTACCCGAGAGTGGCCGATAGTGGCGCGTACCGACTCCGGCTGCTCAACCTCCTCGCCGCGAATCAGCTTCCAAAAATCGTCCCCAAACTTTTTCCCCAAAAGTCCGCGCATCTCGGCAGCTGTTTTCTCGCATAAGGCTCGCGCGCTGTAGCAATGGGCTTCGATGAGATGTTCTTCCATCCGCGGACCGATACCAGGAAAATCTCTGAGCTGCAGTGAATAAAGACGCTGCGGGAGCTCTTCGGATTGAATCACGACGAGACCGTCGGGTTTCTGCATGTCACTGGCGATCTTGGCCAGATAGCGGTTGGGAGCAATTCCGATTGAGCATGAAAGCGCCGGGTGGACATCTTCCTTGATACGCCTCTTCATCTCCTGCGCCTTGGCCTGTGCGAAACCAAGATCCTGCTCCCGGCCAAAAAGCTGAATCGCCATCTCATCGATCGAGCAAACCTTCCACACAGGCAAGCAACGTTCAACAGCCTTGATAATCCGGTGATGATAGGAAACATAGCGACGATGATCAGCTTCGACGAAAGTAATCCCCGGACAAAGTCGACGTGCATCCCGCACGAGCGTCCCCGTGCGTACGCCACACGCCTTCGCTGGGTAACTTGCCGCAAGACAGCAGGTAGTCTCGGCCATCATCGGCACTACCGCAATCGGTTTGCCGATCAACTCAGGGCGTTCGGCCTGTTCAACCGATGCGAAATAGGAGTTAAGATCGAGAAAGATAACTCGCAGAGGCATAGCATCGTTGTATATCGAACATTACTCGAAGGCAAGAGAGGATACAGGAGACAGCTTAAAATTGAGCAGCTTCTGCGCCGCTGAGAAATGGAATTGGCCCTCGAACTTTGCTCCCTGAAGAAAGAGTGGGAACCAGTGACGATCGTCGTCCCACATCTGATCAAACGGAAGGCTCTCGAGTGAAAACCACTGCGGTCGCATCTCATCACTTTCACTTGGCTCCCCCTCAAACTGATCAAGATGGAAGACATGCACCTGCATGAGATCATCTGAACCATCGAAGGTAAAACTAAGTACTCCGCGCTTATCGAGATTTGACGATGTGATGCCGGCTTCCTCCAGAAGCTCACGTCGAGCAGCCTGGGGAATACTTTCACCAGGGGTGACCTTACCGCCAAAACCATTCCAGCGTCCGGCACCAAAACCGCGCTTCTTTAGCCCCAAAAGTATGCGCTCGGGCTCAACGAGAAGTGCAAGGGTTAGAACAATTATCTTCATCTCTCCTCTGCCTTCGGCGATAGAATCGCTCTGTGGTCAATGAATAATAAAACACTGTCGGCTTTGAATATAGCCTTAGTTGAAAATTATCAAATAGGGGAATGAAAGGAAGAGAGGCTGAAGGAAGATACGAAGGGAAGGAGAGATACAAAAGCTTGGTGTTCCGGGGTGCATTACTGCACCCCGGAACAACTCAGGTAAGGTTACCAGCGACCGCCACGGCCTCCGCCGCCACCGCCACCGCCACCACCACCACCACCACCGCTACTGCCACCACGACCGCCGCGGAATCCGCCGCCGCCGCCGCCACCGCCACCGCCACCGCCTTCACGACGCTCTTGAGGACGAGCCTCATTAACGGTGAGAGCACGGCCTTCCAACTGCTGGCCGTTAAACTTGGTGATTGCTGCAGTGGCCTCTTCGTTCGAGCTCATCTCGACGAAACAGAAACCCTTGCTGCGCCCGGTATCACGATCAGTGATGATCTTGCAGGATTCAACCTTGCCGACTTCCGAGAACATAGTGCTAAGTGAGTCCTCGGTAGCCGAGAACGGAATATTACCAACGTACAATTTCTTACCCATTAATCCCTCCTTAAGGTATTGTGGGGCCGTAAAGAGGAACCGAGTAACTCTACCCTAGAACTCTATGACGGACAGTTAATGACGTGTAAGCTACACTAAATTTACGCAAAAGTCTCGTATCTTCTTTTACTCAGCATAAGCCATTGATTATACTATGCAAATAGAGATCGAGCACCACGAAACAATCTTATTTGACACATCTCCACAAGTTCTAAATCTTCCAGCAATCTCAATCTACCCTGCCTCTTTTCCAGGAATCGCCGCCGCCGAGCACTCCCTCGCATCCAACTAATAAACCAAAAAGATTCCACGTGGCTTAGAAAAACAGCCCAGCCGAACAACGACACGTTAATCACCACAAGCGTTGCCTCACCTTTCGTGCTCATACTATAATTCCGAATCTACGCTTAAATAGGTTCAATATTATGAGCACGACGACCACACCCAGCGGAAAAAAACTTCTCGTCACCGCCGCCCTGCCCTATGCCAACGGCGATATTCACATCGGCCACCTCTCAGGGGTTTACCTCCCTGCGGATATTTATGTGCGCTTCAAGCGCCTGCGCGGCACCAACGTGCGCTTTATCTGCGGATCGGATGACTACGGCGTGGCGATCATGCTGCGTGCCACGGCTGAAGGGAAGACTCCCGCCGAGGTAGCTCATGCCTATCACGCTTCGCACAAAGCCGACTTCGATGGATTGGGCATTAATTTTGATATCTATGGCTCCACCAGCCAGAACCCACACCACATCGGCACCAGCCAAGAGATCTTTAAAAAGATATTCTCCAAGGGCTACTTTGAAAAGCAGAGCTCTCGTCAATTCTACGACGACAGCAAACAGATGTTCCTTCCCGACCGTTTCGTCAAAGGTACGTGCGGCTATTGCGCTGCTGCCGATCAACACGGCGATCAGTGCGAAAACTGCGGCAAGATGCTCGATGTCGACACCGTTCAAAATCCGCGGAGTGTCGTCTCCGGCAATCCCGCCTCGGTGCGTGAGACCTTCCACTGGTTTCTCGACCTCTCGCGTTTCGAAGGCGCCGTGAGCAAATGGCTCGAGACCGCCGAGGTGCGCGACACGAGCAGGCGTTACGTTCAGGGACTACTCAGCACCGGCTTCATCAAGCGCTCGATGACCCGTGACATCGACTGGGGCGTGCCGGTTCCGATCGACGACGTTGATGCCAAGAGCAAGGTGCTCTACGTCTGGTTCGATGCCCCTATCGGATATATCTCCAATACGCAGCAACTCTGTGCCGAACGCGGTGAGGGGGTAGAGCATTACACCGATTGGTGGAAATCCGAGGACTGCGACATCCTTCACTTCATCGGCGAAGATAACACCATCTTCCACTGTGTAATTTGGATAGCGATGCTCTCCTCCGAGGGCTCGTATAAACTTCCACGCGGGGTGGTGATCAATCAGTTCCTTAACGTACAATTCCCAGGACGTGAAGTCGAGAAAATCTCCAAGTCACGCGGCACAGCGCTATGGATGAAAGATTACGTTGCCTCGGGCGAGAACCCCGACACGCTGCGCTACTACCTGACGATGATCGCACCGGAGCGCGCCCGTTCAACCTTTAAGCCTGACGACATGCTCCAACGCCACAACTCAGAGCTGGCTAACGTCCTCGGCAACTTCGTCCACCGAATCGTCTCCTTTACCCACAAGTACGTGGGTCCGCACGTGCCTGACTACCTCGAAGAAAAGGTTAGCGACACTGACAAAGCCTTCGTCGCCCTGCTAGAAAAGGCGTTTCATGACACCACGGAGCAGCTTGAGGGCTACAACTTCCGCGCTGCGCTTGAAGTGCTCATGGAATTCGCTCGCTCGTGCAACCGCTACGTTGACGAAAAAGCGCCGTGGACAACCCGCAAAACAGACATGGAGACCACGAAAGTAACCCTCGCCACAGCGTTAAAGGCGATACACTTTTTCACCATAGTTCTGACGCCGTTCATGCCCTTTACCACAGCGAAAATGGCTGCAACCCTCAACCTCGATCTGGCCAAACTTTGTTGGGACGATGCGCTGCGAGCGCAACCCGCCGGTTCGACACTGAAAGAACCACAGATCCTCTTTGCAAAGATTGAGACTTCAATCTGGCTAAACGCCGCGATCTGAGTGAGAGAAGAGCACCGACTCAAAAGCGCCCAGGATGAGAAATCCCTGCTCACCCTTCGCTTGCAGATGGACCGCAGATAACCATTGTATGGGGGCTGTACAAGGTATGGCTCTGTACAAGGCAAAATGGGCGATTTGCCGGGGGTGAAGAATTTCCGAAAACCACACGACCGCTGAACACAGGGAAACGCAAGCTATAATTGGACTTCTTCCTTCGCCATGAAATTGCTAGTGTCGAAGGAGGAGGGGAAATGCTTGAAGTGCTAAACAATGGAGTCTCGTCGGAGATAGATTACTTCGAGGAGATCGCAGTCGAGCTCAACAAGCTTGACCTTCCCTGGGATCTTAGCCTGGTATTTTGCCCCGCCAAAGACACACTTCCCCCTTCGCGCTTTCGAAAGATCGTCTTTGTTTCCTCACAGGAAAACCATTCAGCTAAAGACTGCACCAGCGAAGCTGCCGATGTACTGCTCACCTTTCGCAACTACTATCCCCTTACCTCACACAACAATCCTCGCCTTCGGCCGCTACCACTCGGCTACCAGGCTGGCTTTCGACCAGTGCTCCCGCTTAAGCCCTGCTCCCAGCGGCCACTCGACTATTTCTGGGCCGGGGCCATAAACTGCAACCGAATCCCCCTACAGAAAGCCTTGGACCTATACCAACTGCGCAATACGCGCGGTAAAGTGATCTGGTATGACGGTTGGAGTGCCGGATCTCCACGCGATGAATACGCCCAAATTCTAGCCGATAGTAAGATCATCTTTGCGCCGCGTGGGTGGGTTAGCCCCGAGAGCTCTCGCTATTTTGAAGCGGTTCTTTCAGGATGTGTTATAATCTCCGAACCAAAGCCAAATTATTGGTACTACGAGCAGCCTCCCTATCTTTGGCCTGGCCACTGGGAGCTACTGCCTCAGTTCTTAGACCAACTCCTTGCTGATCCCCAACTTCTTGATGAGATACAGCACTATACACTGCGTTACTGGGAACGCTGCTGCGCACCATCTGTCGTGGCGCGATACGTCAGACATGAACTCGAATTACTGCTTGGAGGCCCCTCTCGTGGATGAGCGACTTATTTCAGTCGAACGAGCGATCCTGCTCTGGGCTGGAAGCACATCGATTTCCGCCGAGGGGATCCAGGCAGACGAGATGCACATCTTCGATTTTGCACGTACGCTTGCTTCCTACGGCGGACCAGGAAGTGTCTATCTAGCCGGCTCGCAGATCCTACAAAGCGAATTGATCGATGGAGTTCAACTGCTTGCCGCATCCGATCCTGAGGCTTTTGCACTTGCCACCGAAAAAACTCCTCTCGTCGGATTTTTTGAAGAGGTTCCGGATTCACTCTGCAAACGCCCAGAGCAGTATTGGTTCTTTTTCCCCCTGCGCTGGCAGCTTACACTCGCCCGGCATCGCCTCCTGGAGATGAATGCCGTTCTCGCTCAATGCGAGGCGCACAAAGCCAACCTCGTCCTCGGGCGAGTTCCTCAAGACAAAATTGATATCTTACCAGCGGCACTTGATGCACGCTTATTCCACCCCCCAACAGTCACTCGCCAGCAACACGCGATCGTTCTTATTAATGACGCACAATGTTCCCTCGACTATGCCTATCTGGTCGAGACAATGGCTCTCGTCACTCACAGGTTTCCAGACGCTCGCTTGACCATCCTCGACATCGATTCGGCAAAACGCACTCATGAGGGAAGAGGACCTAGCCCAGATACGTTAGCCCCGCACGTTACCATCGAGTACATTTGCCAGCGCAAGGAGCTGGCCGCACGATTTTCAACATCGAGCATACTTTGGGCACCCGCGCATAGCAGCGGATTCCCGCTCTATGCCCTCGCTGCTCAAGCTTGTGGATGCATACCCGTGCTACGAATCGGCGGTGCTGAGTTCAGCGCCGTAGAGTCGAATGCCAGCAGCATTCTGTATGCCGGAGAAAAAGCGTGCGACCTGGCCGGCGCGACCTGCCTAGCCCTTACCCAACTGAGCATTAGTTCAACGGGGCGCACCCTTGCTCAAACCTTCGCTGCTGAGTTCTTCCCCCCCTCACACCAGATGACCCGCTTCGGATTAATGTTGCACCGCATCCTGAGGCCGGGCGATATGCGCTCGGTGTAGCGCACTAGGTTCCTTGACCCTTGAAACGTGTACTATACCGTCCGCAAAAAGTCTTGGCGGACCCCCGAATAGCGGGGGCGGCCGGAGCGCCGCGCTCGGTCTACCCTTTTTGTGGAGTGCTCACTAGCTGTAACATGGTGCAAAAAAAGGGTAG
>CAIXSY010000413.1 GCA_903922175.1 uncultured delta proteobacterium | reverse complement strand
TTAGCCTTGAACTCCCGCTCGGCCTTGGTCAATTCCCCTTAGATTTAGGCTTAAACGTCAAAGTCGAGGTCGAAGAGCGCAAGGCCATGGCCAAGCGGGAGTTCAAGGCTAAGTGAAAAAACTTTCCGGTCGAGGTACTAGATGTCGAACCTTTCCACTATTCAGACGGAAACGGATCCTCGACGAATCCTTCGCCGTCAAGGAAGCTCTCGATCCAGAGCAAGCGGTTGTACTTCGCCGTACGCTCGCTGCGGCAGACTGAGCCGGTCTTGATCTGGCCGGCACCGACTGCCACCGCCAGGTCAGCGATCGAGGTGTCCTCGGTCTCGCCGGAGCGGTGCGAGATAACGGAGCTGTAGCCGTTCTCCTGGGCCAAGCCGATGGTCTCCAAGGTCTCAGTTACGGAGCCAATCTGATTAAGCTTGATAAGAATGGCATTACCCACGCTGCGCTCGATCCCCATAGCGAGGCGATTCTGGTTGGTGACGAAGAGATCGTCGCCGACAAGCTGGACGCGTGAACCGATCTGCTCGGTCATCATCTTCCAGCCATCCCAGTCGTTTTCATCAAGGCCGTCCTCGATGCTGACAAGCGGATATTTATCGAGCCATGAAGCGTAGAGGTTAATCAGTTCGGAGGAGGAGAACTCCTCCTTGGTGCTCTTTTTGAAGACGTATTTGCCCTTTTTGTCATCAAAGAACTCGCTTGCCGCGACATCGAGGGCGATCGAGATCTCTTTGCCTGGCTCGTACCCGGCATCTGAGATGGCTTGAACCAAAGTTGAGATTGCGTCTTCGGGGCCCTCAAGGTCGGGAGCAAACCCACCCTCATCGCCGATGCCGATCGATAGTTTACGCTTCTTTAGGTTCTTCTTCAGGGTATGAAACACCTCTGATGCAGCGCGGATATTTTCAAAGAACGTTGAAGTGCCGTGTGGTACGAGCATGAACTCTTGGAAATCGAGCAGGTTTGAGGCATGCGCGCCGCCGTTAATCACGTTCACCAAGGGTACGGGAAGCTTGCGGGCATTAGCGCCGCCAAGGTAGCGAAAGAGGGGGATGCCCAAGTGGTTTGCACCAGCGTGCGCAGCGGCGAGACTTACAGCAAGGATGGCATTGGCACCCAGTTTCGATTTCGTCTCGGTGCCATCGAGCTTGATCATTAGGCGGTCGAGGGCGGCGAGGTTAAGGACCTCTTGACCAATAACGGCCGGTGCGATCAGTTTACGTACGTTCTCAACAGCTTTGAGGACGCCTTTCCCCTGGTAGCGTTTTTCGTCGCCGTCACGAAGCTCGAGAGCTTCGTATTCTCCGGTTGATGCACCGGATGGAACCATGGCTGTACCGAGGGTGCCGTCGCTGAGTTGTACCGTTGCTGACACGGTTGGAAAACCGCGTGAGTCAAGACACTCATAAGAAGTGACTTTGGAAATAGTGCTCTTGCTTGTACCGTGAGACATGAACGCTCCTCTAAATAAGTATAAGAAACCGTAGGCCTTACCATCGGATAGGAGCGGGAGAAAATCAAGAGGAGATTCGGCAAGGGGGGCTTGGAAGCCCATACACGGCAAAATGAATAGCAGGCTAGGCAGGTTGCCTAGGTACGCATCGCTGCGGCATTGTCTCAAGGTGGCTCCTCGAGTATGCTAGGCACTGGTCGGCCTGCGCCTAATTTCTCTATGAAAAAACTAACCTCTATTCTTGTTCTTATCGCCGCAGTTGTGGTCGGAATCTTTTGTATCTTCGGCGATGATAGTTATAACAAGCTCGCCTCCATGCGTAGGACATTGGAAAGCGAACGTGAACAGAACAATCAGCTCGAGGCCTCAGTCGGTGAGCTCAAGCGTGAAGTGCGCCTGTTGCAGAGCGATCCGCGGGCGATAGAAAAAGCGGCGCGAAATGAGCTGGGTATGGCGCGCCCCAGTGAGCAGATATTCTTTTTTGATAAGATCGAAGATGGTAAAAAGAGGGAGTAGTCGGTGTGGGTTCGAACAGTAAAAAAACACTGACGATTAATCCGCCTGAGGTAAAGCGTTACAAACCTCAGCCGGTACTACTGCGCGGTATTCTGGGGCGCACCCTTGAGAAGTTTGGCCTCGATAAAGATATGGCGCGTTATCAGTTCGTGTTACGGTGGAAGGAGATAGTTGGGGATGAGATCGCCCAGCGATCTCGCCCGGAGTCGTTACGGAAGCGCACTCTTGTCGTTAGTGTGGTGAGCTCAGCCTGGGCGCAGGAGCTAAGTTTCCAAAAGCACATCATCCTTCATCGCCTTAAGAAGATCCTTGGCGATGAGCCGCCGATCGATGACATTATGTTTTGCGTTGGTGAGTTTCTGAACTAGTGCCGCGAGCGCTAATTTTTCTCACCTTGATCGGCCGTTGCGCGGCATTAGTCTCCTTGTCTATGGTTTCAATTGGGTCGTCCTGGCCCAATTGAAAGTCGCGCAGAGCTCCGCGGGGGCCACTTTCGCCCCGGCTGTGCATTCGCTCCCAGCCGATTCGCGGCTGTCCGGCCATCTTGGTCGGGCTAAGTACCTCAACCGGAAAGGTGAAGAAACTTTTCGGTCGCGGTACTAGAGGGCCCCTATTGCTGGTGTCCATCGACGGGCGAGTTTTGACCACGCTCTTCGCCAGCCTGAAGGTGTTTCCCGTAGTACGTCGATTTAGGTAGTGCCTGTCCTGGAACTTGGTTCTTGGCGATCCTTTGACTCGCACGCACGAAATTGTGCTAAATAGTTCAATATGTTGTGCGCTCGCTCCACTCGGCCTGAGCTCGTCGCAGGTAGGATAGTTCTTGGCTAATTTTTGCCATTTTAGGACAGGAACTAGATAGCTGCTCAGTTAGTGTGGAGTGGCTGAAGTGTTGCGGTCATGAACATGCACGTGGCGGAGATATTTCTCAAACTAGGCAGTTGGTAGGAGCGTTAAGCCAATAACAAGGTCTTACTGTTGGCGTCGGTGATTTTAGCCACGACATTTCCCCACTCGTCTGACAGGCGAAGACATCGTAGCGTTATTGGAATTAATCTCGAATTAGCATAGATAACGGGATTGTTTATGCCGTATTAGGTAACCGCATATGCTGATCTATTATGTAATCTCCATCTTGCTTGCCGTAGCGGTTACCGCATTTTGCTATGTTGTAGTAAAGATATTTTTCCAGCGTAAGTACATGAGTGAGATTCGTTCTCTGTGTGGCACCTTTAACTTTAGCGATGCGAATAGCTTTATGGATTTTAGAGCACGCAGGCATCCTCCGGAGCCCTCCTCTGAATCTGACACCATCAAGAGAATAGGCAATTCAAAAGACCACGATAGTACTTGGTCTGAGTCTTAGGGCTAAAGGGATCAACGCTTGCTGTAGAATACGAGCAGGGTATTGCCATACTTGCGTTGCTCGGTCTCTTCAAAGGCGGTCATATTTATAGCTTCATATTCGGTCGGATCGATCTGCGCAATAAGCATGCCGCCTGAGCGTACCAGTTCGGGGTGCTCACCAATGGTCTGGAGCGCTTGGGTCCAGAGCGTTTCGTATTGTGGCGGAGCGATGTAAATCAGATCAAAGCTTTTGGTCGTAGTGTGGCGCAGGTAGCGAAAAGCATCGGTGTGGCGTACTTCACCTTGGGCACTAAAGCCGGTGCTCTCAAGATTTTCACGGATGGTGCGCGCTGCTTTTTCATTTAGGTCGAGGAATGTGCAGTGGGCTGCGCCTTGACTGAGGGCTTCGATCCCGACGGCGCCGGAGCCGGCAAACAGGTCGAGCATCTGTATTTCGGGCAGGCGTGGGCGAATGATATCGAATAGGGCGGTCTTTACCCGATCAAGGATCGGGCGAGTGCTATCACCGGGGACCGGTTTTAGCTTTCTTCCTCTGGCACTGCCGCTGACGACTCGCATAGGTAGTTATCGCAGTGGGCGGTTCTCGTCCCACCCTTCAAGATACTTTCGAAGGAGCGCCAAGAACTGTCCAGCCATGGATCCATCGACAACGCGATGGTCGTAGGAAAGGGTTAGGTAGCACATCTCACGGATGGCGATCATGTCGTCGATCACCACGGCGCGTTTAGTGATGGCACCGAGGCAGAGGATCGCCACCTGTGGCTGGTTGATAATCGGTGTTCCGATGATGGTCCCAAAAACCCCAGGGTTGGTAACCGTAAAGGTGCCGCCCATGACGTCATCGGGTTGTAGCTTTTTACTGCGTGCTCGCTGTGCCAGATCGTTAAGGCTTCGCGCTAGACCGACGAGATTTTTCTCCTCAGCGTGCTTGATTACGGGGACGATGAGTCCCGTGGTTCCGAGTGCTACGGCACAGCCGAGATTGATGTGTTTTTTAAGAATTATCTTCTGCCCCTCGATGGAGCTGTTGATGTAGGGGAACTGCTGCAGAGCCTGAATGGATGCTTCTAGAAAGAAAGGGGTAAAGCTGAGACCGAATCCCTCGCTCTTCTGGAAATCCGCCTTATGCTTGCTCCTCCAGCGTGATACCGAGGTCATATCGACCTCTTGGACGGAGTAAACATGTGGACTGGTGCGTTTAGAGCGGACCATGTGCTCGGCAATAGCCTGGCGCATATTGTCCATCGGCACAATCTTGTAGCCTTCTTGGTTCCAGTCAAAGTCAGGCATGGCAGCGGCCGCAGGGCGTTGCTGAACGGCGGGTATTGATTTGTGCTGGGATTCGACGGTAACGGAGACTGAGACTGCTGGGGCTTTGGGGGTTGCTTCAGCTGGCCGCTTCGATTCAAGGTAGCTCAGCAGATCTTCTTTATTTACCCGCCCGGCTTGGCCCGAACCGGAGATAAGTTCTAGCTCTTGGGTGGAAAGTCCGTGCTTTTCGGCAAGGCTCTTTACGAGTGGCGAGTAGAAGCGATCACCGCGCTCCTCGGGGGTGACTATCTCTATCTGCGCGGTTTTGGTCGGAGCGGTGGGGAGCTCTTGAGCTGTTGCTGGTCGTTCCACAGCCTTTGCGACCTGGGCCTCGGTTTCAATCACGGCGATAAGGGTTTTGACCGGAACGACGTCTCCTTCCTTATAGAGGATCTGGCTAATAACACCTGCGGCGGGAACGGGGATCTCGGAATCCACCTTGTCAGTCGAGATCTCCAAGATGATCTCATCTTTGGTAACCGAGTCGCCAACTCCCTTCTTCCACTTTGAGATCCTGGCCTCAGTGATGGACTCTCCCATCTGGGGCATGAGCATTTCTACTTTCATCGAAGATCACTCCACACAAAAAGGGGGTAACTCGGGGGCCTCTCACGATAATTAAGGAGAAAGGCATTGGCCTAAGCAGGGAAGTTATAGCCGATGACGGCTGGCAGGTCCAGTGCGGGTGTATGAGCGATGTGCCTCATAATTCAGTTCGGACCTGTAGCGGGGCTACATCATTCGGACCTGTAGCGGGGCTACATGCAGCCTCCGACCTGTAGCCCCTAACCTGTAACTGGGCTACCACCTTGCTTTTGACGTCTTTTGAGGCAACTTTTCCACAAATTCTCCGAACCTGTATATGTATGAGAAAAATGAAGTACCATCCCCATGGATCCGTCCTGCTAATCACCTTCCGAGTTGAAGAAGGGCTGCTACTGCTCAGTAATCCACTGTGTCAGGCTATTATAAAGAGTTGCCTGGCACGGGCCCTCGCCGTGCATCCTGGATTTAAGATTAGCCACATTATCGTCGAGGGGACACACCTACACCTTCTTGGTGTAGTAGATAGTCCAGACGATGTCCCTGGTTTTATTAAGTGCTTTAAAACAGAGTCATCTCATGCATTTAATATAATCCTCGGCCGGCGCAAACGAACCATCTGGTGCGAAGGGTATGATAGCCCGGTGGTACTCACGCCGTTGCGCGCTGCAGTTGCCATTGCCTACATTTACTCAAACCCGACCAAGGACAATCTCGTCGATTGCATAGATGAGTACCCAGGCGTTTCAAGCTGGGGCATGTTTCAGCGTAAAGACTGCAGCAAATTATGGCAACGTCTAAGAAGGTTTCACTATCAGAAGCTTGCCCCCGATAGCCACAACTTACGAGGCTATACCAAGGAAGCAGAGAGACTCATTTCTAACTCGAAAGAAGCTCACCCCTTTACCATCTATCCCAATGCCTGGATGGAGGCGTTCGGAGTTAGTGATCAAAAAGCACAGGAGGATATAAATGCTCGTATAGTCTTAAGAATTCGCACCCTTGAAGCCCGTTATAAGAGGGTACGGGAGCGATTAGGGAAAAAAGTACCGGGTCGAGAACGGCTTCTTAGTCAGCCTATCAACCCATCCCATCTTCCGCAAAATTACTCGGGACGGCGTATGTGGTGCCTTAGTGAAGAGCGCTCTTTACGGAAGGCATTTATCGAATTTCTAGGAAAGCTTATGGCAGAGGCACGTCAAGTGCAGAGAAGGTGGAGAATCGGTGAGTTCTCTGTTCCGTATCCCCCAGGGCTCTACCCACCGTGCATGCCTAAGCTTGTCGAGCCACTGTTAGCACAGTGACTCCTTAATCCTACTCTCAGTGTGACTCATCGAGTCGCAATGGATTGGTGTATCTAGAGCCCTAGACTCACCTCGAACATTCTTCTTGGGGGCTGATTCCAGTAGACCTGTCAGAAAGCTCATGTGCATCTGGGGCAGGCAGAAACTGTATGTAGCCCCGCTACAGGCTCTCTAGTGCCGCGCGTCAGCGCGGCACTTTAGTACCCCAAAACCTCTCGTGCCGCAGTAAGCACATCTTGGTTCTGCGGCAATACCGCGTCTTCGAGTATGGGAGAGTGGGCTACGGCGGCGGCATATTTCATCCCTAGGCGTCTAATCGGCGCATCGAGGTGGTTGAAACATTCGCTGGATATCTGCGCAGCGATCTCGGCTCCAAAACCCATAAAGAGCACATCTTCGTGGGCCACGAGAACTCGCCCGGTCTTTTTAACGCTTTTGAAAATAGCCTCACTGTCGAGGGGGACGATGCTGCGTAGATCTAGAACTTCGACGCTGTGGCCTTCACGTTCGAGCTCCTTGGCAGCGAGTAGGCTTTTTTGCACGATTGCTCCCCAGGTGATGATCGTCAAATCAGAGCCTTCACGGGCCAGTCGCGCTTTGCCCAGTGGTATTAAGAAATCAGCGTCGCCCTCTCGTCCCTTGGCGTAGGGCTGACGGTAAAGCCCTTTGTGCTCCAAGAAGAGAACTGGATTTTTACCGCGGATGGCGCTCTTGAGCATCCCTTTGGCGTCGCAGGCGTTGGAGGGATAGGCTACCAGTAAGCCGGGAAAGTGGGCAAAGGTGGCTTCGATATTTTGTGAGTGGTATGGGCCGCCGCGAATATAGCCGCCGACTGCCACTCGGATTACTATCGGGCAGGGCCAATCCCCGGCCGAACGGTAGTTCATCATCGCCATCTCGTCTCGAATTTGCATCATCGCGGTCCAGATGTAATCGCCGAATTGGATCTCACAGACCGCCTTCAATCCTCGCGCGGCAAGCCCGATGGATACGCCAACAATAGAACTCTCGGCTAGCGGCGCGTTGAAGACGCGCTCTTTGCCATAGCGCGCGGTAAGCCCATTGGTGACACCGAAGACACCTCCCTTGCCGTAGGCTACGTCCTGGCCGAAGACTAACATGTCCTTGTCTCGCGCTAGCTCCTCGTCGAGAGCGTGATTTATGGCGTCAACCAGGTACACCTCTTCGCCATGCGGCTCCTGCTCCTGCACAGTACAGGCAGGATCGGGAACGACAAGGGTGTGTCGCATACAGTCGGCCGGATCGCACGCCGGTTGGGTCTCAGCCCAGGCGGCAGCTTCGTCGACCGCATCTTTTGTGGTGTTGTAGATTGTGTCTATTTCGGATTGAGAAGCGATGCCTGCACTTAGCAGGTGACGCAGGAAGCGTGGGATCGGATCGCGAGCGATGTCGTTATCAACCTCCTCCTGCGTGCGGTACTTAAGCTGGTTGTCTGAGATGGAGTGGCTCTGGATACGTGGCACGTATGCCTCAATTAGGCACGGGCCTTCACCACGCAGGGCGCGCTCGTAGCCGAGCTTAATAGCAGAGTAAGATTCAAAATAATCGGTGCCGTCAATTTCGAAAGAGCGCAGTCCCTCATAGCCGTGGCAGAGTTTGTAGACACTCGATCCAGCAAGCTGTTCGCTGACATGCACGGAGATGGCGAAGGCGTTGTTTTCAATCAGAAACAGGACTGGGAGTTTCTCGCGTGAAGCCCAGTTGAGGGCCTCGTGAAAGTCTCCCTGACTGCAGCAGCCCTCTCCTCCTGAAACAAAGACTACTTCCTTGGCAGCTTTCAACTTGGTGCCGTGAGCGCATCCCACCGCTTGCAGGAACTGTGAGCCGGTGGGTGAGCTTTGACTGACGATACGGAGCTTCAGCGATCCCCAGTGCATCGGCATCTGTCTCCCGTGTGAACTGGGATCGGCGCTGCGGTTTAGGGCATTGAGCATGATTTCGCGAAAATTCATGCCTAGGCCACTGCAGAGGGCCATATCGCGGTAGTAGGGGTAGAACCAGTCAACACTTGGGCGAAAGACGTGTGCCGCAGCGGCCTGGCAAGCCTCGTGGCCAGCAACGCCGATCTGAAAGTTGCACTTGTTCTGTTTGTAAAGGGTGATGATCTTTTCATCAGCTAGACGCGCTGAGAGCATGATGCCGTAAGCATGAAGTAGCTGTTTCGGATCCGATATGGGCTGCAGGCCGAAGGGAGATGGTAGGGCATGGACGAGAGAGATCTGTTTACGTGTCATGCCTCGCCTTCGTATCCGTATAATTGCATAGTTACTCGTTGAAGTTGTAACCGCTCAATAACTCCGGGGTAACTTAATAATTCGTGAGCGTGGTCGTGCTCGTGGTTGCGGTCGAAGACTGCGCCGAATCGGCCAGTTACATTGACCACGTTCACGACCACGAGCACGTTCACGTTTCTCCTACCCACACTCATTGAGGAATTACTTCGGCAGTTACTTGCCGACTCTCCTTACTCCCATCTACTCCTGCTTTGCCAGAGGCGTAGCTTCGCTATGCATCATGTCATTCCCAGTTTCGAACGAGAAAACCTCAAAAAAATGTCGCACAACCGCGTCTTCCACCTCGGTCATGCAGGGAGTGGAGCGCAGCGTCGACTCCTCTTCGATTGAGGTTACCTCGATATCGACAAAACCGCATGGGTTAATCAGTGCAAATCCCTCTTTGCAGCTTAGCACATTGAGGGCAAAGCCATGAAGGGTGCACCACCTTGAAATACGTACCCCAAGCGCGGCTATCTTCCTATCAGGGGCACTATTAACACAATTCGGTGCGGTATTATACTGCTGTGATTTAATCCATACGCCAGTCTTGCCATCTATCCGGGTAGCAGGTATGCCCCATTGGCTAAGAGAGCGTAGGATTACCTCCTCGATGCTCCGCATATACCAGCCTACATCCCGCCGTTGGCGGTTCAAGTCGATTATAGGGTACCCCACAAGCTGGCCTGGCCCATGATAGGTGACGTCGCCGCCCCTTTCAATTGCGAGGACCTCTATTCCCCTCTTGGCGAGGTCTTCGGGGGTGCCAAGGACATTTTCGGGTTTGGCGCCTCTGCCGAGGGTTATAACTGGCTCGTGCTCACAAAGGATGAGGGTATCCTTTCCATGCCCTTCGATCAGCTCGCGTTGCAGCTTTCGCTGCAGATCCCAGGCCTCGCGGTAGGGGACGCGGCCGAGATGAACGATGGTAAGTGGTGAAGGCAATGTGTTTGGCTAGTTTCTAATGATCATAACACGAGGGAGCGAAGTTACGAAGGCATGGGCCTTAGCAACCAGATTTTTGGAGCCTTCCTAGAAATTAATCGGTCGGCCGAGGGCCACAGCCATAGCTTCAGCCATCGATTCTGAGAGCGTCGGATGAGCGTGCACGGTCTCAAGCACACTGGCGGCTATACCTTCGTGCGAGCGGATGATTCCGGCTTCGGCGATAAGCTCGGTCGCCTCCGCGTGGATGATATGCACGCCAAGAACTTCGCCGACCGCATCATCGATTAGCACCTTGATGAAACCATCCTGTTCGCCGATAGCGATAGCTTTGCCGATGGCAGAGAAGGGGACCTTGCCGATCCTGTATTTCAGGCCACGCTCCTTGCACATTTTTTCGCTCAAACCTACCGAGGCTACCTGGGGCTGGCAGTAGGTGCAGCTTGGGATATTGTCATAGCGCATGGGGTGCTTCGCCTGCCCGCAGGCAGCTTCCGCCGCGATAATGCCCTGGTGGCTCGCCACATGGGCCAAGAGTATCTGCCCGGTAACGTCACCGATGGCATAGTGGTGTTCGCGATTGGTACGTAAAAAGCCATCGACTTTAATATACTTACGATCACTAAGCTCAATGCCGGCTTTGTCCAACCCGATACCTTCGGTGTTGGCCATTACACCGACAGCGACCAGGCAGGCATCGCCCGTCCACTTCTCCTCAATCGCGGCACCGTCTGGGCCAACGCTCTTGACCGTTGCACTTACAGTCTTACCCGATCTCTTTATCTCGCTCACCGCTGTTTTGGTTTTAATTATCATCCCATTTTTCTGCATTGTTTTTTGCAGAGCGTTGGCAACTTCGCTGTCCTCGAGCGGTAAGATCTGGTCGAGCATTTCGCAGACGGTTACCTGGGCGCCTAAAGTGTTATAGAAGTAGGCGAACTCCATACCGATAGCGCCGGCGCCGATGATCATGATCTTTTGAGGTAGGCGCCGGTAATCCAAGGCGGTGCGGTAGGTATGGATCACCTCACCATCGAGCTCTACGCCTGGGAGCATGCGGGGGCGAGCACCGGTGGCTATGATGATATCGCGATAGGTGTACGAGACGCTTTTCCCAGTGCTATCGACGACGCTAATCGTATTGCCGCCCTCAAGGGTGCCGGTACCAGGCAGGACCTCGACCTTATTTTTTTTCATCAGATAGGTTACGCCACTGGAGAGCTTGCCGGCGACTTCGCGCGAGCGTGCGATGATGCGTGGAAAGTCAACTCGAATTCCGCCGGTTTCGAAGCCAAATTCCGCCGAGTGCTTCATGTCGTGGTATAGCTGTGCTGAGCGCAAAAGCGCTTTCGAGGGGATACAGCCCCAATTGAGGCAGATGCCGCCGAGGGCATCACGTTCGATGATAGTTACCTTGCGCCCAAGTTGCGAAGCACGGATTGCGGCAACATAGCCACCTGGGCCTGCACCCAGAACGATCAGATCTCGAGATTCTGTGCTCATGCGATTTTCCTTAAAACGATACCTTGTGTTCCTTAAGTCACGTTTTCTTATATCAGCTTTATCAATATGTTACCAGTGAGGGGGAATCTGCTCAATAAGTGTGGGCGACCCGTGTAGGTGAGCGGGAAAATACGGCTCCTCCGCAGAATCTGTGGGTAGGATGTAGCCCGTGCACCTGCACGTGCACGGGAAATACAAAGAATCGCTATATATCTCGGCCAGTTATTCAGCCCGGTAGATGTTTTCTACCCACAGATTCTGCGGAAGCCCCGAAAATACCTGCAGACTTGTTTATCCCAGTGAGAACCCAACCCCCTGCGCCCACCTCGGTATGAACTCCTGCGGTAGCGTTATGTCGATGGCCTTGCGCGTAATTGGGTGTTCAAGAACTATGCGCGCGCTAACCAGGTGAAGTTCGCTGTCCGGTTGCCCACCGTAGAAGGTGTCTCCGATAATGGGGAATCCGTTGTAGAGGGCGTGTACGCGAATCTGATGGGTGCGTCCCGTGCGTGGCTGGGCAAGAAGGATGGTGCTTGGACAATCGCCTTCGGTTCCGTGAAAGGTTCCACGGCTGAGTACCCTAAAATGGGTCAGCGCGGGCTTGCCTTGTGTACTAACTATCTTTCGCAGGATCGGATGATCGGGATCCTTACCGATGGCGGAATCAATAGTCTTCTCATTAAACTCAACTGCTGAGGCAGTTTCCAAGAGATAGTACTTCTGGACGCGTCTGGTCTCAAAAGCGCGCTGCAGTTTGTTATGGGCGCGTGCGGAGTGGCTGAGGACGAGCAGGCCGCTGGTCGACATATCCAGGCGAGAGGGCATGTGGACGCTGTGGCCAAGGTGATCTTCAAGGTATACCTTAAGGCAGTAGCGCTTCTGCTCGCGTGCTGGGAGCGAGGGCAGCTTCGCCGGTTTGAAGGCACAGATTATGTCATCATCTTGGTGTACGATCCAGCGCGGATCGAATCGTGGAAAGAACGAATACGGATCGTGATAATCAAAGCGCGGTTCGTAGTACTCTATGCGGCAGGGGAAGGGCAGTTCCATCTCGCCACTCGCTTCTTTGCCGTTGACGAAAATGCCCCCCCAGGCAAAACGTTCGGGCCAGCTTGCGCGATCGATATGGTCGAGTCTTTCCTGCAGCGCACTGAGGAGCGTCGCCGGAAAGCCTTGGTGCTCTGTATATATAAGTTCCCAATATCTGCTGACAAAGGCATCTTCAATCGATTGTTTCCTGGCGGCGGGTGAGGTGAAGCGGGTCACGGGGTGGTCGCGTCGTCGCCCTGTTTTGAATCATCTTTCTTTTCGCGCTCGGTCAGATCGTGTATCGCCGGAACGAGGCGTGAGAGGCGGTCGATAAGCTCCACAGGTGTTAGCTCGGCGGAGAGCTGCCGTCCGCGTGAGAGCCCAAAGCCTTTCTCCAGTTTGCGGATATTTTCAAGAAACGATCCGCGCATAATCTCCGTAATCTCTTTACGGTATATCTCACGTCGTTCAAGACGCATGCTCATCAGTCTCTCGTAAGCCCCGAACCGTGCGGGATCAACGGATTGAAGTGATTTGTCGGGAGGGCACTGTGGTAGCGAATGGAATGAATCCGTCTTGGTAATGCCCGAGAGTGAACGGATATCACCGAACGCCGTTTCGCCTAGAACCGAAAGCACCATGGCGGAGGCAAAGGTATCTTTGCGAACCTCCCCTTTGAGATAGCCGAAGGACACGAGGAATAAACCATCGCGAATCTTATCGAGTTTTAGTGCCGGTTTCTCTGCCACACCATGGCTCGAAAGTAATAGTCCAACCGCTTCCTTCGGTTCAAAGGAGGCAGCCACAACGATCTGAACCATCGAATCCATAGATTGTTCAATCTTTGGTGTGGAGGTGGGGGTGGCCGCGGAGGTAGTTGGGCTTGGGGACGTCGTCGCAGCCGCTGGGGCCTCGACATTTGCTGCTGGTGCGGGGGTTAGATCCTCCGCTGCGGAAGCTTCATTTTCAGCTCGACCGATATTCGGCAAAATCCCGATTACAATCCCGGCGATGAGATAACCGGCGGTGATGATAACTTTTATACTGCGTGAGATCACTTAATTATCTCCAATGAGTTTCTGCAGGTCTTTGAGGAGCGAAAGGACCATTTCGTAGGACTTAATGTCGCGATTGAGGTCTGCTACTTGGGAGGCTAGTTGAATGAGCCGCTGATCGGGCGGCAGACTCGGGTCTACCTTGCCAGAGGCTAGTGTGGTATTGGGCAGGCACAAACGGCGCACGAAGTAACGGTTAGACGAGGTAACCGAACCATCGGGATTATAGAGCATGAAAAGGTAGAGCATTTCGCCTTCAGGTGCATAGAGTGGCACCTCGTAGTAGGGCATCTCCTCCTGATTGAACTGTGCCGTTGGTACGGAGATATCGAGCATCTGTCCATCGCGAACGATAAAGGCGCGGAGTCTTCGTTCGCTGTCTTTGGTGTTCTTGAGGGTGACGAGAAGCTTCATCATCTCGCCCGGTGCGGGTAATTGCTTTGGCGCCGGGGCAACATGGAGGATCTCCACCGCTGTACCTTTAGCGCCCGCCGAACGCTTCTCTGCGAACGATGTCGGTGCAAGCGCAAGCAGCAGCAATGCGGCAGCAAACGATGCAAAATGGCGAACCAAACACATACGCATTACCTTACAGGTTTTACATTCCACGCGCCGGTGTCGCCAGCGATAACGTTCCTGAACGACCCAGATATTTCATTCGAAAGCGTGGTTGCCTTTAACGGTGCGGCTGAAAAGTCGAGGATGAAGCCGTTAGAAGAAACCCTTACCGCGGCATTCGCATCACTCCCTTTTTCACTGTTGAGAGAGACTATTCGTGGTGTCCAGCCCTCAATCCCAATCATCACCGCAATCGTTTTTGTTTCGGGGAACGAAATTATGGTCAGCGGGAGTATCTGGTTAGCGATCAACCGAGTAATGGTGCCGCTATAGACGCCGCCAGGAAGGTCCGGAAACGAAATCGTCGAGCCTGGGTTAAAAGCCGGCAGATAGCCAATTCCTCCATCTCGGCTGCTTAGAGCTTTTGTTTCCTGCGATACCACCGTTGAAGGGGTCTTTACCAATCTCTTCGAATAAGCCCAGTCCCTTACGACAAAGATGGTGATCGCCGCTATGAGCAGTGCAATCGGGAGCCCATAGGCGCGCAATCCGCTGCGCGGGGTGGCTGATGCGGATACGCTCTTAATTTTCGGAGCGACGCGAGGCAGTGGGGGAGCAATCGTCGGAAACGCCTCGGTGGCGTGAGCCGCGGGAGCAGACTCCTGCTGTTTTAGGCGCTCTCTGAAACTCGTTGGCTTGGTGGGCGACGGGGGCTCTTTTTGAACCGGCTTCTCCTGCGGAGCGGGATCGTCGAATATCTCGGGGAAGTCCTCATGCGGTCGAATAGGTTCAAGCGCCATGGTCTGGGCAGAGGTGATCTGTGTCGCGCCGATCGCCGACTTAAAGGTTGGTCGCTGGAATGATGGACGATCTATGGCTGTCGGCGCTGCGATCAGTTCGGGCGCTGCCTGAGGAGTCGGCTCAGATATTGGTTGAGACGCTACGGGCAGATCGGTTGGCTGTAGTGACTCCTGGGTGTTCTCGTGGCCAGGTATAATCCCCGCCGCTTCCAGTACGGCCATGCGGGTGTTGAGAGGGATTAATTCAGTCACGGCGCTTGTAAAGCGATTTGGGGCGATCTTCTTTATGCTAGGCGCTTTATACACCGTGGTAGAGGGCGTGGCGTCGATCGGGGCAGCCGCTGGCTCACTTGCTGCGAGCGCTGGCTCGGCAATCGCCTGTGGCACCAACGTGAGCTGCGGGGCAGGGGGCTGCACCTGCTCGACCTGAGGAGCCGCTACCGCCGCCGCTGGAGAGGGGAGGACGCTGATGGCATTGCGCGCTTCGATAACATCCTTCATCTCGATGCTGCGGACGAGGTCTTTAGCGCTCTGAAAGCGGTTGTCGGGATTGTAATGCAGCGCTTTCATGATGATCTTCGATAGGTACTCGGGGATCTCAGGCGCAATATTCTTGAGTGGTGTTAAGTTGAGATCTTCTCGTACGTCGAGCTGTTTCATCAGCGGCGCATGATCAAACGGGTGATCACCGGCGATCATCTCATAGAAGGCGACACCGAGGGCGTATATGTCAGCCCGGTGGTCGTACGCGCGCGCTTCGAGGATCTCGGGCGACATGTAACTCATCGTTCCCACGCCTGCTTGGAGCTCTTCGAATGAGGATTGTTCACCGGGAAGTAGTGCTATGCCGAAGTCGCAGAGGCGAATCTCGCGGTGATTGACGACAAGGATATTGTCCGGCTTAATATCGCGGTGGATGATGCCGGCTTTATGGATGAAATTGAGCGCATCGGCGCACTGCATGAGGAATAGTTCGGCCTGTGATGAGCCGAGTTTTCCGCCAAGCTTGGCTACATACTTGCGCAGGTCGGACTCGGGGGCGTATTCCAAACACAGGTAGCAGAGGGAACCGACGGCATGGAAATCATCGAGGCGCAGTACGTGCTTGTGCCGACAGGAGACCATGGCCAGCGCTTCCTTGCGCAGTCTATCGCTGTTGGTGGAACTATCCTTTTGGTCGACCAGGACCTTGAGTGCGACCTCGGAGGCCGGGGCGTTGACGTGACGTGCATGATACACGACGCTGCCCGAGCCTCGACCAACAATCGCTAGTATTTCATAGCGATTGTCGAAGATCCTTTTAGTCTTACTTGCTGTTGCCATGGATCAAGCACAGTTGAAACTTTACGTTTTCCCCAAAGCGAACCCAATCACCGTGGCCGAGTTCAGTCGGACCGCTTACCGCGGTTTCATCTCCTGAACCCGATCGCGTGACGAAGGTACCATTTGAAGAGAATAAATCTTGTAGCATCACTTGGTGTTCGGTGGAAGCGTTGAGCAGGGCATGTGCCACTCCCACCTCTTTTGCATCCAGATTCATCAGGCGCTCGCCTTGGATGATGCCTGAGCTTATGAATGAACGTCCGCCGCGTAGCTCATAGTAGGAGCCGCGATCATTACCGACGTATGTCACCAGCCAGCCTATAAGGCTATTGCTTGGTTTCTGAGGATTTTTTTCTGAGCTGTCAGTCATGGGTATAATCTCCTTTATCTCAATTGAGGAAGACCTTTAGGTCGTGTCGCGCGAGGCATCGGCGTATCCCGTATACCCAAGCTCATTCTAGGGGGTGGCGTGCTTCCCAAACCTCTAGAAAACCAGCCACATTGTCAAAGAGCAACGAACGCTTACAACCTTCTTCCTTGAACCTATGTTATCTATTCGGCGAGAAGCATTTTTCTGCTTCATTGTATTTGACCAAATCGACCAAATACAAGAATTAGTTAAGGAAGTCATGCGAGTTTCGCTTAGGTGAGGAGCTATGCTTCGCATAGCTCCTGGCCTTGAGCGCGGATATGTAGGAAAGTAACTGCCCATTAAGTTCGGGGGGATGCTTTCGTGGTCGCGGTCGAAAAGTATGCTGAATCGGCTAGTTACTTCGACCACGACCAAGCTCACGAATTATTAAGTTACCCGGTGTTATTGAGCAGTTACGTTCATGGGTCGTAACTGCTCATTAACCCCGGGGAAAAGGACATTACTTGAACTTGCACTTGAACTGCTCCTGATTCCCGCTCCTTTTCCTATTCCGATCAAGAGGACAGGGGGGAGGGGCAGGTATCAGGAACAGCCCAAGTGCAAGAAATCAGGTAGTTAGCACCCGTGGTAGTAATTGCTCATTAAGTGTGGGTACCTGGGAGCGCGGACGTAATGCCACTTAAACGGTGAGCTAAGGTAGTGGAATGGAAGAAAATTATTGAACTTGAACTGGAACCGCTCCTGATTCCTGCCCCCGTTCCCGCTCCTAGTCTGTCTTGAGAACAAGGGAAGATA
>CAIXSY010000412.1 GCA_903922175.1 uncultured delta proteobacterium | reverse complement strand
GCTGGGTCCCACCACGCAGCCTCCTGTGGAACTCCGTGAGACCTCGGTGGATCTCCGTGCGAAACACGTTGTATGCAATGGCAAGGTGCTGACCAGTTAAAGAGTTTTGTTTAGCTACGTGGCATTAGCAATTCTGAGGCCTAAGAAGATGACCGCAAGCACTACAAAGCTGCTCGACCGGAAAGAGGTTGCTGACCTGTGCGTTAACCTGCGTCAGCAGGGCAAGACCATAGGGTTTACCTCAGGAGTTTTCGACATTCTTCACCCTGGGCACGTTGATTATCTTGAAAAAGCCAAGATTCAGTGTGATGTGCTGATAGTCGGTGTTAATTCCGACGCATCAGTGCGCCAGAACAAGGGCGAGCTGCGCCCCATCTGCTCTGAGAGGGATCGTGCAGCGGTCTTGGCGGGCTTGGGCGTAGTCGATTATATTTTTATCTTTGACGAGAGAAATAACCATAAGAATATCGAGCTGCTCCAGCCGCATCTCTATCTTAAGGCTGGGGACTACGATGTCGCCAAGCTCTCCTCGGCTCCCTTGATCGAGAGCTACGGCGGCTCGGCGCGGATTATCCCGGCTCTTCCAGGGTTTTCAAGTACGCGCATTATAGAGAAGATCTCGGCCCAGGCACTTGGTGGTCTTGCCAGCATGCTTCCGCAGATACCGCTGGCGGCTGCTGCGGCGGTGTTTGTCGATCGCGATGGCACCATTATCGAGCATGTCGAGTATCTGCACGAGCCGCACAAGGTCCAGTTTCTTCCTGGAGCAATTGATGGCCTAAAGATGCTCAAACAGGCTGGATTCCGCCTTGTCGTGGTTACCAATCAGCCAGGCATCGGCTTTGGGTATTTTACCAAAGAGGAGTTTTTCGCCGTCAATCGCGAGATGCTGCGCACTCTGTACCAAGCTGGCGTCTCGGTTGACCGCGTCTACTTTTGTCCGCATACCGATGCGGATAAGTGCAGCTGTCGTAAACCCAGCACCGCTCTGATCGAGCGCGCCGTGGCGGACCTCAACGTCGTCTTGACGCAGAGTTATGTTATTGGCGACATGACCCTCGATATTCAGCTCGGTAAGAATGCTGGCTGTCGTACGATCCAGGTGCAGACTGGCAAGGCTGGAGGTGATAAGTATCACGAAGTGACGCCTGATTTTAGCGCCGCCGACCTGAGCGCGGCGGCGCAGTGGATTTTGAACCGAAAAAAGCTCCCGTCCTGACATACGTAGGCGCATTAGAGGGCGGGGGGACTATGGGACGGGAGCTGGAAAGAAAGGCAGGGGTGTTGAGAGGGTATAGGGTGGTTTATAAAATGGTTAGGTAACTGCTCGCCCTTAATCGACTAACGCTGACGTTAAACGTCTTACGCCGGACGTAAAACGTCGACGTCAGACGTCCGGCGTTAGACCTAGGACGTCAGCGTCGTCGCTTCTCAAAAATGGTCATTTTATTAGGGTTATATGCACAGCTTAACGAGGGGGCGAGTAGTTACATGGTTAGAAGTAAAACGTAGGCCCTTTGCCTATTCGACAAGCTCATAACAGGCTGGTAGGACGAGGGTGGCATTACGACATGCGTAAGTTACGAGAAATTATGGTATCTGCTCATTACGTGTGGGCGATTTTTGATCTTCCCGGGAGCGCGGACGTCCTCGTCCGCATTAACAGGCCCAAAAGACTGCGAATATTTTGCGGACGAGGACGTCCGCGCTCCCAGGTGCCCACACTTAATGAGCAGTTACAAATTATGGGCGCAGAAACGCTAATTGCCCCAAAAGTTCGGGTAACGAGTTTTCCCGTGCCCGTGCACGGGAAAAAACTTGTTGGTCTGAGGCAGAGCCTCGTGAGAGGATTTGAGTCATGACATGGTATCGCTCACCCCCCTTGTTGCTGCGCCTCACTCTGAGCGCTCTCTTTCTCTTTGGCTGTTATAATTGGTACAGCACTTCGATTTACTATGCCGCTCTCGGCTCTGACTTTCTGCAGGATTATGTTGCAGGGCATCAGTTGCGCCACGGGCAAACCATTTACGGTGAGAGCATGAGCCAGGCGGCGCGGAGTATCCTTGGCTTTCCAGGGTTTGAGAACTTTCATCCGCCTTTTTTGGCACTCCCCTTTGCGCTTGTCTCTTTCCTACCGTATCACCAGGCGGTCTTGTTGCTTAATATACTCTCGCTCCTTGCCTACCTCGGTATCGTTATTCTCCTCGTGAGAGAGCTGCAGATTCCAAGGGCGCTGCTGTGGTATCTTTTGCCGCCGCTTCTCTTTTGGCACCCATTTCTCGAGGTTATCGCCCTTGGGCAGACCTCGCTCCTCATTGCCCTGATGATTGTTGGTGGGTGGATCCTCCTGCGTCGTTCCTATTCTTTCTGGGGGGGCGCCTGCCTGGGAGCGGCATGCATGATGAAGCTTTTTCCTGGACTCCTTCTTGTTTATCTTCTTAGTTCGCGTAATTGGCGAGCGTGCATCGGCTGGTTACTCGTTGTGATTTTTTGGGGGCTTCTCACGCTTTTGTGCGTTGGGCCGGCTGATATGCTGCGCTATGTTAGCGATATCGCCCCCCGCGACGCACAATTCTGGAGTATGTTTCCGGCCAACGCCTCGCTACGCGGATTTATCCTTCCGCTGATAAGCTCCGGACGATGGACGACGCCGATCGTTGATCTTGGTACTCTGGCGCCTGTGCTCGTGAGCGCCTTCCAGGCGATCTTCGGCTTATGCATAGTGACGTGGATGTTTTTGGGGACGAGTTGTCGGAGAGGGGACGATGCTTCTTTTGCCATTCTCGTTGTGGCCTCGGTGCTCCTATCGCCACTTGCCTGGACGCACAATCTCGTGCTTTTGCTCCTGCCTCTAATGTTGATGCTCAAAGCTCGGTTGGTCAGCAGCTCGCACTCGGCGCTTCCGCTGATCGTGGCTTTGGCACTTTTTTCGCTTCCAACCTATGAACTGCTGCGCAATCTGCAGGCCGCCCAGTTAGCGGTGAAGCTCTCTCCTCTGTATTTCCTCCTTACCCGAGGTGGTTTTGCTGGGTTGATAATCGTCTTTTTTTGGTTATACCGTTCGCACAAAGCCTCGGCGCCCCTTGAAGTTAGGGGGGTGACCGGCTTGTCCTGAGCGGCAGCCGAAGGGAGGAGCGCGCTAACGCGCGCTCCTAGCCCACCTTCGGCGCGAGAACCTTTCGCGCCATTATCGTGTTGATAAGCTCAAGTACTTAAGGAAGCAGTCTGGTATAAGGGAAAATAAGGTGTACCCAAAATGTTGATTTCAGGTAAAAAACTCAGTGTGAGCTTAAATTCTGCAGCGAGCGCAACACCCGAGGAACTTCGGATAGCCAACTTTTAGCCTTTGTTCGGCCAAAAGCGAGACATTAGCTGGTCTTTGTTTTGGGAAGACAGCAACCCCATATTAGAAGCTACCTGTGTATACTCATTTCTCCTTATTTGCCGGCACAAGTGGGCGCGTTGGAAGAAAAATTTAAGGCTACTACTCAAAGCACATGACGATGCTCTTTACAGCAAGCATTCGCCTTTATGTTTCTGAGGTCCGTTTCATACAGCTTAGGAACACCCTATTTTTCCTTATGCTAGGCTGCTTCTGCGCGTACTTGGCTCAGCTTGTCTGCACACTGTGCGCCCAGACGGTTCTCGCACCGAAGGTGGGCTAGCGGCGCGCGAAGCGCGGCGCTCCGGCCGCCCCCGCTATTCGGGGGGTCGCCAAGACTTTCTGCGGACGGTTTAAATACTGCTCAATCATCTGCTTTCCAAGGTGGGCGGCTTTGGCTCCGCGGCGCGGCGGATCGACGACGATGATGGCCACGGCGATCTGCGGATTTTGAATCGGTGCGGCAGCGACGAACCAGTGGTTAATGCCTTCAGGATCGCTGCCGTTGAGTGTGCCGGTTTTGGCGGCAACGTCGATCGGACCAAGCACTTTGCGATGCTTGTTGACGAACTCATTACGCGATGTGCCGATGGTCGTCGTAAATTCCATCATCTTGAGCAGGGTCCGAGCCGTTACGGGCTGCATGACATTGTTGAGCATTTCGGGGGAGGCGCGGTAAAGTACCGTCCCACGTCGATCAACTACCTTATCGATTAACATCGGGCGTGGCAGGATGCCGTTGTTGGCGATGCCTGAGACGAGAACCGCGGCATGTATCGGACTAAGCTTAACCTCGCCAAATCCGGCAGCAGTCCTTCCAAGCTCGTACGGGTCATTTTCAGGAATAGCAGCTACGCTTGTGGTGAGGGCGCTGTCGAACCCCAGATTTTTGTTAAATCCGAAAAGCTGGGCGTACTGGCGAATTATACCTGAGTTTAGGTAGCGCAACGCCACACGTGCGAAAACAGGGTTACAAGATTTTCCAAGAGCTTCGGCTAGGCTCATCTTGCGCCGATCGCTCTTGGGGTTAGGGAGGTAGTTCCAACGGTTGAGGGTGTAATTGCCGCCGCGATAGGCTACGGGTGTTAAGGGGCCAATGGGTGATTTTTCCAGGGCAGCCGTTGTTGTCACGAGCTTAAAGAGTGACGCCGCAGGGAATTTGGCGTGCAGGGGGATGTCCTTGATCGTCTTTGATTTTCCAGCGATAGCCAGGATGCGTCCGGTTCTTGGATCCATGGCCACGACGGCTACGTGTGGTGCTCGGGCGCCGCTCACCATGCGCTCGGCAAACTCCTGAAGTTCGCTGTTGAGGGTGTAGAAAATGTACTCATCGCGGGCGCTAAGTCCGGCAATCTTGTTGTTGAAGCGGGTGTTAAATCGTGGCAGCGAGCGTAACTCCGGGCTCCCTCGTGCGGAAACGGTGAGCTCGACTCGTTCGAGGTTGGGTAACGGATAGGTTTGGCCAACATCAAGTTTTGCCCGTGCACGAACAACCTCGGCATCTGCTGTAGCTTCGATTGGCGACTGCGGCGCGAAGGTTCGCTCTCTAGCGTTGAGGCTTCCAGCGCCTACGGCATAGTGTCCCTGTGGGCCCGCGGCTGAGGCAACGTTTGAACTGGAATAGCCGACAAAGAGCACTCCACCTAGGAGTGTCACAGCTGCAATCGGCCAGAGCGTGGAGCGCATATGAAGTGTTAGATCTGATAATATAGGTTTCTTATCGGACGGGGAGCTCAAGCTGCGACGGCATAGCTTGCTCCATATTTTCGAAAGAGACATCCCCATTTCCTTACGATGCTACTTTAACATTTCAACAGTATTAGGTAGGTAAGATTCTTAGGCAAGAGGGGGAAGGCGGGTATTCTTTAATAATGGCAGCCCAAGTCCGTAAAGAGCTTCCCCGTGCGCGTGCAGGAGGGAATACACGCAGTGGTGCTGACTATATACCTAGCGAGGCTCTGCCTCAGACCGACGAGTGTTAAACCGACCCTGCTCGCTATCTGTCTTCTGTAATCTGCTCTCAGCATCTGCTTTCTGCTGACTGCATCTGATGCAGCTGCAGCTTTCGGCCGCAGTCCACGGCCTTAGCCGTAACTCCTGATGAGGCAATAGACGTTAGCGGCCACTACGTCAGCTAACTTTACGGCATCAGCACTCGGCTCAGGGCTAATGTCCAGAATTGCCTGACATTCTCTGACCGATCCAAAGGCCATATGGAAGAATCTTTTCTGGTCAGTTCTCGTCCCGCGCCCACGCCCTTCCGCCAGATTCAAAACGATGCTCGATGCCGCTCTGTCTAACTGCTCTTTTAAGT
>CAIXSY010000411.1 GCA_903922175.1 uncultured delta proteobacterium | reverse complement strand
TTGCCTACCTACCTACCTAGCCCTTCGAACTTTCTCAACGAGAGGAACTCTCATTTGGGAAAGCTGAACCCCTAGGTAGGCTGGGTAGGCTGGGTAGGTAAACTGCTTCGGGCTCCCTCCATCTTGCTCGCACGAACAGTATCGGGCACCTCCGGCGGGGTCGGCGACGGTCAGATGTCAGCTTTTGGGGTTCAGGGGGGTGGCGGTGCGTTCAGCCGGGTGAAGGTGTAGGCTTTGGACTCCTGCCAGTTGCCGCTCGGGTTGTTGGCGGATTCGACATGCCGCTGGATCCTGTACCCCTCGATCACCACCTCATTCCCGGTCTTGAGCGTCTGGCTCATGATCGTTCCGATGAGCTTCCGGGCTGCCTCATCGTTGGACTTGTCGTTCGACCTGGGCATTCGCGATCGCACAGCACGTCGGGACAACAGAAAGCGAAGAACACGAAAATGCACGAGGCCGGACGGCAGGCGCGCGGTTCGAAGTGTAAGCAGGCTGGAGCATTTGGCCAGCCGGGAAGGCTAAGCCGGTTCATGGCTGAGCTGAGCTCATCCCGTCGCCGGTTTTGGTTGGAGCATACGCATTTCTCAGCGAGGTGCGGGCTCCCTTACCCAATCAGTTATTAAAAGTTTGCGCTCGACTTGACAAAGCGCATTTGGGAGTGTTTGCATCTAGTATGCCGAGCGATTCCACGAGCCACAGGCAATCATTGCACCGCCACATCGGCACCTTGGGCGTCTTGTTGCTCACACTATCTATCGCCTCTCCTGGCGCCTCCGTTTTTCAAGCTGGACTGGTCACTTTTAAACTAACGGGTACGAGTCTCGTGGTAGGAGCACTTTTGGGCTTTGGGATATCCGTAATCATTAGTTTGATCTATGCCGAATTGGCGGCATCATTCCCACACGCAGGAGGAATGTATGCTCCAGTGGGCGAGGTGCTTGGTCCTCATGCAGGCTTTGTGGTCCAAATACTATGGTTGGTCGGCGGTCCCACGACACCTGCCTTCTTTGCCTTTGGAATTGCGGGATACATTCACTTTCTCGTTCCGCTTATTCCTACGTACGTGCTTGCGATGACCGCCATTGTCCTGGCCACGATGATGTCGATTCTAAACCTTCGGACGAATTCATGGATTACAGGAGCCTTTCTCTCTTTCGAGGTGATTGGAATTATAATCTTTTCCGGCCTTTGCCTAATGCATCCGGCTCGCTCGTTGGGTGAGGTCCTTCTACATCCAGTGATTGCTGGGCAATCGGTTGCCATACCGGCGTCGTTCAGCACAATTGGCATGAGCGTAGTTTTAATGGCGGGGGCTTGTGGTGGAGCGGGGACCGCGGCATTTTTTGGAGAAGAAATGTGCGACGCTAAGAGGCGAATCGGTAGGGTCGTCCTCTTGGCGGCGATCATCATGCCGACCTTGGTCTGCTTACCTTTGGTGTTGTTTGCCATGAGCGCCAGCGATCTGCAGAGCGCGATGTCCGCTGAGACCCCATTTGCCGACTTTATTGCCAAGACTGGCGGAGAGAAGTTGAGACAGGTAATCAACCTCGGTGTCGCAGCATCGATTTTCAACGCGCTTCTAGCATGCATCATTGGATGGACCCGCGTCTTTTATTCGACTGGGCGTGATAGACTATTTCCTGAAGGCATCAGTCGATTTCTGGTGAGAGTACATTCCCGATTTCATTCGCCTTGGGGTGCTGCGCTCTTACTCGGAGCCATTTCGATAGCCGCTTGCGCACTGGGCGAGCGATTTATTTACGTGCTATCGAGCGGCGAGGTTTACAGCACCGCTCTTATAGGGCTAAGCGCTCTCATTGGGCGACGACGCAGACTAACCGGCCAAAACGGTATCTATCGCACACCGCTTTTCCCGATGTTTCCAATTCTGTTACTCTTGTGGACCGTGATTACCATTGGTGTCTCCTACGAGGATCCTGAGAATGGGCGCCCAGGCATGTTCATCTGGCTGGCAGTTATCGGTCTGGCCTCTTGGTATTATCGGTTCGTGCTCAAACCGAAGTCGTGGAGCGCACACATTCCGAGCGAGCAGCCTCTGGAACCATTAGTCTGAGGTGACTGTCTTCAACTAGCACTACAGCGACACTCTTAAATTCGTTTACTTTCCGACCTCTCTGAGGCGACGCTGGAAGGTCAGAGCAAGGATAAATAATACGGACGCCTCGACTGTAAGGTAAATCAATCAATAAATATTTCTTCTCAACAACCATATGCGCAAAATTCTGAGCTCATTATATTCGAGCGTTCATGAGCAAGACAGAAATGTTGCTTAATATCCCCTTTGTGGCGCTCACTGTGCAGAGAATTGTATTGTCCAGAAATCCTGTTAGGTCTAGAAGCTTTGCTCAAGTTAGATGCTCTTTGCCGAACGGTCATGCCTTTGTATCGACTACTTTGTGATCGAGTAGTAAACGACGAGCTAGGTCTCTCAGGATCGCGGGCTGGGAAACATAACAAATCTTGAATTTAACCGCGTATTTCAGTTCAGCGAAGAATTCATTTGCCTCCTCTATGTTAGCTTCGACCGTTACCTTCTCCCCATTCAAACTTGATAAAGTGACAAGCCGCATCCCAACCTCGGTCAGGAGCATGTCGGT
>CAIXSY010000410.1 GCA_903922175.1 uncultured delta proteobacterium | reverse complement strand
TCACCTGGAGTTAACTCCAGGTGAGTACTCAGCAAATACTTTCGTGCCCTTCGCGTAACTTCATCCAACTTCCATAGTTTCAATTAGTTAGACCCCGTGAACGTTACCCAGCGGGTTAGCTTACCGTTTAAGTGGCATTAGTCGCGGATGTGCACGGACCGGTTAAAACGCTGAGGGAGCGGAGTCAGCGGAGGGAAAAATCCCCCTCCGCTGCCACCGCTCCCTCCTCATCCTCCGCGTTAATTGCCGCTTTTGTGCGCATCCACTGCTACAACGTGCCTGAGTAATACAGTGCTGAGCAGTTACGTTTGGTTTTAACAAACTTCCGCCTCATTCTCAGCAACCCAATCGCCCTTGTCGTCATCACTATAAGTGAGGCTTTGCAGCACTTTGAGGGAAGGTTATGCAGCGTAAGTTACTTCATGACTCGGGATCGGGCTCGCTTGAGCTAATCGTAGCTGGTCTCCTTGCCGCCCTCGTGCTTGTCCTGGCAGCTCCACTTTTTGATGGTGATGCTTCTATTCCATCTTCTGCACAGCAGCATACCCAAACCGTTGACGATTAGTAATTACTCATTAAGTGTGGGTAAAGAAAATCGTGCGCGCGCTCCTGGCCCGTCGTGAGCTTGTCGAACGGTCGTGGTCCTGGTCGATGTAACTAGCCGCCTTTTCTCACGAAGTGAGAAAAGGCGAGCGAATCTCGCCCCTTACCGAACAGGGGTGTTTTTGAAGAAACGCGCTGACTTTCAGGAATGAATAGGGTAATTGAGAGTCTGTGAGAAGGGGCGGCTAGTCGATTCTGCACATTCTTCGACCACGAGCACGACCACGCTCACGAATTATTAAGCTGCCCGGGGTTATTGAGCTCGCGACACCCTTTAAGTGGCATTGAGGCTGTGTCAGCTTCTTTAATTTCACCCCCCTTTACCCAAAGCTAGTGCTTTAGTACATTCATCGGTGTAGCAAAGCGGTCGTAGTAAAAATTTCTTAACTCTTATTCCTTTTGAAATATGGCAGTAATTGACACTCCGCTCCAAAATGAGTCGCGGGACCGGTATCTTACATACGCTTTGAGCGTCGTGTCTGGGCGTGCGCTGCCTGATGTTCGGGACGGGCTTAAGCCGGTACAGCGCCGCATCCTGTTCGCCATGCTCAACAATCTCAACCTCATTCCTAGCCACAGCCATCGTAAGTCGGCGGCCGTCGTCGGCGAGGTTTTGGCTCGTTTTCACCCCCATGGTGATATCGCTTGCTACGAGGCCATGGTGCGAATGGCCCAGGATTTTTCGTTGCGCTACCCACTTGTGGATGGCCAAGGAAACTTCGGTTCGCTCGATGGTGATAACGCCGCCGCCTATCGTTACACGGAGGCCAGGCTGCGCGAACTGGCGCTCGATGTTATTGGCGAGATCGACCAGGAGACCGTGCCGTTTCGTGAGAATTTTGACTCGACCGCGGTTGAGCCGGTGGTCTTCCCCAGCCGGGTGCCGAACATGCTCATTAACGGGGTTACGGGCATCGCCGTCGGTATGGCGACGAGCATACCGCCGCACAATCTGCGTGATACCACCAAGGCGTTAATCGAGCTTCTCGAAGATCCTGAGGTGAGCGAAAACAAGCTGGCTACGACCATCAAGGGGCCGGACTTTCCGACCGGATGCATGATCCTTAATTCGCGCAAAGATCTTAACGAGATCTACCGTACTGGGCGTGGCGGGATCCGCATGCGCGGTCACTGGAAGGTAGAGGAGGGGCAGCGCGGCAAAGTTTACGTTATCGTTACCTCAATTCCATATGCGATTAATAAGTCCGATCTGGTTGAGAAGATCGCCAACCTCATTATCGAGCGCAAGGTGCCGCAGCTTACCGATGTGCGCGACGAGTCGACGAGTGATGTCCGCGTCGTTTTGGAGCTAGCCACGGGAGCCGATGCCGAATTGGCGATGGCGTATCTGTTTAAAAATACTCCTTTGGAAAGTAACTTTCCGGTTAATCTCACGGCGCTGGTGCCGGGAGAGCGGGGAGGGTTGCTGCCGCAGCTGCTCTCGCTTAAGGCTTGTTTACAGCACTTTCTTGTCTTTCGCGGTGAGGTTACCCAGAAGAAGCTCGAATACGAAAGAAAGAAGCTTCTTGAACGGATTCACATCCTCGAAGGTCTTGTTATAATCTATGATGCTCTTGATGAGGCCTTAAAAATAGTGCGCCGCAGCGAGGGACGTACGGATGCCGCTGATAAGCTTCGTGCGCGCTTTGAACTAAGCGAGATCCAGGCATTTGCCGTGGTCGACATGCGCATCTACCAGCTTTCGCGAACTAATATCGAAGAGATTCGAAAAGAGCTCGACGAAAAAGGCAAGCGCGTGGCTGAGATTGAAGCGATTTTGAAGAGTAAGATCAAGCTCAAGACCCTCGTGCGTGACGACATTGAGGCTATGGCCGAAAAGCACGGCGACAAACGCCGCTGCGAGTTGGTTAAAGATAACGTCGACATCGAATTCAACGAGGAGGCCTATGTGGTGCACGAGGACGTTTACGCCATCGTCACCAAGGACGGCTGGATCAAGAGGATTCGTCAGAACAACGAATTGGCCTCGACCAGGTTACGTGAGGGTGATGTCATAATTAGAGCCCATCCGCTCTCGACCCTCGATCTCGTGGCATTCTTTACCAATCAGGGGAACCTATACTCGCTCAAAGTAGCTGATTTTCCGGCCTCCGGTGGTTACGGCGACCCGATCCAGAAGATCTTAAAGTTTAAAGACGGTGAAGAGATCGTCGAGAGCTTTGCCATTAAGATGTCAGAATCCAAGCAGCAGGGGCTCGAGATCGCGCAGCAGTATACGCATCTTCTTAAGGATGGTGATGTCGTGGTCCTTGTTTCGCGTCGTGGCGTGGGCTTTGCCTTTAAGGTGAGCGAGCTCGGCGGTATCAAGCGCTCCGGAAAGCGCGCCATGAAGCTTCGGGAGGGCGATGCTTTGGCGGCGGTGAGCGTGATCGAAAAGCGCTTGGCCATGTTTACTACTCAGGGCTCGGGACTGATCATCGAGACCAAAGAGGTGCCTCGAAATGATCACGCCGTTGTGGGTGTGGCTCTTATGGGGGTGCGTGATGACGACAAACTCGTCGGCGCGGTTTGTTTCAGCGGCGCCGGCAAGTTTAAGCTTAAGCTCACGGGAGATCGCCAAAAAGAGGTCAGTAGTGGTGATATGGTTTCCGGACACCGGGCGTTGAAAGGCGAGAAGGTGGTTTCGCGAGATGAAGTTGTGGCGGTGAGTGTGGCGTAGTGGAATGTCCCGTGCACGTCAGGTGCACGGGATTTTATAGGATGGTCCGAGATACTGCGTTGCGAGATATATAGGGTAGTTACGTAATAGGAAGTAGGCACAACAGAGTATGGCAAAAGCGACGTATACAGCAGTTGATATCGAAGTTCTTGAAGGGCTCGATCCGGTGCGCAAGCGCCCCGGTATGTACATCGGTGGCACCGAAGGGCCGCAGGGTCTACATCATCTCGCCAAAGAGATTATCGACAACTCGATCGACGAGGCCATGAACGGCTATGCCGATAAGATCCTTATCACCCTGCATAAAGACAGCGAAAGTATCACCGTTGAGGATAATGGGCGTGGTATTCCGGTTGATATCCATCCTAAGTTTAAAAAGAGTGCGCTTGAGCTGGTGCTCACAACGCTCCACTCCGGTGGCAAGTTCTCGGATAAAAATTACGTTTCAGCCGGCGGGTTGCACGGCGTCGGCGCCTCGGTGGTGAATGCGCTCTCGCAGAGACTTGAAGCCGTGGTCTGTCGCGACGGCTTTGAGTGGAGCCAGACATTTTCGCAAGGGAAGCCTTCGTCAAAGCTGCAAAAGGGGGCAAAGACCAAGGATCACGGTACCAAGATTACCTTCCGCGCCGATTCGGAGATCTTTCGTGAGATTACCTTCTCTGCCGAGAGGCTAGAGCGCATTATCCAGGAAAAGGCCTTTCTCAATCGTGGCCTTACCCTGGTGTTTAACGACGATACGGGGGGGACAAGTAAGACCTTCTGTTATCAGGACGGTCTAAAATCATATCTGGGGTCGCTTCTTGAAAAGCATGAGCTTGTGCCGCTCGTGGGTGAGACATTTTACTTAGAGCGCGCTAACGGAATTAAGATAGAGAGCGCTTTTTGCTGGACTGAGGCTACTCAGGAGCGAGTGCTCTCGTACGTTAACGGCATACCTACCGCCGAGGGCGGAAGCCACGAGGACGGTTTTAAGTCAGGGCTGACGAAGGCCATCCGCAACTACATGTCGGTACACAATCTTGTTCCCAAGGGGGTTAAGCTGGGTGGTGACGATATTCGCGAAGGCTTGGTGGCGGTTATCTCGGTGAACGTCCCGGGCTCGGTCAGTCAGCTGCAATTCCAGGGGCAGACCAAGGATAAACTCAACAACCCCGAGGTAACTGGGCCGGTTGATGCCCTGCTTAAAACGTTTGAGAATACGCTTAATGCTAATCCGAAGCTTGCGGCGGCATTGCTCGAACGAATTACTCTTGCCGCCAAGGCACGCCAAGCGGCGCGCGTTGCTGCGGAGGGGGTTTCGCGCAAGATCGGCGTCAGCCACAAACTGAACTTGCCGGGCAAGCTTGCCGATTGCTCCTCCACAAACCCCGACAAATCTGAGCTGCTCATCGTTGAGGGTGATTCCGCCGGCGGTTCAGCAAAGCAGGGTCGGGATCGCAATACCCAAGCGGTCTTGCCGCTGCGTGGCAAGATCCTTAACTCGATCGCGGCTTCAGACGCCAAGATGAAGGAGAACAAGGAGCTTTTAGATCTTATCTCGGCTCTTGGTTGTGGCTACGGTGAGGGGATCCGCCTGGAGAAGCTGCGCTACTCCAAGGTGATTATCATGGCCGATGCCGATGCTGACGGTATGCACATCGGTTCGCTGCTCATGGCGTTTTTCTTTAAGTTTATGCGTCCACTGATCGAACAGGGGCACCTTTACATTGCGATGTCACCACTTTATCGTATCCGTATCGGTACAGGCTCCCGCGAGGAGATGATTTGGGTTTATAGCGATGAAGAGAAGGAGAAGGCGATTAAGGGCAGGCGTGGACAGATTCAGATTACCCGTTTCAAAGGTCTTGGTGAGATGAATCCTAAAACATTGTGGGAGACCACCCTCGATCCCAAGCATCGGAGTATGTTGCGTATTACGGTTGAAGACATCCCTGCTTGTGAGCTGATGTTTGAGAACCTCATGGGCAAAGATAGCGGGGAGCGATATAAGCTTATTCAAGAAAATGCTCATCGTTTAGAGCTAGATGTGTAGTTTTAAAGTAATAATCGTGAGTAATCTTAGGTAGATATTTCACCAGGGCATATTTACAACAGGCGCTTCATAGTTTATTAGATGTTGTGTTCGTCTCTCTTTTTTATAACGAGCATATCGAGCTCAGGTAATGTTTAGGAGATCAGTGGGCATAATAGCGGACGTAGTTGATGCCGCCATGCGGATGGGGAGCTGTGAGCCGCAGTGGCTTAAGAACCAAACCACCCCTGATTTCAAAACTGTGGAGATGGGCGAATCCGGCCCGGAGTTAATCTTGCTTCATGGTTTGCTGGGCGCGGTTTCCAATTGGGACACCGTTCTGCCGATGTTCGCCAAGTACAGCAAGGCTTGTGCCCTCCATTTCCCGATTCTTACCGGACACCGCTCTGAGGTGCGCATTAAGTCCCTTGCTGCATTTACTGAATGCTTCGTTAGGACGCGTAATATTCAGCCCGTGGCCTTGTGTGGAAACTCGCTTGGCGGGCACGTCGCCTTGCGTGTGGCGCTTGCTACTCCCCAGATCGTTGATTGCCTCGTGCTCTCGGGGGCCTCGGGGCTCTACGAGCACTCTGTCGATGCCTTGCCCGTTCGCCCTGACCACGAGTACCTGCGTGAGCAGATGGCACGGGTCTTTAAGAACCCCAAATTCATCACCGATGAGTCGATTCAGTCCGTGCATGACATCCTCGCTGATAAGGGACGCGTGCTCAATTTGATACACTCAGCGCGTAGCGCCAAGAGGGACAATGTCCTCGATGAACTAAAGCAGATTAAGATCCCGACCCTCCTTTTGTGGGGCGAGGATGATGAGATTACAACCATGCAGGTGGCTGAGGTTTTCCATAAGAATATAGCCAACTCAAAGCTTGTTGTGTGCAAGAACTGCGGACATGCGCCGATGATTGAGCATCCGCAGTGGTTCGCCGACGAGGTCGAAAAGTTTCTGCACGAGCATTCGCGGCACTATAAAACAAAGTAATTCTAACGAGGCTCTGCCTCAGGCCGACGAGTGTCCTGCTTCTGTGAGCCGCTATCTCCGTCTCTCGCCGCAAGGTCTTTCACCAACCTCCAGACCTCGTCTCGGCGAGAGCCGAGACGAGGGCGATCTGAAGTCAGCTTTCAGCTGGCGGCATCCGCTGCAGCTTCCGGCCGCAGTAGGCGTAGCTCCTTAGAATCTGTGGGTAGAAAACCTCTACCGGGCGGGATAATTAGCCGAAATATATAGCGATTCATTGTATTCCCCGTGCAGGTGCACGGGCTACATTCTACCCACAGATTTTGCGGAAGAGCCGAAACTTCTTGCCCACTTATTTGTTCGACTGCTATTGTGCACCAAATGGTCAAGAATTCCCAATGAGGTTTCAATCTTATGCAGCGTGATACCTCCAGCACGAAGTTTCCCCTTGGCTCCAAACTGCCCAAGTTTGAGCTGCTCAATGTTGACGGTAAAAAGATATCCGATAGCTATCTGCGCGGCGGAAACTTAGCGCTCGTCGTATTTAGCTGTAATCACTGCCCGTATGTGAAGGGCAGCGAGGAGCAGCTTGTGTCGCTCGCAACGAAATTTGAACCCCAGGGATTAAAAACGGTGGTGATTAATTCAAATGACGCCGTGCAGTATCCTGAAGACAGCTTTGAGAACATGAAGACTAAAGCCGCCTCGATGCTCCTGCCCTATCCGTACCTGTACGATGAGACGCAATCGGTGGCCAAATCCTTTGATGCCGCTTGTACCCCCGAGGCCTATCTCTTTGACGCCGAGATGGCGCTCGTGTTTCACGGTACGATCAACGACAACCCGCGAGACAAGACTCAAGCGAAGCATGAGTTTCTATCCGAGGCGATTATTCAAGCCTTGAAGGGGGAGACGCTTAGCCCGGCGTTTGTGCATCCGATTGGGTGTTCTATCAAATGGCGCAATTAGCCCGGCGGTGGCTTCCTCGGCTCCTCGGGCTGACGGCGGCGGGCTAATTGCGCCGGCATAGTAGGTGTTGGCAGTGAAGTCTGACATCCATTTGAAAGTGATGGATATTTAAGAGTGCTTTGCCTAGCTCGAATTTTGAGGATAGGATAAAGGCAGATATAGAAACGATCTTGTTGAACCGACCCGCGCATTCGCGCGGAAGAGAGAATCTGAGATCTGCAGTCAGCTATCAGCTGCCTGCATCAGATTCAGCTGCAGCATCAGTTGCGGCCGCCTGCCTGGGAGATCTGGTAGCCTGGGAGATCTGGTAGCATGTAACCTTCGGTTACTTCAAAATGCCTAAAGCTAACCTTCGGAACTTAGCGAAACTGCACACATATTTTTGCCGAGCCCTTCGATCACCATTTTTGTCAGTGAGAAAACTTTTCTCCAAAACCCTCGATACTAGAGTATGCGGTATCAAAAAGTTTCTACCACAGAGTGCGCTGAGGTACGCAGAGAAAATGCACGGAAAGCCCATAAAATGGGCGTTTCTCTGCGTACCCCTGCGTCCTCAGTGGTAAAAACATTCTTACGCCCTAAGGGTTTTAAGGTCACTTTGTATAGCTCGAACTTTGAGGGTAGAATAAAGGCAGATATAGAAATGATCTTGTTGAACCGACCCGCGCATTCGCGCGGAAGAGAGATCTGAGATCTGCAGTCAGTTATCAGCTGTCTGCATCAGATTCAGCTGCAGCATCAGTTGCGGCCGCAGCCGACGGCCTAATCCGGAGCATTGGCTAGGGCCATTGGTCCACTGTGCCCCGAGATCTGGTAGCCCCAGCCATTTCTCTCAGGGAGGGCGCGCGCGGTGGAAAATGTATGAGGGGAGAGTCGTTACGAGCTACCCCAGATTACTTTTTTATGAAGTTACCTTGTAACTACTCGCCCCCTCGTCAAGTTGTGCGTATATTCTTAACAAAATGACCCTTTCTGAGAATCAATGACGCTGACGTCTAAGGTCTAACGCCGGACCTCGACGCTTTACGTCGACTCGACGGTGCTCGCCGGAGCCCGGCGCTAGACGTTTGACGTCAGCGTTAGTCGATGAGGGGCGAGTAGTTTACGATACCTTGTGCAACTGATAGCACCTATGCTATCATCTTTCTGATGGATGATATCCTTGCCAACCCGGCCAACGTGCGATTCTATGATTTGCTCAAAATATGCGAGCACTACTTTGGGAAGTCCCGCATATCAGGGAGCCATCACATGTTCAAGACACCTTGGCCGGGGGATCCGAGGATTAATATTCAACGAGACGGCAACATGGCCAAGCCGTATCAGGTAAGACAGGTCGTACGAGCGATTGAGAAACTTAAGGAGCAAAAGTCATGAGCAGCGTGGCTGATCAATATACGTACCGCGTAGGATGGTCCGAAGAGGACTCCTCGCACGTATCAAACTGTCTTGAATTTCCTTCCCTTGCGGCTCACGGCAATTCCCCTGAAAAGGCCTTGCATGAGATTAAGAAAGTTGTGGCGGCAAGCGTCCGCTGGATGAAAAAGAATAGAGAGGTGATTCCCGAGCCTTTCGGTAGACGTGAGTTCCGTGGGAGCCTAACTCTTCGAGTGCCTCCTGAAGTGCACCGCGAACTAGCTATTAAATCTGCAGAACAGGGGGTGTCGATTAATCAATACATCCTGTCGCGGGTGTCTCGTCACTAGCCCGGCATTCTCAGCGTGCCAGCGGAGGTGGAGATCTGGTAGCGCCGAGGCCGTTCAGTTAGCTGACGTTGTGGCCGCTAACGTCTATTGCCTCATCAGGAGTTTCCCCCTTCGCTCGACCTTCCGCCTTCGCTCGACCTCGCGGCCGAAGCTATGGCGAGACAGGCTGCGGTCGAGGCTTCCTACTTCGCCTTGCCTTCCCCCTTCGCCCGGCCTTGCGGCCGGAGCTACGGCGGACAGGCGCGGCAAGTGCTACGTAGAGCCTGTCCGGAAAC
>CAIXSY010000409.1 GCA_903922175.1 uncultured delta proteobacterium | reverse complement strand
TAAGGATGTTTTATAACAGGAGAAGATCGTGAAATCTATAATCAGCGACAAAGACGAGCCTTACAGCTAGCCCTGCAACCCATCGATATGACTCACCCTGAAATTCAAAAACTAGTACTCCCAACTAGCGAAATGTAGGATGTACTACTCTATTTTTTCGGCTTGTCTAAAGAGATCTCTAGTTTGTCTATCCTTGCTTTTGCTGTTGTTACCGGCGCTCGGAAGCAGCGCAACGAGAGTTAAGGCAAGTATCTCATCGATAACACCCTCCTCTGGTGCGGCTGGAATAACAAGCGTAATTCGAGGCAGGGGGTTCGGCTCGACGCGTGGTTCGGTGCTCTTTGGGCGAGCCACGGGGAGGGTCACGCGATGGAGTTCAACTCTCGTGCGCGTGGTTGTTCCCGCCGGTAAGGGACGTGTTGGTGTGACGTTAACAACTCACGCTCGTGTGCGAGCCACCTCGCGCTTTACCTATGCCGTTGCTGCACGCACAGCGACGGTTGTCGGTGCCAACGACCTCGGTATGCACTGCGTCGACAAGGATTTCTCGGTATTTTCCATACTTCCGCCTTACAACGTACTTACCGCGCAGGTTCTGGTGAAGAATTCGCAAGGGGTCCCGGTCGTACTCGGTGCCAATGATGTTGAGCTGCGCTACTCGGCCGTGGCTGATGCTGCTGGCTCTATAAATAGCTACAGTATCGGAAAAACGAATTTTTGGGATTATGCCTTGCCGCTTTTTGGGGCAACTCTTGCTCCGGGCCAGGGGCTCAAAGGTCTGTACATGCCGGCCGAAGCGCCAACGACGGCGCAACACAGCTTTGGCTGGAACGGCACTCTTGGTTTGTTTGATGCACAAGGTATTCCACTCTACCCGCTTGATGACGCGCATAGTGTTAACCGTTATCCTCTGCTGCGTGTAACAGCGCTGAGTAAGGTCTCCGGTGCTACATTGGGCCATCTCGATGTCGTGGCTCCGGTATCGGAAGAAACAACTTGCGCGCGCTGTCACACCACGGGGGGTCGGGCAGCTACGGGACTGGGGATATCATGGGCCAGCGATGCCGACAAAGATAAAGAAGCACGGCTAAATGTGCTTAAGCTACATGATTACCGTAGCAGTACGTCGCTCTTTGTCTCGCAGCCGGTGCTGTGTGCGCAGTGCCACTATTCACCAGCGCTCGATCTCGCAGGCAGTGGCCCGAGCCCCACGCAACAAACGCATTCCAGCATGTCTCGTGTAATGCATTCGTTCCATGCCGATAAAATGATTGATCAGGTCGGTGTTGCTCTCAATGATTCAGCCGTAGCGCGCGATGCAACTCCGCCGACAGCCGATCGTCAAGCGTGCTATACCTGTCATCCTGGTACGAGCACGAAGTGCCTGCGCGGCGCGATGAGCACTATATTAGATTGTCAAAATTGCCATGGAAACATGGCTGCTGTTGGTGGTGACAATGTGTTGCTCAGTAACGGCTCGATTGATGGCAACAATGACGGTGGCGGACGTCGTCCATGGAAAGACCTCCCACGTTGTCAGTCTTGTCATAGCGGTGACGCCGTGAGCCACTTGAATCCTTCTGACCCGAGTCAGCATGCTGCAGACAATCTGCGCTTTCTTTATGCCTATACACCTGGCGATGCCTCGGCTTCGCCACTCAAGGCCGTTAATATGCGTTTTGCGGAGGAGACCGGCAAGCTCTATCGCCATAGCAAAGGACACGGTGGTATCGCTTGCGAGCACTGTCACGGTAGTACCCATGCAATTTGGGGGAGTGCCGCACTGGGCACGAATGACGACGTGGCCCCGCTTGCGCTTCAGGGGCACCCCGGTGCACTTGGCGAATGCTCGACCTGCCACACGGCATCGAGCCTTGCTCTTACGGTGAGTGGCCCACACGGTATGCACAATGTAAATGATGCACGCTGGATTGACGGAGGCCACGCACGCTTCTATAAACAGAGTCCTGCATTATGTAAGGCGTGCCACGGCTTAACGTTGCACGGTAGTGTGCTTTCTCGAGCCTTTAGTAATCGAACATTCCGCGCGGAAGACATCGGCACGGTCACGGTGCTTCAAGGTGATCAGGTTGGGTGCTACACCTGTCATAACGGGCCGAATGGGGGAGGATGATGAGGCGGAAGGGCGCTATTTAGTCACACTTTTCCCCGAAGACTCGTACTATTGATGGAGAGCACCAAATTCTGCTCGTGTTATACCGTAACTGCTGCGTCTACTCGATTCCTTGCGAAATTACGGCAGAGATTTATAATCGAGCAATCCTGATGTGTAGGAGCACGGGGATGTCCGCATTTTTTGCGTATTTACTGTTTGGGATACAATCATGCAGCAGCTCCGATTCGGAGACATTGTCACAATCGAGAACGTCTCGCAGGCGTCCGGACTTGGAAACATAGAAGCAGTTTTCAGCGTACCACGAAGTGGTCACCAGGTAGCAGTTTTTGCCGTAGACAAAATTAAAGGTATATTCACAGTTTTCGCTTCCCAAGCCGTTATCATTAACCATCGTGTTGCGCGGAACGGCGAGAAGTAGCTGATGAAACTGCTCAAAGAAACTTTGCGAGCTGTCAAACTCTCGGCCATAGGAGAGCGGGTCCCAATCACGCTTTAAATAACAGTCGCTGCAGTAGATGTGGTACGGACCTTCGGGGTCGTAAACGGAGACGATGCTTTTCCGGCACTTCTCACAATTTCGTTTGTAGTAGGTGAACTCATTTCGCCAGGAATAGCGACGCTGTTTTAGACATAAGACACAAAGCGTCGGGGGAGGTGGCAGGTACCTTTTTTCGCAGGCTATCGGGGAACTCGGTTATGGAACTCCAGATCGGAGGCAGGAATTTAGAAGGGAGTTTGGCATTTCGTGCAGGTATGTTGCATGCCGCATGCTCCTCAAGCTGTCTCGCCGAGTGATCTCATCAGCTCAATCATAAATCGCCAAAAAGGCGCAACGGTGCGCAGCCACACGCATTCTTCCGGCGAATGCGCATTACGGATCTCTGGTCCAACTGATATGGCTTGCATGCCAGGCAGCGGGGTAACAAACAGCGCACATTCGACCGAGGCATGGGTGGCCGTAACCTTAGGAGGTTTGCCGTAGGCGCGCTCGCCCGCTCGCAGGGCCTGCTGCAGAAGCGGCATCGTCGGATCGGCAGGCCAGAGCCCGTGAGAATTTTCTTCGTACTCGCAGGTGGCCCCAAGCTTGGAGGTTTCGCTGTGCATCTGCTTTTGCAACTGTTCGATATATCCGCGTTTCGATGAGCGTGGCATGCAGGTAACGCTAAGCCGCCCAGTCTCGGTGGTAGCGAGTGAGAGGGTGTTGCTGCTCTCAACAAGTCCTGGCATCTCCGCAGACATGGCCAAAATACCATCTGGAATGCAGCTTATGCCTTTGAGGATCGATTGTGCCAAAACGACGTTGATCGGCTGCTCGATATCCGCACGCTCTTCGCAGCCCAAGCTCAGTGACGGAAAGCGGCTTAGTATCTCGTGAAATGGAGCCTGCGTGGTGCTAAAAAGAGCACAAAGCTTGGGGAGGGCCTGAGCGCTGCACCACACGTCAACCGTGGCTGATGGTGGAATAGCATTGCGGCGCACGCCTCCCTGCAATGCTGCCAGACGTAGATCTAAAGGCTGTATGGACGGGGAGTTCAGAAAGTTTAAAAGGAGGTGGAGGGCGTTTGGGCGCAGCTCATGGATATCCGAGCCGCTGTGTCCTCCGGGCAGACCCGCGATGATGAGGCGCAGCGCGCGCCAATTTGGCGCTGGCGACTCTCGGTTAAGCTGCCAGGTGGCGCTAAATTCACAGCTTGCGGCTCCGCTGATACCGATCTCCTCAGCCTCGAATGAATCAGTGTTAATCAGGCGTCGTCCTTTGAGCAGAGAGAGATCAAAGTTGCGCGCTCCAATTAGGCCAACCTCTTCACTGACGGTAAAGACCAGCTCCAACGGGGGGTGGCTACTGAGCTCGGGACTTAAGGGGAGCGCCAGAAGCATCGCCACTCCAACGCCGTTATCAAATCCGAGGGTAGTGCCGCGAGCCTTAAGGACCTCTTCATTGTGGCCGTCAAAGCTGCGTTGGCAGTGTTCTAGATCGATAGCGTCCTTTCCGAAATCGTGCGTGCTGCCCGACTCCTTGACGCAGACCATATCCATATGCGCTTGGAGGATGACTGTCGGTGATGAAGCGCCCTTGCCCCTACCGGGAACGTAGCAAACTACATTTCCGGCGGCATCAACGGCGCTGCTCCAAGTCTGGGCAGCGGCGTACTGCAGCACGTAGCGCCGCACTTGATCTTCCTCGTATGGACGTCGTGGGATTCGACGGATGGCGTCAAATTGCTCCCAGAAAATGGCTGGTTCGAGGTTGAGCAGGGCTGGGTGGATATCTGTCTTCATTATTCCATCTTATAGGTTATGAACCTACGGCTTTAGCCGGAAGTTCTTCAGCGGGGGTATTCTTAGTCCTGGTTCTGGTCCTAAATCTTGGTCATGACCAAGATTTAGGACCAGAACCAGGACTAATCGCGCCGAAGCTCCACCTCGCTGTATAGATGTGCCGACTAGCCAGGCTTCAGCCGGTGGTGGTTTAGTTAAAGCCTACTCTAGCACAGAGTATAGAGCCTCTCCCATCGGGGCTTTGGGCTAATCTGGCGTGGCAGCAATTATAGGGCCCCCATTTCAAAAAATGTCTAAAAATATTATAAGGTTGCTCATATATTATGACCAATACTGAGCTTACTTCCGTTCCCGCCACCAAACTTAAGGTTGAGGGCTTACAGCATTATCGGCGTCTTCTTGCCTACCTTAGGCCATACCGGACGACGTTCGCCGGGGGCCTAGCTTGCATGGTGGTCTTTGGAGCCACTGACGGGGGCGTGCCTTTTATTATCAAGTACATCCTCGACGGGGTCTTTGCCGAGCAGAACAAGACTCTTTTGACCTTATTGCCTGTGGTGCTTGTTGTTTTCGCGATTGTGCGAGCATTCTGTGATTTTGGGCAGCAGTATCTAACGAGCAAGATCGGGCACTTCGTCGTCCGCGATCTGCGCAACGAACTCAACGATCACTTCCTCACCCTGCAGCCGGACTTCTTTGTGCAAAACTCGTCCGCCGATCTGGTGGCGCGTAGTACAAGCGATGTGGTCCTCGTACGCGGGTTTTTCACCGATTCAGTCGCCGCGGTTATTCGTGATTCGATCCGTGTCGTGGCCCTGTTGATTGCGGCGATTTACCTCGATCCGCTGCTGGCATTTGTCGCTTTTATCGCCTTTCCGTTGGGCATTTATCCGGTGTACCGCTTTGGGCGCAAGATGCGCAAACTGGCTAAGCACGGGCAAGAGGCTGTCGGTGGCATAAGTGCCCTGATGCAGGAGAGCATCATCGGTAATCGCGTGGTAAAGATCTTTGCCCGCGAGGAGTTCGAAAAATCTCGTTTCCGCACACAGAATAATGCGCTTACGAAAACGTTTGTCAGCTCTGAGCGCGTGCGCGCGCTCACCGGTCCAATTAATGAGGTGCTGGCCAGTCTCGTCGTCTCTGGGGTGATTCTCTATGGTGGCTATTCGGTCCTGCACGGATTGCGTACGCAGGGTGATTTTATCGCCTTCCTTATTTCGGTTTTTTTGCTCTACGATCCATTTAAAAAACTTAGCCGCGTCAGTAGCTCTGTGCAGCAGGCCATGGCTGGAGCCGAGAGGCTCTTTGAACTGCTCGATATTGCGTCGACTATTCGAGATTCCGAGCAGCCACTGGCTCTCTCGGGGGCAAACAACATTGAGCTTCGGCATGTTGATTTCGCCTATCGTGCAGGGGAGCAAAAGGTCTTAAGCGACATCAACCTAGCCATCCCCGAGGGAAAGAAGGTGGCCATTGTGGGGTTTTCAGGAGCTGGCAAGAGCACGCTCGTCGACCTTATTCCGCGTTTTATTGATCCGGCACAGGGCATGGTCTGTATCGGCGGTGTCGATGTGGCGAAGATGCGCATCAAGGAGCTTCGCGCACGGGTCGCCATGGTGGGTCAGCACACCTTTCTGTTCAACGATACGATCTACAACAATATTGCGTATGGCAATGAGGCAGCGACCAAAGAGGATGTCGAGCAGGCTGCACGAGCGGCGTATGCCTACGATTTTATCATGCAGATGCCGCGCAAGTTCGAAACTACCATTGGGGAAGCGGGGTTGACGCTCTCGGGTGGTGAGCGTCAACGTATCGCCATCGCCCGGGCAATTCTAAAGAAAGCGCCGATTCTGATCCTTGATGAAGCCACTGCATCGCTTGATAATCGAGCCGAGCGCGAGGTGCAATCGGCGATCGAGGAGCTTGAAAAGGGCAAGACCAGTGTCGTCATTGCCCATCGCCTCTCGACGGTGCGCCACGCCGATCTGATAGTCGTGCTTAGAGATGGGCGTATCGTCGAAACGGGCACGCACGATCAGCTGCTCAAGGATGCAAACGGTGAATACACACGGCTTTATCGTTTGCAGTTTGCTGCGGAGGAAGGGGAGAGGGTTGAAGCTTCAGCCTAGAGAATTCTGAAGCAGGGGAATAAATGGTTATTCAAGAAAAATGGATCGTCCTATTTTCAAATACCCTTTTTGAATACTGAGGTGCAGAGTCGAGATGAGTAGCCCGATTGGGGGGATGTTTAAGGTCTATGTGCTCGGGACACTTGCTGCTGGTCTCCTGGCACTGCTTAACCTAACGCTTCGTGGTCGGCGCAGCGGGCTTGCCGCAAATAACGAATATTGGGCCGATCAGGGGCCGAAGATTATTGCATTTTGGCACGAATCGCAGCTCTGTATGCCGTTTGCCTATGGGCTGCTGCGCCGAGTGAAGCCACATACGCCGCAGGTATATACGCTTATTAGTGCTCATACCGATGGGCGTCTTATTGCCTGGGCGGTCAAGCTCCTTGGACTCGATTCCGTGGCCGGCTCCTCAACTCGCGGCGGGGCTGAAGGTGTGCGTGCCATGATCGCCTGCACGGAGCGTGGACAGCATGTTGCCATAACCCCTGACGGACCGCGTGGGCCCCGTCACAAGGCGAAGAGGGGGGCGGTTGTTATCGCCCGGGAGACCGGTTTGCCGCTCTGCCCGGTGGCGATATTCGCCGATCGCGCTTGGGTCTTTGGAAGCTGGGACCGGATGTTTTTGCCAAAACCATTCGCTCGTATCTCTGTGCATTGTGGCCAGGCGCTGCTTGTGCCACGCGATCTGCCCGATAGCGAATTGGGTAAGATGTGCGAGGAGCTCGATCGCAGATTAGAAGAGGCAGGGAAGGAGGCGGCGCATGCTTTTACTGCGTAGGGTGCTCTACAGCGGTCTAACGCTGGTGCTCTTTGCCTTAGTTGCCCCGTTATTGGCATTGAGCCGGCGCGGTCGGCAGCGTCTGCATGAGCGCTTCGGTGACTGGAAAGCGCTTCACGAGGGGAAGTTCATCTGGTTTCACGGCGCCTCAATGGGTGAGGTGACAGGGCTTGTGCCGTTGATGCAAGTTTGGCGTAGGGATTTCCCTCAGGTGAAAATTCTGCTGACCGCCACCTCGGTGACGGGGCTTGAACGTGGGCAGGATTACGCCGACGAGGTGCGCATGCTTCCTTTTGATTCCGAAGTGTTTATAAAACGCGCATTGAGAGGCCGCCTTCCTCTAAAGTTTGTTTTTAGTGAGACCGAGCTTTGGCCTGGGCTGCTCGCCTACCTGGCGGTGCGCGATGTCCCGACGTTTCTGGTCAACGCGCGCCTCTCTCTTCGCTCGCTCGGGCGATTTCGTCTCCTCTCTATCTTTTTTGTTCCGGCGATTCGCAGCATATCGACTATCGTTGCTTCAACCCATAATGCGGCGGCACGATTCGTTGAGCTTGGTGCCGATCCAGCTAGCGTGTGCGTAGTTGGCAATGCCAAATACGATGTGAGCCCTTCAGTGAAAAGTGAGGACGATGCCCGACGTTTCAAGCAGAGCCTACTTGCGCGTCGTGATGCCGTGCTCACCTTAGGCAGCATTCGCCCTGGTGAAGAGCGCTTTTGGGCCCGGGCTATAGTGAACTATGCAGGCAAAGGGATAACTTTTGTAATCGCACCGCGTCATCAGGAGAAGTTCGAATATTTTGCCCAGTTTTTGACGAAGATGAAGGTTGATTTTGATCGCTTTACTCAGCTCCAGGGAAAACCGAGCAATAAAGGGGTGCTGCTCTTCGACATTATTGGAGCTCTTGAAAAGGTGTATTCGTTTTCAGAGGTAGTTTTTGTTGGCGGGACGTTGTGCCGTGAGTATATGGGGCACAACCCTCTTGAACCGGCGATGTACTCGTCCTGTGTGGCGATCGGCCCCTATGGAGCGACAATTGCTGAACTTCGCCAGAATCTTCTTGAAGAGGACGCGGTTGTCGAATTGCATAGCGCAAGCGACGTTGATGCTCTGTGTAAAGCTCTTGTGCGTAACAGCGCCTCGTGCCGTGAATGCGGAAGACGAGCACATCGAGTCTGGCAGAAGCATGCTGGTGCTACCTCCCGTATAATGGAGGTAATCGCGAGGTGATCTTGCGCGCATTGTTGCACCCATTGTCGTGGCTCTATGCGGGGGTGATGAGGCTGCGTAACTGGCTTTACGACAGCGGGTGGTTGAGAGTCGAACGCTGCTCGCTGGCGGTGATCTCGGTGGGAAATCTGAGCCTTGGTGGCAATGCCAAAACTCCGCTCTGTGTCTACCTCGCGCAAGAGCTTCGTAGCAGAGGGTTTTCGCCGGTTGTGCTTAGCCGTGGCTATAAAGGAAAGGTAAGAGGCGTGCACCTCGTTCTGCCCAAGGATGATGCGGCTCGTGTCGGTGACGAGCCACGCCTAATCGCTGATGTTGCCCAAATTCCTGTTGTTGTGGCTGCAGATCGGGTGGCGGGTGCGCGGATGATTGAGCGCGAGCGCCTAGGTGACGTCATTATACTTGATGATGGATTTCAACATCGGCGGCTGGCGCGTGATCTCGATATCGTCTCTGTAAGCCTGAGTGATGCCGATGAGGAGCAGAGGTTCCTTCGTGGTGAAGTGCTGCCCCTGGGGCTTTTTCGCGAGAGTAAGGATGCGGCATTGAGGCGGGCAACGGCGGTCGTCGGTGTTTCACGCAAGTTTTCGAGTACTCCATATTGCGCTCAGAGGCTTAGGCAGAGCTTGCCCGGTAAGGTCAGATTTTTTGGTGCCCAAGTCCTTCCAAATCGGTTGGAGTCGCTTGACGGGGTGGCGGCGCCAAAGGGGGGCAAGATAGCCGCCTTTTGCGGGATCGCTAATCCACAAGGCTTCTTCGGAACGCTGCAGGCGATGGGATATGAGCTCGTTTGGCAGCGCGCCTACGGCGACCACTATGCCTGTACTGCGGCAGAGCTGAAAAAACTTCTCAATCAGGCTCAGGGACTGCCCCTTGTGTGCACTGAAAAGGACGCAGTCAAACTTAAACATCTTGCCGAGCCGGGTGCGGGTATATATGTTTTGGGAGTAGAAATTAGATTCGATGGCACCACAGATTTTATGAGCTTCGTAACCCAGCTCTTGAGGGAGCGAGCTTTGAGGAAGGTATAATTTATGATTCAGCCCGGAACCTACCAGCCGCAGACGAGCCAGTCCGTCCCCGTTCCTCCAACAAAGAAGAGTGGATGCGGCTGCTTTGCCATGGGGTGTGCAGCGGTTATCGGCATTATCGTGATGGCGATAGTTGTGCTCGTCATGGTGCTGCGGGCTCAGATATATCGCTTCACCGACGATAAACCATTGGCGCTTCCGGCGGTGCAGGTGTCTGACACCGACGTAGCCGGAGTTTTAGGAAAGGTGGCAACATTCCGTGCCGGTATGGAGGGACAGGGTGCGATTTCTCCGCTTGTGCTCAATGACCAGGAGATAAATGCGGCGCTGATGGGTATCCCAGACCTGAAGCCTCTCGGTGAGCGTCTACGGGTTCGTATCACCGGCAATCAGCTGCGCCTTACCTTTTCTTCGGAGATACCACTGCCGCTGCTTCGCGGACGATATCTTAGTGGTGAGGGAGCTGCGGAGATCGGGGTTTCGAACAAAGAGATTCGGCTTAATCTGAAGTCATTTACATTTAGGGGACAAGCGCTTCCAGAGGCTCTGCTAGCCAAGTTCTCGGAGGCCCTCACGGGGCAGATTAACCAGGATCCACAGGTGCAACCGCTGTTCGATAAGCTCGAGAGCTTAGAGATCAAAGACGGCAACTTGATCGTTCGGGGGAAGAGATAGGGTTATACCGTCCGCAACGTCTAAGGTTAAACGCCGGACGTTCAACGTCGGCGTCTGACGTCCGGCGTAAGACGTTTGAGGGGAACGAAAAGGGGTCAGGACCCTTTTACAAGAAACTTTTCTCAAGAATCTCCGAAAACAGGAGGAAACTGAGGAGAAGTTATGGCTCGATTACCTCGTGCGCGATGCGGAGACGTAATATTTCATGTTTTAAATAGAGG
>CAIXSY010000408.1 GCA_903922175.1 uncultured delta proteobacterium | reverse complement strand
TTCACCTCAAGAAAAGTAGCTTTTCGAAAACAGGGTCTTTCCGGACAGGCTCTAACTACGCGGAGCTTAAATCCGGACGCTATGCCGTGAGCATTGTAGCCAAGTCAGCTGGCTGGGATGATCTCATTGAGACAGTTCCTTTCTCAATAGCAAACGATGATATCATAACGGTTAGCGCCTTTCCCGAGCATGGAGATGTTATACCGTTCGCAAAAAGTCTTGACGTAAAAAACGCATTGATGGCGGACGAAGCAGCGCGCTTCCTTCGACTTCGCTCAAGACAAGCCGGCCGCCCCCGCTATTCGGGGGTCCGCCAAGACTTTTTGCGGACGGTATAGGTTACTTTTCTGATAATTACTCACTAACCCCCGATTATGTGCTACCAGGCCCCCGTCAGCTCAAGCACCGATCGCACAGCCGCAGTCGGCATCCCTGGCGCTCGCGGATCAAGCGCCCGTTCGACGGTGGCCATAATCGGAACTTTGCTCATCACATCAAAAATAGGTCGATGCAGGATGTGACGAAATGTCTTGGCAACGATGCGCGTAAATCCGCGCAGAGGACGCATGGCCCGCTCGCGCTCATGCGTGTATTCAGCCATAGCCGCTGCGCGCGGCAATCCACCTTCAAGCATATGGCGCAGAGCACAGCCTCCGGCTTTGGCACAGGCAAAGGCGTGACTCATCCCCATGCCGCCGAGCGGATCGATACTTTCGAGACTGTCTCCGGCAAGGAGCACTGGTCCGCGCCAAGCCTGCGTGCTCACCGCGCCCAATGGACCAATCCCAAGCGGTCTTTCCGCCAGATCTCCAGAGAAACCAATTCTGCGCTTAAGAAGCTCTTGAAGTTCAAGCTGTCCAGGCTTGTGTGCCATCTCACGCATTACGGACTTGCCCCCGACGATGGCGACACTAAGCGCCCCTGCCCCTACCGGAGTGCAGTACACCTCATACTCATCAAAAACAAATACCGAAACGCGGCGCTCAAGCGGATCACTGGTCCCCTGCCAAACCAGGCGCATCCCGTAGCGCCGCGGTGAAGAGCTGCGATGAACGAAGCCCAGCTTGGGAGCCAGTGCAGAATGTACCCCATCAGCAAGCACCATGAGCGGGGCCGAAACCTGCAGCTTGGCGATCTTGACACCTTCTGGCTCAACGACGAGCGCCGCACTGCGCAGTTCTAGACCGGGAAAATACTCAACCGACGGGTGCTGCAACGCCGCTTGGAGGATAGCGTTATCAAGCAGCCGACGCTGGATGCCAACACCGATAGTTTCTAAAACATCAATCACCGTAGGACGAGCACGCCCCTTGCCCCAAAGAGCAAAACCGAGATAGGGCCGCTGTGGCAGGGTCGCCAAGCGATCGTAAATTCCGAATTCCTTTAACAAGGAGAGGCCGATGTGTGACAACCCCTCGCCACAAGGCTTCGGCCGCGGGAAATGTGCCTTATCGATCAAGGCTACGCGGTAGCCCCGCTGCCCAAGGACTGCGGCAAGTGACGCTCCGGCCAGTGAGGCACCAACTACTATGACTTCGTGCGAATACTTCATTTGGTCCCGTCCTGAGACAAGTATACACTTCAAGAGGCAGTAGTGCTATGGGACGGAACCTAAGAAGAACGCTAACTACTCTCCCCCTCCTCATGCTGTGCCTACAACCCTAACAAAATGACTATTTCTGGGAACCGATGACATCGACGTCCAGGGTCTAACGCCGGGCTCCGGCGAGCACCGTCGAGTCGACGTCAGACCTCGACGCTTTACGTCAGCGTTAGTCGATGAGGGCGACTAGTTACAGTTTTTGTAACTATTCAGCACTTTGCCATTGCATACAATATGTTTCACACGGAGATCCACAGAGTTCCACAGGAGGCTGCGTGGTGGGGCCCAGCACTATCCCCTCCGTGTAACTCCGTGAGACCCCTGTGGATCTCCGTGTGAAACACAGCGATTATTGCGCCTCCTCCGATGGCGCTGACTAGATACAATTGGCTAAATCGCTGCAGATCGTGAATAGAAACCAGGTGTTCCTCGTCTAACCATCGTTGTGTGGTCTTCATTCTTCAACAGTGCTAGCCTACAGCATCCTCTCTAGGACCCGTTTGGTAAACGCCGGTCTTTAACTTCACCTGCTTGGGAGTTCCAATGCCTAATCCTAACCCACGGCTTGAGGCCGCCGCCAAAAATTGGTCAGATATTGAGGAGCAGTACGCGCGCTTTGTTAACCCGCAATGGGTAAAACTACTGACAGCGCTCGGACTCAACAAACGTTTCGTGCGTTCAGTTGGGGCTGAGTTATTTACCGATGAAGGCGAAACCTATGTTGATTTTCTCTCAGGTTACGGCGTCTACGCCCTTGGACACAGCCATCCCTATGTGACACAGCAGCTGATCGAAGAGTTGCAGAGCCAGCGCCCATCGATGCTGCAGAGCCACATCCCTGCGCTCGCTGGCCAGTTAGCCGAGCGCCTATGCACACTCGCCGGCCCCAAGCTGGAAAAGGTGTATTTCGGCAGCTCCGGTAGCGAGGGTGTTGAGAGTGCCATTAAATTCGCGCGCGCCTTCACCAAACGCGATCTAATAGTCTTCGCCGATGGCGGATTCCATGGGCTTACCTGCGGATCGCTTTCGCTGATGAGTAACCATTGGTGGCGCGAAGGATTTGGACCGCTCCTGCTCGATGCCGGGTCAGTACCTTTTGGAGATCTCGAAGCGCTTGAGGCTGCACTACGAAAGAAACAGGCCGCAGCTTTTATCTGCGAGCCGATCCAAGGCGAGTGTGGAGTTCGCCTGCCACCGCCAGGGTATTGGAAAGAGGTCGCCGCTATCTGCCAGCGTTACGGTACCTTACTGGTGCTTGATGAGGTTCAGTCGGGCATGTGCCGCACCGGCACCTTTCTTGCCTCCCATCAATACGACGTCGAGCCCGACATGGTCATTCTCGCCAAGGCCTTGAGCGGCGGGCATATCCCCGTTAGCGCACTGCTCATGCGAAACGACATCAACCGTGCCGTCTATTCCTCCGTCGATAAGGCCTTCGTGCATGCCTCTACCTTTAGCGAGAACTCACTCGCTATGCGCGCCGGCTTAGCCACTCTCGATGTTTTGGAAAGTGAAAAGCTTGGCGATCGCGCACGCACACTCGGCGAAAGATTCCGCCGCGAACTCTCGGCCCTCATCGGCAAATACGAGATGATTAAAGAGGTACGCGGCCTCGGCCTTTTCAACGCCATTGAATTCCAGCCGCCGCAGTCGCTTTCACTAAAACTCCTCTATGGCGCATTTCACAAAGCACATCCGGGACTTTTTGGACAGATGTTCGTCAAAACGCTCTTCGAAGAGGCGAAAATTTTGGCACAGATGGCCGGTCACAACTACCTGGTGATTAAACTAATCCCACCGCTCATGGTTTCAGATGCCCAACTCGATCAGGCAATTAACGGCGTACGCCGCGTTCTCGATATGATTGAGAACTCAAAAACCCACTTTTGGACCCAGGGGCTAAAAATCGGCGCTAAAGCGCTCGGAGCATAAGGATATGCGCAGCATGAAGACAACTATCACTCTCACTTTCGCTCTCTGCCTTCTCTTAGCACCACTCGCCGCGGTCGCGGATAGTGCCACGGGGTATTGGAACCTACCACAAGAGCTGAGTGATGAGAATGTGACCGTCACCTTCAAGGTCGATACCACCTGGCACATGGTGGACGGGAAAACGAGCAAACTCAGCGGCAAAAGCTGGTTAAGTAATCCGAAAGACCCCAAGTCAGTTAATCTCGATCTTACGCTTCCGGTGGCCTTGTTTGATACCGATAGCGAGAGTCGCGACGAATCGCTTCGGGAAAGCATGGCGGCAAAGACCTATCCTGAGGTAAAAGTTCACGCCGCGGGAGTCCCCGACCTCTGTGCACCGTCGCATCTCGATGCGCCCCAAGCCGTTTGCAGCGGAAACATTCCGGTGCAGCTGACGATTCGCAGCACGACGCAGCAGATGGAGCTTCCCTACACACTACGGCGCAACGGTGATCAGTACGTGATTGAGGGGGAGAAGACCTTTAACTGGCTCTCGTTTGGCGTTGACGATCCTTCAATCTTCATCGCCAAGGTTAAGAAAGACGTTACCGTGCGTTACCAGGTAACTCTTCGCTCCCTGTCGCCGAAGGTTACGTGGGCCTCTCATTAGCGCCAGCCCAGGAGAGGGCAGGCTTCTTGACTCTTGAGAGGTATACCAGATGAGTTGCATTTTCATAGTTGCTGTCGGATATGGGTCTCCCGTACGCAGGAGAATACTCGACACTCCGAGGCTGTGCCTCGCTCACTTATAAGAACGGATTTACCATGACTGTCCTCCGCCGTATCGCCACCGCATCGCCACCGCATCGCGTCGACAACACACACCTCAAAAGCGCGGTAGCAACCTGGCTAGCCAACGATCCAGACTCACTTGCACGTTTTGGCCGAGTGCTAAGCTCAGCTGGTGTCGCCACGCGCCACTTCGTACTCTCACCGGAAGAGATCCTCTCCCTCGGCGGGCTTCAACAACGAGCAGCAATCTTTGAAGAGTACGCCCCTGCCCTTGGCATAGATGCGGCACAACGCGCATTGGGCCAGACAGCAGCCAAAGACGTGGGCACACTGATCTACTCATCCTGCTCTGTCCCGACTATCCCGAGCATTGACGCGCTCATCCTCGAAGGACTCGGGCTCGAACGCACCACGCTGCGTGTGCCCGTCTATCAGCACGGCTGCGCCGGCGGCATCTTTGGGCTACGCCTAGCGCACAAACTCTGCCGCCCCGGCGCCGCGGTGCTTACCTGCGCCGTTGAACTGTGCTCGCTCGTATTTCATAACGACGATCATACCGGGCAGAGTGTGGTTGCCTCCGCCATCTTTGGAGATGGTGCGGCCTCCGCGCTTCTGACTGACACAGGACCAGGGCTTGAGATCGTCGACACCTTTTCCTTTCTTATCCCGGGTACACGTGACCAGATGGGGTACGATGCTTTTGACGATGGCCCGCGCCTACGCTTAAAGAGCGAGCTGCCGCAAGTTCTCTCCCAGAACGCCCCCGCCTGCGCATCGGCTTTCCTTGAACGTAACCATCTCACACCTAAGGAGGTTGGCTACTGGCTCTTTCATCCCGGCGGCGTAAAGATCCTAAAGCTTCTCGAAGAGACTATCGGCCTTACGCGTGAACAAACGCGCTGGTCATGGGATACGCTCTCGCGCGTTGGGAATATGTCATCGGCGACGGTGCTCTTCGTCCTTGAATCCTTTATGCGTGAAAAGATCTATAAGCCAGGAGACTATGTTCTCCTGACGGGCGTCGGGCCGGGGTTAACGTTGGAGCTGATTTTGTTTCAGGTGCGGGGGTAGGCCGTCGGCTGCGGCCCGGAGCTGCAGCTGATGCAGTCAGCAGAAAGCTGACGGCCGATCCCTGATAGCGGATTACAGATCGCGGCACTATGGACCACTGGCCCTTAGGCCATGCTCCGGATTAGGCAAAAGAGATGAGCCGCCAAACGGTCGAGCGAACTGTTGGCTGCAGCTGATTCAGTCAGCAGAAAGCTGATTGCAGATCGCCGATAGCAGATTACAGACCCTCCTACTTCACCTTCCCACCCACTGGCAGCGCCAGCCAAACCCATGCCGCAATCAACGAGATTCCGCCAAGCGGCGTTACCGCGCCCAGCCAGCGCTGCTGGGTGAGCACCAATAGGTACAACGAGCCCGAAAAGATAACGACTCCAGTACAAAGAAGGACACAAGTTGCCCGTAAGCGCGAAGTCTTCTCAAATTGAAAGCTCAACAACGTGAGTGCCACGGCATGCAGCAGGTGGTAAAAAACCGCCTTCTCCCAGATAGCCATGTCTGCGGCACCGATCACTCCACGCAGAGCATGCGCCCCGAAGGCGCCAAACGAAACACCTAGTGCGCACAGCAACGCGCCACACCTTGTCCAAAAGTCTCTGCCGAGAGTGGTGCTCATGCCGCACTCTCCTCGCTCCATTCACCAAGCACGGTATAAGCCACGGCAAGTAGGGCGGGCCCAAGAAAAACACCGAGAGCGCCGAATGCAAGCGCGCCGCCCATCACCCCTAGAAGGATGAGAACCAGCGGTAGATTAGAGCCTCGACTCATCAAGTACGGTTTTAGAAAATTGTCGACCGAACTCACCACCAAGATCCCCCAGAGAAGCATGAAGATCGCCCAGGTGCCCGATCCACCATAGAAAAGCCACAGCGCCGCGCCACCCCACAACAACGGTGGGCCGACCGGCACCGGCGAGAGAACAAAGGTAAAAGCAGCCAAGAGCAAGGGAGTTGGAACCCCCGCTATCCAAAACCCGATTCCTGCCAGAACTCCTTGGGCGAACGCTGTTCCGACGATGCCGTAGATCGCACTTTGCAGAGTATCCCCAGCCACTCTTAATAGTTTGTGCGAACGTTCCCCGACTATCTTGGAAGCACCGACCTGAATCCGCTTAAAAAAAGACTCTCCGTCACGGTAAATAAAGAATAGGACCAGCAAACTAAGCAGAAAGTGGAAAACTGCCTGCCCAAGATAGGCCCCACTGGTGATAAGAATGTTTTTAGCAGGGCTCAAGAGCTGCTGCGCATTGGCGATCATCTGCGGACGATCGGCCAGCAGCTCATTCCAGCGTTTTTCAACCCACAGACCACCAAGCGGGATCTTGGCGATCCATGCCGGAGGGGCAGGCGGTCCCTTATCGATCATGGTACGCGCCGAATCTAAGAGATCACGCGCATTGTCGGCCAAATTCCAGCTTACCATGGCCAGGGGGGCGACGAAGGCGAGCAGGAAAAATAGGGTCATCAATAGTGCCGCCGCGGTACGCCGGATCTTCAAACGGCGCTCCAACCAGCCTAGGGCCGGCCAGGTGGCAAGCGCGAGAATTAAGGCCCACAGTATGGCCGAGACAAAGGGGCTCAGTATGAGTAAACAGCCGATCGCCAACAAGATACTTACGGCGACTAAGGCAAGCTGCTCAAGACGATTACTGGTGTTCTCCATAAGCGTGCTCCTGGGGTAGGATGGACATAATTACTCATTAAGTCCGGGTAAATGTTTTTCCCGTGCAGGTGCAAGGTGCACGGGTCGCCCGGGATTATTGAGCAGTTACAGACGGACAGACCAAGCCTACGTTATATCCGAGCTTTGCGTACAATGAAAGGGAAGCTATTCCAAATCAGGCTTCTTTTGCGCTAAGCTTGATTAGACTCAGAGAGGGAAGAAACCAAACACTGTGACTTCAAAGCTCGTTAAAACCTATATTAAGCTCCTTATTAGCGCAGGCATGATCCTGCTGGTTTCGCTGCGCGTCAATCTGCACGACGTCTTGCATCTTTTGCGCGATGTGCCGGCCCGCGTCTTCCTGATTGGAGCTTTCGGTTACCTCGGATCGCTGGCGCTTAGCTCACTACGCTGGCGCTGTCTCGTCCGAGCCGGTGGTATGTCAGTCACCTTCTCGCGGGTGTTTACGGCCACGCTCGTCGGATCATTTGCCAATGCTTTTGGTCTTGGAACTGTCGGAGGAGATCTGCTACGAGCAGCATTACTTTGCGGCGCCAGCGGCGCTTCAAATGCCGTCGCACTGGCGAGCGTAGCCGCCGATCGCCTCTTGGGGTTAGGGGTGCTGGCTGCCATCGGTGTTGTGGCTGCGTCCTTTGTGGTCTTGCCCGGCGAAGCACATTCCTACATATTTATTGCCGCCGCCGTCGTCGTCGCTGGAATCATGCTCTGGTTTTCTATTCCGCACATCCTTAAACGCCTAGAACATTTACCACGAGTCGGGAAATTCATCGGCCAAGCTGAAAAAGCCTTTCCGCGCGACATTGCCGTCCTGCTTCAAGTCGTCGCCCTGGCGCTAGCGTTTCATATCATGCAGCTTGGCGTCCTGGGATGCATGCTCCGCGCGATGGACATTAACGTTCCATGGCTGTACCTATTTGCTGCGCTGCCGATCGCCAATATCGTCACCACCCTCCCCTTAAGCTGGATGGGCGTCGGACTGCGCGAGGGCCTCTACGTGATGCTCTTTACGCCCACCTACATGAGTCCACCCGTTGCCGTACTCTGTGCCGCCCTCTGGCTCTTTTCGATGATGGCAGCGAGTGTCGTCGGCGGAGTTCTGGCGGTGCTAAGTGGCGATATCACCATGCTTAAAGCTATACCGTCCGCAAAAAGTTTTGACGCAAAAAAAGCTTAGGTGGCGAACGGACCTTTCGCTCCAATAGCGTGCAGACAAGCAGAGCAAAGTACACTCGAAAGCAGCCTGGCATAAGAGAAAAGGCTCTTCGCGCTTTTGTGTGGGTAAAAAGGTCTAAAAAACAACCTGTGCAGGTGCACGGGAAATACAAGGAATCGCTATATATCTCGGCTAATTATCACACATGGCGGTCGTTTTTTACCCACGTTTTCCCGCAAAAAGCCATAATTTTATTACATAAAATCAGAAAGTTAGATACACCCTGTTTTTTCTTATGCCAGGCTGCTTCCGTCACTACTTAGAGCCTGTCCGGAAAGACCCTGTTTTCGAAAAGCTACTTTTCTTGAGGTGAAAATAGGCAAGAAATTAATAAAATCACCCGCGACGGGACGAAACAGACGGCAGCGGAAGCCGTCGCG
>CAIXSY010000407.1 GCA_903922175.1 uncultured delta proteobacterium | reverse complement strand
GTTCCCGATTCCTGCGCCTGCCCCTTATCCTCTTGATTGGAATAGGAAAAGGAGCGGGTACAGGAATCAGGTGCAGTTCAAGTGCAAGTTCAAGCAAGAGCTGTTCGCCCGGGGTTAATGAGTAGTTACCTCACGAGTTATTAAGCCACCAGACTTATTGAGCAATCCCGGGAAGACCCTTTATTCAGAGTTGTTAAGCAGTAACCACGCCTTGTATGTCCCAAAGGTAACTTAGCATGTTTAGGCCCCTCTCTCTTCTATCGAGGATACCTATCAGACGCAGCTTCCTCGTCGGGATAGCTGTCCTCCTTCTTCTCCTCTCGTACGCCGATCCCTTCGTCGCCGAATGGCCCGCGGCTCTAAAAGCTTACTATTATCAACCGCATTATGGTTTCCTTCTTTTTAGTTTCTCGTTCCAGATTCTCTGTGCAAGCACTATCCTTTCAATACTATGGCACCAGAATCGACTTATACGCTGGGTAGCGGCTGTGGTGTTCATCGGTCTGACGACGTTGCATAGCGCTTATGCCAAAGTAATGCTGCGACCGATGAGCCTGTTTGACCTGGACCTTGCACAGGAGGAGGCCGCTCACGCAGGTGATGCATTTGAGACATACCAGGCGACCTTCCTGCCGGGGCTTTGGATAGGTGTGGTTTTGTTGGTTGTCATCGCGTTACTCATGCGTTTGCCGCACCCACGTTTGCGTCACAGTTTTTGGGTGCTGCTTCCGCTCACGTTGGGAATATATCTCATTGCTGGCGGAAGGCGAAATGAGATGCCGATTGTTTACCCGACCGTTTTCTCGGCGCCGGTATTGCTCGTCAAGAAAATGCTCGCTCATCGGTACTATGGACCACGAACTCAGGTCAGCATTACATCGCGCAGGGACCGATCCCCCAAATACATAATTTTTCTGATTGACGAGAGTATTCGCGGCGACGCTTTGAGTATAAATAGCAGCACGCTGGAGACGACGCCGTTTCTTAAGACCGTACCATTAGCAAACTTCGGTTTTGCTTCGTCGTCGACTAACTGTAGTGCTGGAAGTAACCTGATTCTTCGCAATGGACTGACTCCTACAGATCTGCCCGATACCACGGAGCGCTCTCTACATGCATCGAGCATCTATCAGTTCGCCCGCACGGCAGGCTATCGCAGCGTTTATCTCGAGGGTCAGCGCAAGGGCGGCAACCTACAGGATTTTATGACGCGCTTTGATCTGGAGCATATCGACAAGCGCTACTTTATGTATCGAGAGCAGGAGTGCTTGAAGTCTGGCGACTGCTTCATTGTGGATTCGATCTCCGATGTCGTTGCCTCTGGCACACCGGCCTTTGTCCTCGCGGTGAAGATGGGGGCGCATGTCCCCTATGAGAAGCAATACCCGCAATCACAACGTATCTTCACCCCGACACTTGAGCGCGGCGAGGCGCTCCACGATCGACCAAGGGCGCTCAACAGCTATTATAATGCCGTGCGCTGGACCGTAGATGAGTTCTTTCGCCAACTCCTCCCTGTACTTGCTGGGCAGGACTATATAATTATCTACACCTCTGACCATGGGCAGAATATCGTTGAGCCCAATCATCCGGCAACACACTGCGCGGATGAGAGCGCTTTGATGGCTGAGGGGATCGTGCCTCTGTTAATCCTCGCTTCGAGCCCGGACCTTTTGGCCCGGGCCCAGGCAGCCGCCGTAGCCAAGAAAGACCGCGCAACGCACTTCGAAATCTTTCCGACGCTGCTTGGTCTGATGGGCTTTGATCCACAGGTGGTCTCCGGCAGATGGGGGCCATCGTTGTTTGACCCGAAAACTATCCAGCAGCAGTTTTTTTACGGGCGCGTTTTTGGTAATGGAGTTTGGGGCTGGAAAAAGGTGGAGAGTACCTCGTCTCCGATGTCTCCATAGAAATGAGGTAACTGCTCGCCTCTAATCGGCTAACGCTGACGTCAAACGTCTTACGCCGGACGTAAAACGTCGACGTTAGACGTCCGGCGTTAGACCTTGGACGTCAGCGTCATCGGTTCTCACAAGGGTTGTTTTGCTGGGGTTATTTGCGTAGCTTGCGAAGGGAGCGAGTCGTTACGAAATGAGGACAATGAAATCTTTCCTACTTATTCACGGTGGCTCGCATGGAGCTTGGTGCTGGGCGAAACTCCAGGAGGCGCTTCGCCGGCGAGGAGCGCGGGCGTTTGCTCTCGATCTGCCGGGGCAGGGCAACGATACGACGCCTAAGGCCAGCGTGAACCGTCAGATGTACGTTGCCGCTGCGGTGAATTTCATTAAGCAACTCCCCGCTGAACAGTTTACTCTTGTTGGTCATTCGCTGGCAGGAGTGATACTGCCCGATGTGGCGCTGGCCTGCGCTCCGCTGATTGAAGAGGTCGTCTATCTTGCGGGCCTCGTATTGGATAAGGGTGAGGAGGCAATGCGCTACATTCCACAAGATCGTCATGCGCTATACCGGAAGATGGCCGCCGAGAGGTCAGATAAAAGTATCATGTTTCCCTATGAGAGAGCCCGAGAGTTGTTTTTTTCGGAGTTCTCTGAAAGCGAGGCAAAGAAGTTATATCAGCAGCTTTCAGCGCAACCGTTGTCGATCTATCTCGACGCTGTAAAGGTGTCCTATGACGATATTCCTATGGCTCGCCGTTACATCATCTGTGCGCGTGATGCCGTATTAACTCAGGAGGTTTGTACGGAGGCATCCCGCCGTTTGGGAGGGCGTACGCAGATACTCGATGCCAGTCATGATGCCATGCTTTCAGCGCCGGATGAGCTGGCGGAGATTCTTCTCTCCTAAATGAGGGCCTAATCCCGAATGTAGAATAACTTTACCAGCCCCCAACTTATACCTTTAACTACATAACCGAGAGGGCCTAAAATTCAACAGATTCGACTGCTGCTCATCGCAAACTCCGTTGCAGAACGTCACAGACGGCCTTTGTGCACTGGCACCAGTGGTGCACAAGGTCATACCTCAAGAGATCAGTGCGAAGTACCTGCGCGCCGAAGGTGTCACGCGCGAGTTGCATGTGACGACTCAGATCCTGCGGCGTGCGGGAAAAAAATAGGCGCTTAGATCATAGGCCCCATGTACGGTCCCGGCGTAAAAGACGCCGTCGACGGGAAGCTGCGTTGGGCAAGTTGAGCCCCAAACGATCCATCGTCTCGTAGCTTGAGCTGGGGATGCTGATTGAAAAGCGGAAGGAAATTGGTGAATTCAAGATCTTCCTGGTCGGAGAAGATGGCATATTCCTGCAGCTGTGCTCCGCAACGTGAAAATAGATCGGACAAAGCTTCGGCCATGCTCAGGTCCTCATGCGTGTGGAAGATTACCTGAGCTTAAGGAGTTTCATAATGGTGAGTTTCGCTGGGTGACCAAGGAGCTTGAGGTGGCGCCGTAGCAGCGCGGCCTGATAGACTTTCGATAGAGTCTTTCCTGGTACCGACTCGCCCCTCATCGACTAACGCTGACGTCAAGTGCTACGTAGGACAAGACGGCTAAGGCCGTCGGCTGAGACCGTAACTGCAGCAGATGCAGTCAGCAGAAAGCTGACGGCAGATCGCTGAGCGGATTACAGAAGTAGGAGGCGCCTGTACGGGTCGGTTTAACGCTCGTCGGCTGAGGCCGCGCCTCGCTAGCCTAGTAGGGCTCTAACGACCCAAAAGCTGACCGCCGCAATAAACGCTGAGCAGGGGATAGTGAGCACCCAAGCCCAGACGATACGCGCCGCGACTCCCCACTTAACGGCGGAGAAGCTGGTTGTTGAGCCGACGCCGACAATCGCCCCGGTGATGGTATGGGTTGTGGAAACGGGAACGCCGAGGGCGGTAGCTAGAAATAACGTTGCGGCACCGGCGCTTTCAGCGGCAAATCCGCCCACGGGTTTTAGTTTGGCGATCTTCATCCCCATTGTTTTAACTATACGCCAGCCGCCGAGTGCAGTGCCGAGTGCCATGGCTGCGTGACAGGCAAGGACGATCCACAACGTTCGCCACTCCGTCAATGAGAGGTAGGTCTGCGGCGTAAACCAGCCCGCGGCAACAAAAAGGGCGACGATTATGCCCATCGTCTTTTGAGCGTCGTTGCCGCCATGGCCAAGAGAGTAGAGTGCGGCTGAAAAAAGCTGACCGCGGCGAAATAGGGTGTCAACTCGTTGCGGATGGTAGTGACGCAGGATCCAATAGAGGGCCAGCATGAAAATAAAGCCGAGCGCAACACCGATGAGCGGCGCTAGGGGGATGAACTCGATCACGGGAACTACCTTCTCCCAGCGTACTACTTCGAAGCCATTAAATGCCATTGCGGCACCGATAAGTCCTCCGATGAGGGCGTGGGAAGAGCTGGTCGGCAGGCCCCACCACCAGGTGAGGAGATCCCAGACGATGGCTCCGATGAGGGCGCTCAGAACGATATAGACAAAGATCGGATCGTTGGGACGGACCTCGACGATTTTTGAAACTGTATCGGCAACTTTGGGGGCGAAGACGAGCATCGCCGCGAAGTTAAAAAACGCCGCCCACAGCACGGCTGCTCGCGGTGAGAGAACTCGGGTTGAAACAATCGTGGCGATTGAGTTGGCAGCGTCGTGGCAGCCATTGATCACGTCAAAGCAGAGAGCGAGAACGACGGTAAAGATGACCATGCCGAGAGTAAATGTGTCCATGGGAGTTTTATGAGGCCTCGACGACGATGCTTAAGACGATATCAGCCACATCTTCGCAGCGATCCGTGGCGCGCTCGAGGTGCTCGAAGATCTCCTTCCATTTGATTACGAGCAGTGGCGCTGTATCGAGGGTGAAGAGTTGTTTTAGGGCGCTGCGCAGTAGATCGTCGGCTTCATTCTCAACACGATGAATATGGATACAGGTTTCATTTATGGCGCTCTCTGCTTTTAAGTTTCGCAGGCCGTGCACCATTTCGAGCATCACCTGAGCCCCCTCGTGCACCTTCTCAAAGAGGGCAGCGGTCTCGGGGCGTAGACTTTTAATCTCATACAGGGCAAGGCGTGAGGCGGCGTCGTTAATTGAATCCATGACGTCGTCTAGTTTATGCATGAGCGCCTGAATGTGGCCGCGGTCGAAGTTGGTAATAAAAGTGCGCTGCAGCGCGGAGAGGCAGGAGTGAGTTATCTTATCGGCCGCATGTTCAAGCTCTTTAATCTGTGCAGCGACGCTGTTGATCTCGGCACCGTCACGGGACAGACTAAGCAGGGTTTGCGAGGCCTTAACGGTGAGCGCCGCGTGCTCTTCGAAGAAGGCGACAAAGTCCGTAGTCTTGGGAAGCAGGCTTTTAAACATAAAAATTTCTCCTGTAGGGTGCAATGCCAGTCTAGTGCATGTCCGGCAATTCAAGCTTCGGAGATCCTTCCCACTTCGCCTTGCCTTGCGGCAAGTGCTACGTAGGACAAGTCGCCGCGTAACTGCGTGGTACTATTCGAAGTGGTTTTTGGCTCAGGATAGTTCCTGGCTATTTTCCCCCTTTGCCGACAGGAACTAGTCTAGTGTGACAGTGAGACCCTTACAATGGAGGAAGTGATTGGCTAACTGCGCGCCGCCTCTTGGCGCGCGTTATCATCAAAGTTTGAATAGAGGATATTGCACATCGCCATAACACGATGCCATTTGAAGCAGAGTTGGGTTTGGAGGTTGGCCTGGCCTTCAGAGAGCTCCCAGATGCGCATTAGCGCGTGCTTACAGGTAAGCGGGCGCGGATCGCGAGCGTAATCAAATGTATTTGAGATTGGGGACTTATAGAACTGGGAGTGTGAGAAGCGTTGGATGGTCCTGGCGACATAGTCGGGGTTGATTTTGTTGAAGTTTTCGCGGCAGGCAAGGCCCACCAGTCCGCGATAGGCCAACCAGCCACGCATGCTGCTAACCCATTGAGATGATTGTGAAAACATCAAAACTCTGACGCATGGCACTAAATTATATACAACCGCGTCAGCCCCCCTCTACCCTTGTTATGGAGCAGTTGTGGAAGTATGTGCTCTATTTTCGTACCCTTCGCGCAACTTCATCCCCCTTGGCATTGCCTTCCGCCGTTGCTCGGCGTAGCGGTTGAAGCTATGACGTGACAGGCTGCGGCTAGATTCCTTGCCCCATGAAACGTGTACTAGATGAGTTGCATTTTCGAAGCGAGATTCTAGCCAAACACATTTGAAATTTGGGAAATCCCGACAGCTTTTGATGAAATGCGAGCGTTGAATACATTTTGGACAAACCTCCGGTTTGACTGTGTTTCTTTGAATGTGTTTGGCT